>NEXD01000024.1 GCA_003019595.1 Candidatus Marsarchaeota G1 archaeon BE_D
AACACATTAAAGATTTCAGGCGAGACTTGTTCTTCAAGCTCGGTGCCTTGCTCGCAAAGGAGTACGACCTCTTGGTATTAGAAGACTTAAACATCAAGGGTTTGATTCAAAGTGGAACCAGAAAAAGAAGGCTTCGGCTTTACGACTCCTCGTTCTCAGAACTCAGAGCTGTGCTGGAGTGGCAGTTTGCAAAGCTCGGTAAAACCGTGCTCGCTGTTTCCTCCTACAACACTTCACGTGAGTGCTTCCTGTGTGGTGGGATCAACAAGGGTTTAACACTGGAAGACAGGGTGTTTCACTGTCCTTACTGTGGCTTTACTTTAGACCGCGATCTTAACGCTTACCTGGTTCTCCTAAAGACGTCAGGGTGGGTGCCACCCGCGGTAGCCTGTTTCGCCCCGCCCACTACCTTCTCTACCCTCTCTTGGGTTGAGGAGGCATGGTGGGACAATGATTCAGGAAGCTCCCGCCTTCAGGCGGGGTAGCTCACTTCGAGTACATAATGGACGAGGCGTTTACACCAAGTGGCAATCTCGATGATTTAAAGAAATAGGCGCTAAGGTTGGGTTTACAAATGCTCGAAAGTGGAAAACGCACGAGCGATAGTTGGATTCGCAATTCAAAAGAGATTTGAACCTTCTTAATGTTTCAACGTCTTTCGTTTATCCAGCATAAAAGATTTGTACCTGACACTTTGTTGACCATGGTGACAGCTAAACTCGGTACACGCGTTTTAAGAGGCGTCCAACGTTTTACACAAGATAAAAATGGAAAGGGCAATCGTTTTGTTCGGGTTTGCGGTTCTTGGTTTTGCACTCGGTGTAGCGGCTAGCATTTTTTACCCAGTAATAAAGCCGTACTTGCTCGGCCTTCCTGCGATCTTCGCAAGTCAGTGGTTCCTTTCAGGGTTGGTTGGCGCGCTTTTTTCTGTGATCGTTGTTGCGGCTTACTTGAGTGCAACCAACAAGTAATCTCCTACTAAGATCGAAAATTTTGCTGAGCGCAAAATCTTTACAATATTCAAAAAGCCTTTCCAGATTTCGTCAACCATCACTTTGTTTTTGGTTTTCGAGCATTTTTGTGAGCTTTTGAATTTCCTCTAAGGCTTCGTCGAGCGACTTGAGCTTTGCACCCTTTTTCAAAACTTTCTTCCAAGCCATCCACTGCTGTTTTTGTCTGTCGTAGACGGTTTGCATGGTAACCGTTTCGTAACCGTAAAGCTCGAATATCGCTTCTGTCAAAATGCCCCAAGCGGTCATTAGTATATTCGACTTTGAAGCTTGAGACTTTTTGTAAGACGCAGACGTAGCGTTGTACACCACGTAGTTCAGATAGTTCATTGGGTCCTCTGAATCAAAGTCCACTTCCACTTTTTCGTTGAACGTGGTGAGTTCTGTGATCGCTTTGAGCGCGTCTTCTATAGAGCTTGTGGAAAGCTTGAGACCTTCCTCCTCCTCTATGGTTTTCAAGGCGTTGAGCGCTATATTTCGGATGATCCTTTCCCCGTTCTTTTCGCCGTAAGTGTCAAGAATCCACTGTCCAAAGGCGCTGATCACCGCATCGGCGTAAACCGAAGGATTGGCCGCTTTTACCGCGCGTAGCGCGCTTTCTGAGCCGCCAAGCAAGCTTTTCACACTTTCGATGGGCGAACCTTGTTCCCAAAGCGTTGCGTTGAGCAAAGTTCTCACAGTTTCGCTGAGTCTTGAGTCGTTCACCAAAAGTGAGGAAAATCCGCCATATCCTTGAGTCACACGAGTTGAAGAAAGCAGAAAAAGTGTGCTAGAGTCTATGATCATCACAAAATCGCTTAGCTCCTGCGGGACAAGTCTTATTGAAGCCAAATCCCTGAAGTCCTGAATCTTTTCCAAATCTTCAAGTGTATAAGGCGCAATTAGTTGTAGCTTCACCTTTTTGTCTACGCACTTTCGTAGCGCCTCTTTGAGCTCAACTAGTGTCTTTGTGCCCCACTTGTTCAAAACCACGAATATCTCTTCGCGTGCGTCTAAAAGGTTTTTCTTGAGGCTGTTTAACGCGCTCGATTTATCCGAAAAAACCCAAAACTCCTTTCTTTCCATGTTTTCCGCCGCTTTTTCGCTGAAAAGCTGGTTTAACGCATCAAGTAACTTGTTCATTTCTTCAACTTGGTTTTGCTTTTCTTTGAGTATCGGTCTTAAAACCTTTTCTGGCGAAACCGCTCTACAGCGCATGGGTTTGTCAGGTAAACACTCGACAAACCCTTTGCTCACAAGCTTTTTCACGTTCGGGTAAACCTTTGTCCGTGGAACAAGCGCTCTTTGCGCCAACTCGGCCATTGTGCAAGGTCCGTGTTCCACAAGCGCCGAATAAATTCTCGACTCGTGTTCGCTAAGTCCAAACTCGGCGAGTTCTTTAGGATCAAGTTTTTTCATGTGTCACTCAATCTCCTTTAACCAGCGTGACAAAATCATTTGTCACAATAACCTTATAAGCATTTACATGTGGCTGAAGCGATCTTCGTGAGCAGGGATTTTGTTTCAAATTGGGAAGACAAAAGAGAACCCTCTACCACTGAAAAGATAAAGGAAGCAATAAAGCCAGCTGGTCCGCTAAAACCAAGACTTGAAAGCGCAGTAAGGTCTTTGCAGATGCAGATACAAAGGCTCGACCAGATACACGCTAGGCTGAGCGACAGACAAAAGGTTATGTTCGAAAAAGTGGTCGACGCGGTAAAAAAGCACGACCAAGCGCGTGCGTCGATTTACGCGAATGAAGTAGCGGAAATTAGAAAAATGGTAAAGCTCATCATGCAAAGCAGACTTGCGCTTGAATCAATTGCGATAAGACTTGGTACAGTTGAAGACTTGGGCGACATAGTGGTCAACCTTGCACCAGCGATAAAGGTGATTTCAACCGTAAGTAGAAGCATCGGCTCAGTTGTGCCTGAAGCGGAAAAGGGAATGGGAGAAATAAGCCAGATGCTCAGCACGATTCTTGTTGAAGCTGGTCAAACGGGTAACTACACGATTAGTTTTGAAACAGGAAACGAAGACGCGGCGAAGATCATGGAAGAGGCTGCGGCTGTAGCCGAAGCAAGGCTCAAACAAGAATTTCCAGACCTTCCACTTTCAGGTTCTCAGGCACAAAAGCAGTAGTGAGCGCACTTGTCAGGCGCTGGAGATGCTTTGAAGGAGGGCTTTAACCCTTCAAAACATCTCGGCAAGCTGGTAAAGGATGAATACGGAAGAATCATAGGTCGCGTCGCAGGTTTTGCGAACTACCTTCCTGAATCGGAAGCGCCGTCTCGCTCAAAACCCACGGCCACTCTAATCGTCGAAACGAGCTATGGCTTTGAAGAGTACGATTTGAGTAGAGTTGTCACCGCGAACGAAAACTTTGTGGTCGTAAGGTCTGAAATAAAAGCGGAGCTCGTGGAAACCAGAGAAAAGATTCTCTGGCTCTACACAAGAATTCAGGCGCTTGAAAGCGAAACGGACTCATCAAGCGTAGAAGAACCTGTTCTTACCGCGGCGCACATTCAGCACAAATCAAGATTCAACCAGCTCGTTTCGTACATTCGACCTCTTCTAGAACAAGCACAAAGAAGGGTGGACAAGCTCAGGCTTGAAATTGAAATACTGGAACGCGGTCTCGTCGAGCTGAACATAGCAAAAAGCACTGGTGAAATAAAACACGATGAGTTTGAGAAATGGTCCAAGATTTTAAAAGACGGTTTGACCGCAGCACACGTCGAGTTGAGCGACCTAGAAGCAGAAATGAAGGTTCTTTCAAAGATAGAGCTTGAGTACAGAAACGTGTTTAAAGTTGAAATTTTGAGTGGCGAAAGCGGAGGTTAAGGCGACTTGGGCGCAACTTCTTATCTCGATGGTATCGTTCACAGAAAAAAGGATCTTAAGGCGCAGCTCGACGACACGATGCGCCTTTTGAGCGAGCAACAAGCAAAGCTACGACTCAAAATCAACAACCTTCAAGTAAGAGAAGCGGAGCTTTTAAGAAGTTGCGCCCTTTTAATAAAAAGGAGGGACAGAGCGCGCGCAAAGATTTACGCGTCTGAAGTGGTAGAAATACACAAGGCGCTTTCGATTCTGCAGCAAACAGAGCTTGTGGTCGAGGCGCTAAAACTGAGAATCGGCACTGCGAAAGAACTCGGTGACGCGGGAGCGATACTCAAACCTGTGACGCATGCGCTCGTAAAAGTGAAGCACCAAGTGGGCGCTTTGGTTCCCGAAATCGCGTCGAACTTGGACTCGGTGAGCAATACGCTTATGTCGGTTCTTGCGTCAACTACTACCGACGCAAACTTGCTCGACTTCTCCGAGACGCTTTCGTCTGACACGGTTGATGCGATAATAAAGGAAGCGCAGCAGCTTGCCGAAAAAAGGTTAAAAGAAAGCCTCGACACCTTTAGCGAAGGAGATTTGAGACCTCTACTTGAATACGTAAAAGCAAACGGTATTGAGTCGATAAAAAGCATAACAGAAGTGTTTGATGAGGTGCAAAAGGAAGAGGAGTACAACGCAAAGCAAGAAGGCGCGTTCACCGTGACTCTCATCGATCGCGATAAAGATCCACTTGATGCGGTTTACGATTACTTGAAAAGAAACCATGGGGTGATCGACGTGTCACGCTGTTGCAAAGAGCTCAATATGCAAAGAGAGGTTGTGTTGAACTCGCTCAAGCTTCTTGAAAAACAAGGAAAAATAAGGATAACAACACAGGAGAAAGCTGAACAAGGGTTGTACGTTTAAAAAAGGGTGTGATTTTTGTGACCACACTAGCCGCAAGTGAGCTTGAAAAGGTGGCGATAAGGTACGCAAACGAAGGGGTTCAGGCGGATAGAGCTGGCGCTCGCGGAAGGGCGATCGCGTGCTACCAGCAAGCGATCGAAACCTTAAACACGCTGATAAACCTTTATCCTAATTACGAGCTCAACAAAGTTTACATTCAAAGAATTGCGATGTACCAGGCGAGAATCAAAGCGCTCAAAGGGGAGGTTGTAGAAGACACAGCGCCTCAACTGCCATCAGATGGGCAGTCGCAAGCAAAGGCAAAGTACGAAGAGCTTGTGGTCAAGGAAAAGCCAAACGTCAAGTGGGAGGAAGTGATCGGGCTTGAAGACGCGAAGCGCGCAATCAAGGAGTCCATCGTTTACCCCACAAAAAGGCCAGACCTTTTCCCGCTTGGCTGGCCGCGTGGCATACTCATGTTTGGACCGCCAGGTTGCGGAAAAACGCTACTCGCAGCGGCCACCGCGTCAGAAATTGACGCAACGTTCATAAACATCGACGCCGCTGCGATCATGTCAAGATGGCTTGGTGAAGCAGAAAAAAATGTGGCAAGGGTTTTCGCTCAAGCGCGCTCAACAAAAGGACCTGTGATCATCTTTATCGACGAAGTGGACGCGCTGTTTGGCACTCACTCGAACGAAGTCGGCGGTGAAGTAAGGGTGAGAAACCAGTTTCTTCAAGAAATGGACGGACTTTCCGAAAAAGGTCGCTCTTCGCTCGTGTACGTGATTGCGGCGACCAATAAACCGTGGCAGCTCGACGCTCCTTTCATAAGAAGGTTTCAAAAAAGGATTCTCGTTCCCCTTCCAGATTTCGAAGCAAGAGTGAAAACTTTTGCGCTTTACACAAGAAACCTAAGGCTTGCTAGCGACGTGAGTTTAGAAGAGCTAGCGCGAATGACCGAGTGGTACAGCCCTAGCGACATAAGGGACGTTTGCCAGTCGGCGCAGCTAATCGTCGTAAGAGAGCTTTTCGAAAGCGGTGCTGCACTAAAACCAGACTCCAAACCAAGGGAAATTACGATGGAAGATTTTAAGCGCGTGATTCAAACAAGAAAGCCAAGCGTTTCCCCAGACATGTTCAAGTCGTATGTGATTTGGTACGAGAACTTTAAGGCGCTTTAGTAAAAATTAAATCTTGTAAAACAAAAAAGTATTTGAATTGTCTCAAAAATACGTTCCCTCGATCAATTATGGCTCTCGCGTAAAGAACGTGCTAAGAAAACCAGAGCTAGCAAAGCACATAGGAAAAGACATCATCGTTCACTATAAGGGTAACAGAGTGGAAAGGCTAAAAGTTCACGCGGTTGAAGGTCCCTACGTTTTTGTGATCGCCCCGAAATCTTCACTTGGTCATGTCGCACTTGAAATCACAAAATGGGATTTTAAAGAGGAAAACGGTGTTCTCAACGCTTATCCCAAAAGCCTAGATGGCTTAAAACCCGAAAGTAAATCATAAATCCCTCTTACCGCTTTCACTGGTGCTTTTTATGAGCGATTCAGAGATGGGCTTTGAGCCCAAAAAATTCGGTGAGCTTTATCTTCCGTCTTACGATGGAAGGAGCATACTAAATCTCACAAGCTTGATTCTAACACATTACGGCTCAAAAAGCGCAACTATGGCGTTGAACTTTTCAAAAGAGCTACAAAACACCATGGTTGTGATAATTGTTGACGGCTTGGGCTACTTACAACTAAAAGAAGCGAGGAAGAGGCTTTCGATTGTTGACGCGGCGCTTTCAAAGGCTCAAACTTTTGAAGCGATGACAACAGTTTTTCCTTCGACCACAAGCACAGTTCTCACAAGCTTTAACACGGGTTTACCACCCGCGCAACACGGGATTATCGGTTTTTCGATGTTCGTAAAGGAGCTTGGAGCGGTTGTGAACACCATAACATTCTCCCCAGCGTCAGAAAAGGGTGAAGGCGCTTTCGAAAGCTCGGGTTTGCAGGCAAGCTATTTGTACCCTCAAAAAACGATTTACCAAGAACTTTCTTCGCTTGGTGTGAAGTCAAAGGTTTTCACTCCTAATTACCTCGCAAACACCGTTCTTTCTAGAGCGCTTTACAACGGCGCGGAGAAGTTCAAGTTTAGCCAGCTTTCCGATATGTTCGTAAACATAAGAAAAGAGCTATTACAAAAGACTTCGGAACCACGCTTTATCACAGCTTACTGGAGCGGCGTGGACACGATATCGCACAAGTACGGACCTATGAGCGATGAACACGATGCGGAGATATCCGCGTTCTTTTTCATGCTATTTTCTCAGCTGGTTGAAAAGTGCGCGGGTGCTGGTGCCACGCTCATCGTGACAGCCGACCACGGGCACGTCAACATACCCGAAGGCTGTTTCCACGACTTATCTTCTGACTACGAGCTTCTTTCCAACTTAGCCATACCGCCAACTGGAGACTCAAGGGCGCTTTTTCTTTTTCCTAAAAACGAACACTCAAACGAAGTGATTCAAAAGAGATTCTCAGAAACGAGCGTGATTCTTGACAAAAAAGAGGCGATAGAGCTCGGATTGTTCGGCGTAAAGGAGTTAAGCCCAAGTGTTTCCTCAAGGCTTGGTGACAAACTCGTTCTTCCTTTCAAACAGCACTCATACGTTTACAGATATCCAACCTTTGAGTACAAGCCGATGATAGGAAACCACGGTGGGCTTTCTCAAGAAGAGCTACTCATTCCGCTACTCGTTTACGAGCTTTGAGCGCTTGCTGAGCACCCTTAAACCTTCCAAAATCAGCTTTTGCTCTATCGAAGCGATGAGCTTTTTCGTGGCCTTTACCACGTCGGGGTTCACGCTCACGCTGTCAATGCCAACTCTTACGAGAAACTCTGTGAGTTCTGGATAAACCGACGGCGCCTGTCCGCATATGCTCACACTCACACCGTTTTCGTGCGCCTTTTCTATAAGTATCTGCATCGCCTTTTTCACCGCAGGATCCCTTTCATCGAAGTAGCCTAGCGATGCAAGCACCGCGGAGTCCCGGTCGGCGCCTAGCACAAGCTGCGTAAGGTCGTTACTTCCTATGCTGAACCCGTCACACAGTTTCGAAAACTCTTCGGCGAGTAAAACCACGCTAGGAACCTCTGCCATGATCCACACCTTAAAATCTCTTCCCCTTTCCAGCCCTTCCTCCTTCATTATTTTTAGCGCTTTTTCGACTTCCCAAGTTGTTCTCGCAAACGGAAACATAACCCAAACGTTCTTAAGCCCCATCTCCTCTCTCACCCTTTTTATCGCCCTACACTCAAGTCTGAAAGCGGGTTCATAGTTCTTGCTGATGTATCTAGACACCCCCCTCCAGCCAAGCATCGGATTTGACTCTTCTGGCTCAAACCTTTCGCCGCCCTTAAGCGATCTGTACTCGTTCGTTTTGAAGTCGCTAAATCTTACGACGACTGGTCTTGGGTAAATCGCCTGGGCGACCTTTGCGATCCCTTCGGCAAGCTTTGCCACAAATATTTCTTCCCCTCCCTTTTCGATCAAATCGAGCGGGTGCTGGCCTATCCAGTCCGCAAGTATGAACTCCACGCGCATGAGCCCAATTCCGTCAAACGGCAAGTCCTTGTACTCTTCAATCTTTGCGGGTTCTCCCAGATTCATGTAAACCTTTGTGGCCGTGGGCGGGATGTACTCCGCTACGGCGACTTTCTCCTCTTTCTCTTTCTCCTTTTCTTTGAGTTCTCCTTCTATCACCACGCCTAAGCTTCCGTCAACAGTGACCACTTGGCCATTACGCAAAACGCTTGTGGCGTTTCCAGTGCCAACTACGCATGGTATTCCAAGCTCTCGTGAAACGATCGCGGCGTGAGCGGTCATTCCACCGCTATCTGTGACGATCGCGGCCGCTTTGCTCATCGCTGGTAGCCAATCAGGCGTGGTCATCTTTGTCACAAGAACACCACCCTTTTTGAAGCTTGCGATGTCCTTTACGTCAAGTATCACCTGCACCTGACCCGATGCTCTTCCTGGTGACGCGCCAAGCCCTTTTACGAGCACGTTGTTCTTTACCGCTTCCACTTTCCTTTTTGGCGTCCAAACGGTTTCTGGTCGCGCCTGCACCACGAATATTTTTCCTGTGTCGCCGTCAAGCGCCCACTCTATGTCGACCGGCTTTTTGTAGTGGCTTTCGATTTTTAGTGCGACACGCGCTAGCCCAAGAATTTGTTCATCGGATATGCACTGCGCCCTTCTGAGCTCCTCTGGAACCTGCACTTCTTTAGAGTACGTGCCAAACTTTGCGGCGGGATCGCGCACAGTCATCAGCGCTTTGTCTGAGATTTGCTTGTCTCTGATCTTCAGTGTGGACTTTTCGACTACAAATCTATCGGGCATAACTCTTCCTTGAACCACCGCTTCACCTATCCCCCAAGAGCCTTCTATCACGATCACCGAATCATCCCCGCTTACTGGGTCGAGCGTGAAGCACACACCAGATGCTTTGCTGTTGATCATCTGCATCACGCCCACGCTAAGCTTTACCGCAAGGTGGTCAAACCCTTTTTTGTTTCGGTAAACCATAGCGCGCGGAGTAAACACAGAGCCAAAACACTTTTTCACAAATTTTAGCACATCGTCTTCACCAGAAACGAAAAGGTAAGTGTCTTGTTGACCTGCAAAGCTGGCATCTGGCAAATCCTCCATCGTTGCGCTACTTCTTACGGCAACTTCTGGCGCCTCTTTTCCAAGTTTTTGCGCAAGCCTTCTATACGCAAGCCTTATTTCCTGCTCCAAATCAAACGGATAAGCCGCCTCTTCAACAAGGTTTCTGATTCTTGCGGACGCCTTCTGGACGCTGTCCGTGTCTTCGACATCCATGCTATCCAGGATTTCTGCGATTTTTGCCTTTAGCCCTGTTTCAAAAAACTTTTTGTAGCCTTCGACAGTTATCGCAAAACCGATGGGCGCGTTGACGCCAATTTTGAGTAGCTCACCAATACTTGCGTTTTTTCCACCAACAAGCTCGGCATCAGAAAGCCCGACTTCATATAAATCGACAGTATAGCGTGTTCCCATAATTGTGAACATGCACGATAGTATTTAACTGTTTTTTGGCGCTTCCACGATGATCGAAGACTCGTCAAGGCCTTTCCACTTAAGCGTGTAACCAGCGGCTTTCAGAAACTCCGCTGCGCTAATTCCCCATTCGTCGCAGATCCTCTGCGCTTTGTGAAGCGTAAGCGTTTGCTCTTTTTGTAGCGCTTGCTTGATGTTTTCGAAAAGCGTTTTTGAAACCGCCTTGTCGCCCACTATAATGTAATCCGCTTGAAGAAGCTTGTGCACGAGCTCTTCCTTTCTTTCCTTTGGTGCGTTTGCAATGTCAACCACGTCGCTCAGCTCAAATTCAAGTTTCGCCTTTGGTAAAGCTTTTTCGTAAAGCCTAAGCCTTTCCAAAAGCTTTCCAAGGGGTAGCTCTTTGTCGAAGAAGAGCACACCCTGAACTTCTGTCATCGCGCGTGACGCGCTGAATTTTCTATTCGCAAAAACGATTATCGGAAGCTCACGCAAAGCGGATAGCTTTTTGAGCTTTTTTTCCAAGTACTCCTTAGTCCAAAAGCCCATGATTTCCACGTAAACCTTGAAACCCTGCTTTTCCAAAACAAAGTCTGGAAGAAAGATCGAGTCCTCGGCGATAAGCGGCTCTCCTTCTCTTGTAAGGTTCCATCCCGTGTTTAGCGAGTCAAAGGCGTAGTAAAACCTTTTTTCGATTTCGCTGTCAAACTCTGGTCGCTTGGGCTTGAGCGGCGCTTTCGAAAACCCAAGGATCTTTGCTTTGGTGCTGTCAAACTCAAAGGTGTAGCTTACTGTGCTAGTTGTCGCGATTTCAGCCTTAAGTCGCCAAAAGCCTAGGTGTAGCAAGTCTCTGAACAAGTCCACAAAAAGCTCGCCGTAAACGCCTTGAGAATTTGTGAGCGTAACTGGGCCTTCGACAAGCAAAACTGGAGAACCTTCGACAACCTGAGCGGTGTACATAAGCCCCCTCTTTTTGACAAGCCAAAGCGCCTTTTTCCAGTCGCTGAGCTCAAAAAGCTGAATCTTTTTTGAGCGAAAAAGTAGCGTCTCCGTGAGCTCTAAGTTGTACTCAATAAGTAGTGAAGTGGGAGTGGGCTCATCGAAGTGTGCAAGAATTTCCTCACCTTCCCTATCCGCCCACAGGTTTTCCTCGACTGTTTGTTCGTCAACTCCAAGCTCTTTTGCGATTTGCTGCAAAATCTCGCTTCTTTCGTGAGAGTCAAGCGCAAACGGGCTTGCTCTTTCAAACGCGATTCTTCTGATATCCACAGGTTTGAGCGGAAGCCCCTCCTTAACCTTGAACTCGCAGTGTCTAAGCGCAAGTGTGCAAAGTCCGCGCACAAATTTGAAGTTGAACTCAAGCTCCTCTAAGCTTTCAAGCGCACGCTCCAAATTCTTTCTTTTTTCGCCTGTGTGCTGCTTTATTGTGTCTATTATCAGCTGTGCAAGCGCCAGATGTTCCTTTTTGTAGTTAGAGTACACAGGTTCTACAGACGCTCGATAGCGCCTTAAGGCCAAAAGGTTTGAAGGTAGCACTTTAACCCACCCTTCTCCTTCTACTTGCGGTGCTCACTTCGAGCGTCCCAGAGCTCACAACCTCGATCAAGCGCGCCACTTTTCCGTCTTTCTTTCTTAGTAAGCGCCCAAGCCTTTGAACGTACTCTCTTTTGCTACCAGTTCCGCTCAGAATTATTCCAACCGATGCGTCTGGAACGTCAACGCCTTCGTCAAGAACTTTGGACGTCACGATGCAACGATAAACGCCTTCTTTAAATCTTCGTAAAATCTCCTCTCTTTCATCTTTTGGTGTTGAGTGGGTGATCGAAGGAATAAGAAACTCGCGGCTTATGCGCTCAACCAGCTCGTTGAACTGCGTAAACACGATCACTTTTTCCCCTCTAAACCTTTCTAAAAGTGCGCGCAAAACTTCAATCTTTCCGCTTGCGTTGAACGCGATCTTTTGCGCTTCAGTTCGAGCGAGCAAAGCCTTTCTTATTTCTCGGTTTGTTCCGCTAAGCACAACAAGCCTCTGAAATTCCGCTGGACTTCGCAATCTAATGTTGTACTTTTTTAGCGTTGAGCGGTAGACCTCCATAAGCGCGTCGTACTGCTCCCTTTCCTTTTGAGAGAGCTTGACCTTGACAACTTCTGTTTCGTATTCAGAAAGGTACTTTCCCGCAAGCTCTTCGTGTGAAGCTGAGTGAACAACCGGTCCGACAAGAAAGGGTAAAAGCGAATGAAGCCCGTCTTCTCTTTCGGGTGTGGCCGTTAAGCCCATTCTGTAAGGCGCAAGAGAGCCGAGCGCAATTCTGCTAAACACTGGCGCAGGAAGATGGTGAACTTCGTCAAAAACGAGTAGTTCGAATTTGTTTCCAAGCTCTTCATAGTGTATCGACGCGGAGTCGTAGGTGGTCACGGTGAGCGAGCCGACCTCTTTTCTTCCCCCGCCTAAAACGCTCACTTCGGCACCAAAGCTTTTGAGCAAACCTTCCCACTGGGACACAAGATCAAGTGTAGGAACCACGACAAGCGTTGGCTTTGAAAGCTCCGAGATTGCGTGAATTGCGACCGCTGTTTTTCCTGCGCCCGTTGGAAACACTATCACGCCGCGCTTTCCCGCACTGATCCACCTTGTGTAAGCCTCTTCCTGATACTCTCTGAGCTTAATCGTGTGGGTAAAGCTTTTAAAGCTTTGTCTCTCAAGCGCTTCGTCCAAAACTTCAAAACCTTTTGCTTCTAAAGTTTCTTTTACGCTTCTATAGTATATCGCTTCACAGCGAAAAGCTTGTGTCTTTTGATCGTATTTCGCAAAAGCGAAAGGCGGAACTTCACCTTTTATTATGAGCATACCGTGTGAATATTTGAGTATAACTGCGCTCATCCATATTTTATTTCAACTGCCAATAAAAGGGTTTTGCGGAGCAAATTTAGCTCTTACACAAAATTGGAAGCTTTTTAAAAAGCCTCATACCACGTTAATAAATACCAAACTGAACACCTACAAACCTCTTGCGATAAGCTCTTTAAAAACGTTCGCAAATCACACTAGAGCGAACTTGAAAGACACAGTTTTTTTAGACGGTAATAGCCTTACTGTTCAACAAGTGTACAAAGTGGCCTGCTTTGGAGTAAAGGTTGTCGTCGAGCAAAACGCGCTTGAAAAAGTTGAAAAGTGTCACGACTACCTTTTAAAAGCTTTGAAAAACAAGACAATTTACGGTGTGAACACAGGTTTTGGCTCTTTGGCTACAACCAGAATTTCCGATTCTGACGCATCTCAACTACAAGAAAACATGATAAGAAGCCATTCGGCTGCTGTGGGCTCGCCGCTACCAAAGGAGGTTGTGAGAGCGGCGATGCTACTCAGACTCAACACGCTCGCAAAGGGGTATTCAGGGGTAAGAGTTGCCACACTAAGGCTTCTTGAAGAGTTTCTCAACCGCGAAATCACGCCAGTTGTGCCTGAAACTGGCTCGCTTGGCGCAAGCGGTGACTTAGCGCAGCTTGCGCACATCGCGCTTGCCATGATGGGCGAGGGATATGTGTATCACAAGGAAGAAATCGTTCCGTCACGTGTTGCGCTTGAGCGCGAAGCGCTCAACGCTTTTAAACCCGCGCCAAAGGAAGGGCTTGCGCTTGTGAACGGAACGCAAATGACCGTAGCGACCGCGTGCCTTTGTGTTATTCGCGCAAAGGCGCTTCTCAGCGCTCTTGAAGACGTGGCTTGTCTTACAATCGAAGCGCTTGGCGCATCGACCGAATGGCTCAACGAATGGATACACGCACTAAGACCAATACCTGGGCAAGTCGCGGTCGCTCAAAACATGAGAAGAAAGTTGCAAGACAGTAAGGCAATAGGAAGAAATAAGAGAGTTCAAGAGGCTTATAGCATCCGTTGCATCCCTCAAGTTCACGGAGCCGCGCTTGAGTCGCTCGAGTTTTGCGAGCGGCTGCTGAACATCGAGATAAACTCGGTGAGCGACAATCCTTTGATTGTACCAGAAGAAGAGCTGATTCTGAGCGGCGGCAACTTTCACGCCCAGCCGATTGCGATGCTACTCGACCTTTTACCGATATCGCTCACGCCTCTCGGTGCGCTTTGTGAGAGAAGACTTGAAAGACTTCTCAACCCAGCGTTTAGTGGTCTACCCGCCTACCTTACTTCGCAAAGTGGTTTGAACTCTGGTTATATGCTTGCACAGTACACGGCCGCTTCTTTGGTTTCAGAGAACCGCGTGCTTTGTCATCCCGCGAGCGTGGACACCGCGATCGTGTCAAACGGTCAAGAAGACCATGCGAGCATGGGACTTCTCGCTGGCAAAAAAGCGCTAAAAGCGATCGAAAATCTGTGGAGAATCTGCGCAATAGAGGCTCTGTGCGCCTCGCAAGCGGTGGATTTAGCCTCGATCGAACAAAAGCTTGGTGGAAACTCTAGAGCGCTTTACGAAAGAGTGCGCTCCGTCGCACCCAAATTGGAAAAAGACCAAGTGCTTTCCGAGCAGTTCGAAGCGCTTTACAAGAAGCTTTTTGAGCACTACACACGAGCTCAAGCCCTTTGAAACTTTGTGCGCTCAGCCTTTAAATCAAGGCTTTTTATAAACACCCTTTCGGGATTAAACGGGTCTGCAAACACTTCTCCGTCACAGCTTAACTCAAACTTTGCGTCCTTGTTTGCACCGCGAAAAACCAAGTGAAATCTGTTTTTTGGGTCGAGCACAAAGCTCGACCTGTCCCACTTTATGTTGAGCGATTTGTCCCTTTGCGCAAACCACTTTTCAATTTCGCTTCCCACAAAGCTTGAAAGCTCGTTTTTTCTAAGCGCCTTCTTTTCCGTTGTGATTTTGGTAAGAAGCGTCTTTTTACACTCCTTTGCCACCCTGTCCACGTAAAGGTAGGTCTTTTCCACTAGCTCCTTTGCGGAAAGCGGGTCTGTCAACTTTGTTCAATATATTGATTCGCAAACCCACTATAAACCGTTTCTGTTTAGCCTTTTTAAAAACGAAAACCCTTCGTCTGGGTCTGCTGGGCTAATCACCACAAGGTTTGAGGTGAGTCTGAGCGCGTGTGTGGCAAGCGTTAACGCGCGCTCAGCGCTCAGCGCTTGAAGTCCAATTCTTTTTAGAATCACCTCGTTCTTTTTGCTGGGCACGATCAACGAAGGAAAAAGCTCAAAGTTTTGAGAGCGTGAAAGCTCTACCGCCCACTCAAGCTCCTCAACTGAAGTGAGAGGCGAAGTGTACAAAAAGTCTGGCTTGGCGCGTATCTTTTTTTCGACGCTTTTACCTTTTTGTAAAACGAAACCCACTTTTGTCGTCGAACCTTCTAGCAACTTTTCTTCTCTTATCACTCTGAGAGCGTGAGTGGGGGTGAGCCCAGTGTTTTCACCTCCTTCTCCCATTACAAGCAAAATGTGTTCTATTTCCCAAACCGCACACGCTCTTACCATAGCGCGTAGCGCGTTGAGCGTGATATCTCGTGTTCTTATGTGGCACATCACAGGAAGCGAGTATTTCGTTTTTATGTAAACGCACGCCGCAACCGATGAGCTGTGAGACTCACCAGTTGGAGAATCTGTGACGTCTACTTCGTTCGCACCACAAGAGCTTGCGTTTTTTACTACGTAATCGAGTTCGTGCCGCGTCGCCCTTTTTGAAGGGGGTGTGACTTCGTACAAAATCTTCATCGATTCTTCACTTCTCGAACCTCTCAAGTATTTTGTCCAATTCACAAAAAAGCTTTTGCTTCTCACCATTGTTGTCCAGCACAAAATTGGCCAAGTGCTTTGCGCTTTCAATCTCCCCTTCCTCCTCCCAAAGCGTCTTTAGCTCCTCAAGCGTTTTCGGGTCACCTTCTCTTCCTCTGATTTTTATCCTCTCAAAAACGACTTCTGGTTTTGCGTGCAAATAAATCAGCGCGTCGCAAACGCTTGAAAGCCACTCTATCTCGTTTTTAAAGCGCGCGTCCTTGATCACATAGTGCTTGTTTTGCGTGATTTGTTTTGAGCACCACCAAATGAATATGTCATTTCCAAAAGCTGAAGAAAGCGCAAATCCAAGTTTGTTGAGCTCTTGCCTTTTCTGCGTGCCAAAAATTTCCAAGGCGAGCTTTCTAAGCGGCTGGTAAATCGATACAACCTCAAAGTTGTGCTTTTCCTTTAGGTATTCGCTTGCGGTGTCTTTTCCCACACCAAAGTGGCCTATCAGCGCTACTTTCATGAATTTGTGTGATTGCACGAAAATTAAAGGGTTTTTCGGTAACTCTATATTTGTGTGTCCGTTTTAGTGCAAAATGGCCGAGTGCGTCAACATAACCACGCTATTTGGTGGTAGAGTGAGCGTGTTTTGTGTTGAGCTAGTGCACGTTCAAAAGCTGCTTTCTGAGTTGCTACCAAACTTGGAAAGCGAGTACCTCGATGAGCTACTTATCGAGCTTGTCACACAATACGGAAAGCGCGCGGTCACACAAGAAGACACAACTGTTTGCTCATTAACGATAGTCGTGCCAAAGCGTGTGATCAACGTGGAAATTCACCAGCCTTTTGAGCAAATCGAAAGCCTTCTTGCTACGCTTTCATCTGGGCCATTTAAGGTGTCCATCGCATCATGACTTATGTCATAATGCTTAAATAGTGATGAGGTGATATCATCTAGGTGGAAAAATGGATTCAACTATTCCGTTGATCAATATTGATTACAGCAAGTACGATTTCAAACAGGACACAAAATACGTTTATGTGGCCGAAAAGGGTTTGACAAGAAAAGTGGTCGAAGAAATATCCGCGATGAAGAACGAGCCAGAGTGGATGAGAAAGATAAGACTTCACGCGCTTGAAGTGTTTTTGAGCAAGCCTCTTCCTACTTGGGGTGCGGATCTTTCCAAGATAAACTTTGACGAAATAAGGTACTACGTAAAGCCAACAGAAAAGAAGGGAAGAAGCTGGGATGAGCTACCAAAGGAGATTCGAGAAACCTTTGAAAGGCTTGGAATACCAGAAGCCGAAAGGAAGTTTCTTGCGGGTGTTGGCGCTCAGTACGATTCTGAGGCGGTGTACCACAGCATCAGAGAAGACCTCGCAAAACAGGGCGTGATATTCGTGGACATGGACACCGCAGTAAAGGAGTATCCGGAAATCGTGAAAAAGTACTTTGGCACGATCGTTCCACCAGAAGACAACAAGTTTGCAGCTCTAAACACCGCAGTTTGGAGTGGCGGAAGCTTTGTTTACGTGCCAAAGGGTGTCGAAGTGGACATACCGTTACAGGCGTACTTCAGGATAAACGCGAGCAACATGGGCCAGTTTGAGCGCACGCTGATTATCGCGGAAGAAGGGTCAAAAGTGCACTATATGGAGGGTTGCACCGCGCCAATTTACTCCACCGATTCGCTTCACGCCGCGGTGGTCGAAATAATCGCAAAAGAGGGCTCTCACGTAAGGTACACCACGATTCAAAACTGGTCTAGCGACGTTTACAACCTTGTCACAAAAAGGGCTTATGCGTACAGAAACGCCACGGTTCAGTGGGTCGATGCGAACATAGGTAGCAAGGTCACGATGAAGTATCCTTCGGTTTATCTTGTCGGGCCAAACGCTCGTGCGGAAATCATTTCGGTCGCAATAGCGGGAAAGGGTCAGCACCAAGACGCTGGAGGCAAAGTGATTCACCTTGCTCCGAACACCACGTCAAGGATAACTTCAAAGTCGATTTCGTTTAACGGTGGAAGAACGACGTATCGCGGGCTCCTTAGGGTGGCAAAGGGCGCGACAAACGCAAAGTCAAGCGTAAGGTGTGACGCACTACTACTTGACGAAAAGTCGAAGACTGACACATATCCTTACAACGAAATTTATGAAAGCACAGCCTCGGTGACACATGAAGCCACGGTTGGCAAGATCAGTGAAGAGCAGATATTCTACCTCATGAGCCGTGGACTCACAGAATCCAAGGCGCTCACAATGATTGTGATGGGCTTTATAGACGAATTCACAAGAGAGCTTCCTCTTGAGTTTGTGGTTGAGCTTAACAAGCTCATCAACATGGAAATGACCAACGCAGTTGGGTAAAAACTCTGGTGGCACACTTTGTCCATGAGCGTTTTACAGAAGACAGACTTGAGGTTGCCAAAGCTAAACGAAGACGATATAAGGCGCTACTCAAAAGAAATGAACGAGCCTGAGTGGTTGCTAGAGTCCAGGCTGAAATCTTTTGAGCTCTTTAGAAAGCTACAACCCGAAATATCTCCTCTGTTTCAAAAGTACGCGGATTTGAGCGGCGTTTCTTTGGACTCTTACGAATACTTGAGGACAAGCAGAAAATCCAGCGTCACGCCAACTTTTGAAGAACTCGGAAACCCGAACTTTGTGGTTCAGGCTGGCGGAAATGTCTTAAGAGTGCCTCAGGAGCTACTTGAAAAGGGCGTTATAATAGAAACAATACAAGAAGCTTTAGAAAGACACCAAGAGCTTTTTAAAAGGGTTTTTCTGAACAAGGTTGTAAAATCGGAAAGCGATAAGTTTGCGGCTTTTGCAAACGCGCTTTTTGACACGGGAGTTTTTGTTTACGTTCCAAGAAACACCACTCTTGAAGAGCCTATTAGCCTAGTGTATTTAACAGACAGAACAAACAGCGCAATGGTTTCGCACACCATCATTTACCTTGAGCCAAACTCTTTTGCTGCGGTCGTGGAAGAAGGGTATTCGATTTCCAAAGACACAGGAAAGCCTCTCGTTTCTGTGCTCACCGACATACAGCTAGAGGACGCGTCAAGGCTTGCTTTTTCGAGTTTTAATGGCTTTTCAAAAGATGTTCGAAGCTTTTCGAACAAAAAGGCACGTGTTGGAAGGGATTCCACGATGAACTGGACTTTTGCTTACATGGGCTCTGCGTTCACAAGAGGAAGACTTGAAAACATCATGGCCGGCCAAGGGGGTAGCGCCGATGACATCGAGGTGCTGTTCGGAGATGGCGACCAAAGGTTCGACATGGCGTCTGATATAACGTTTGTGAGCACTAATTCAACGGGTGCGGTTTACGTAAAGGCGGCGCTAAAAGACAGCGCACGCGCTTTGAGCAGAGGTGTTGTAAAGATCACCGAAAACGCAAAGAAAAGTAGCGCGTTTCTTTCTATCCACTCGATGCTTTTGAGCCGAAACGCCGTCGCCGACGCAATCCCTACACTAGAAATCGACAACAACGACGTTAAGGCGACGCACTCTGCGGCGGTGGAGCAAATAGACGAAGAAAAAGTGTTCTATCTTGGAACAAAGGGATTGGACGAAGAGACTTCTAAAAGGCTGATCATTCTCGCGTTTTTCGAAAAAGCGGTGGAGAGAATACCCTCTCCTTCTCTCAGGATGAAGATTCGCTCTCTCGTTGAACACAAGTGGAGAGGAAGTGTAGGAGAACCGCCAAAAGTGGAAGAGGACATTTTCGAATGGGCGCTACAGTTTGGCAAGGTCTCGCCGATAAGCGACATATTTGGCACACACTACAAGTACCGCACAACCGTGGAAAAGAAGTGACGAAATATGACTTATGTCAAAAGGCTTAAATTAAGTGAAAAGCGTTTTGAGGTGTAAGAAAAATGGTTTCGGTTTTAAAGATCGTTGACCTTCACGCAAAGGTCGAAGACAAAGAAGTGTTAAAGGGTTTGAATTTGGAGGTAAAGCAGGGCGAAGTTCACGCCATCATGGGACCAAATGGTTCAGGAAAAACGAGTCTCGCCTATGTTTTGATGGCGCACCCACGTTACAAGGTGACACAGGGCGACATTCTTTTAGACGGTCAAAGCATTTTGGCGCTACGCACAGATCAGAGGGCAAAACTCGGACTGTTTCTCGGTTTCCAGTACCCCGTGGAAGTTCCCGGCTTAAGGTTTGGAAGCTTTCTTAGAACGCTAGCAACCGAAGTGAGAGGGGACAAAACACCATTAAGCCAGTTTTACTCTCAGGTAAAGCAAAATCTCGCAAGGCTTGGGTTTGACGAAAGCTTTCTTTCGCGCTCGCTAAACGAAGGATTCTCGGGGGGAGAGAAAAAGAGGGCAGAGATCGTGCAGCTCATGGTTTCAAGACCGAAATTTGCGGTTCTCGATGAGACTGACTCAGGCCTTGACGTTGACGCGCTGAAAGTTGTGTCCGAAGCGATAAACTCGATGAGGGGACCTGAAATCGCGTTCATACTGATCACCCACTACCAGAGAATACTAAAATACGTAAGACCGGACGTTGTGCACATTCTCGTTGACGGAAGAATCGTAAAGTCGGGCGACTATTCGCTTGCGGAAGAAATCGAAAGAAAGGGGTACGAAAGTATAAAAGAAGCTATGACTAATGCGTAAATGGTGTAACGAGTGCGCCTAAAGTTTTACACTTTTTACGCACAAGTCAAAGGTTCGAAAGATCTCACACAAACGCTAAACTATTTTTTAAAGAGTTCTGGTTTCACAAATGGGTTACTCGTGCTACACTGCGGCTACACCGATTGCTCCGTTTTGCTTTGTAAAGCTGTTGAGAGCACTCCTGATATTGCAAGAAACGAGCTTGTGATTCCTTTTTTACGGGAAAAGCTCTTTTGTCAGATTTAAGAGTTTACGCGGTAGACCACGCTGGTAAGAGCAAAAGAAGAAAGTTCACGCTCGTGATACTCGGTGAGTAGCTTTGAACCTTTCAGGGTTTGGAGTGGCTTATGCGCTCGGGGTTTCTCTTGCCGCACCCCCAGGTCCCATAAACATGCTAATGTTCAGCGAAGCGGTGAGAAACTCACGGTGGTCGGCTTTCTCGATAGGGCTTGGTGCGCTTTCCGCTGACGCGATTTTTTACGCGCTTGTCTCCACCCTAAGAAGCAGCGTGTTAAACTCAAAAATCATCTTTTTGCTTTATCCTATCGGATGCGCCGTTTTGCTTTATCTTTCCTTTCTTCTTGTGAAAGGCGCAAACGCAAAGCAAAGTGAAAAACAAGTCAAAGGTGTGAAGTACATAAAGGGGCTTGGCGTTGGACTCACAAATCCGCTACAAATTGGCTGGTGGATAACCGTGGGTTTACCTCTTGCGTCGATTTTCGGGGTTGAGTTTGCGCTCGGTTTTTTCAGCGGAATCTTAAGCTGGGTTTTGGGATTTACAAGCATGGTTTCTCTATACCGAGAAAGGCTTGTGAAAGCGTTTAAAGTGATTAGCTACGCTTCTGCCGCAGTGCTTTGCGCGTTTGCGCTGTACTTTGCGCTTCTTTTTTTGAGCGCTTTAACTGCTTAGAATCCTAGCTCTCTTGCTATGATGCTAACCGCGTTCACAAGATTTATGTACGCTATATACGGGCTTTTGTAAGGATTGAAGTAAAGGTGAACTTCACCTGAAGCCGCCTTCTTTGTCGAACAGTAGTACAAGTGGTCAGATTCTGTAAGAACCCTCCAAGTTCTCAAAATCTCAGGATCGGCTTGGTTTTTCACAGCCTCTTCTAGAGAGTAAATCTCTTGAAAAGCGTGTTTTTGTATGCTGTTTCCAAGCCAAGCCGAAAGGTCCTTTTCCACATCCGCCCAAGAAGTAAAACTTTCGGCGAGCAAGCTGTCTTTGCTTTCTAGACACGCCGCTTCTGAGGGTGTGAGAAGCTCAACACCATTTGCGTTGAGCTCCTTTCCAACGCGCGCCAAGAACTCGAATATTCCGCTTGATGCGTCGTGATGCTCGCCAAAGGTTTCGTAATCGATGTACACAGTGAGTAGCGAACCTTGTGATTTCGCAATCCAGCGCGCCCATTTTTCAGCGGAAAGCGGATATTCAGACCAGCTTCTGTCTGAAAACCTAAAACCGATGTCGTCGCTTAGGCTGTTGTTTCTTGTGAAAACTTTCACGCCGTCCACCGTGTAAACCTCGTTTGGTGATTTGTTTCCCAAAAGCGCGGCGCAACCCTCGGCGAACGTAGCTTTAAAACCAAGCTCCCTCACCTTCCTTGCAACCGAGCGAGAGAAGATGAGCTCGGTGTTCGTAAAGCATGTGGGTGTTGTGTCAAACAGCCTTTTGATCAGCTCGCGCTGCATTCCCACCTGTTCAAATAGCTCGCTAGTGTCCACCAAAGACGCAAGCGAGTGATAGTAGGTTTCCGCGATCGGTTCAAACCTACCCGTTGAAAACAGCTTTCTAAAGCCTTCTATCACGTCCCATCGCGCTTGTTCCATGAGTTGCTCGAGCAACACTCCGCTTATCGATAGCCCCGCTTTTAGCTCCTGCGTTTCGTAAAGCAGTTTGTTCGCTTGTGTGTAACACCTTTTTGACACTCTATCGAGAATTCTTCTGTCCTCTTCACTCCAGAAGCTCACCGATTTGTCAAACACTCTTGTGCGCGCAAGCCTCTTTGGCTGGTGAACTTCGAAGCACAGCAAAACGTGTTCAACCATCGCTCAACGCCCTCTTGTACACTTCAAGCGTGTTTTGCGCGCACTTTTCCCAGCTAAACTTCTTCGTCTCCTCTTTGCCTTCGATTCCAAGCGTTTTTCTGAGCGGTTCCCTGAGCTCAATCGCGAGCATCAAATCCGCAAGCTCGAGCGTGTCCCAAAAGTCAAATTTTAGAACTTGAGTCAAAGCTTCCCCAACGCCTGTGGTTTTCGAAATTATCGTGGGCAAACCCGCGCTCATCGCCTCTAAAACCGTCATTCCAAAAGGCTCGCTCACCGCTGGTAAAACGTAGGCGTCGCTTTCCACAATCCACTTTTTCATTTCTTTGTCTGAAACCCTTCCAAGAAGCTTAACGCTTTGCTGTATTCCCAAATCTTGTGAAATCCTCCTTATTTCCGCTTCCGAATCGCCAGAGCCCGCAAACACAACTTCGAACTCAATAACTTTTAAGGCGACGCGAGCTGCCTCGACCAAGTACCTCGGACCTTTTTGGCTTGTGAGCCTTCCAAGAAAGATTATTCTACCCTTTCTTTCATAGTCAGTTTTGTGAACTCCAAGCGGGTTAAAACCGTTGTGAACCACGTGCACACCGTCACACCTTGCGTACTTTTCGCAAACAAGCGTCTTTGTCCAACCGCTCACCACGATCACCCTTTTTGCGGCGTGCACCATTGAACGCTCGATGTTTGCTATCCACTCCTGCGGATTAAAGAAAGCTGAGCGGTCGAACTCTGTGCTGTGAACCGTGACAACTAAAGGAATTGAGTGAATTTTGCTAAGCGCTATCGCCGCAAGCGCGCCTATCCAATCGTGACAGTGGATAAGGCTTACGCCCGATGGGTCGAACGCTTTCACAAGCTTTTGGTTGTACTCTTCAACTGCACCCCAAAAGTTTTTGAGATCATATGTCACAGGGTCTACGCTTGATTGAAGAATCAGCTCGTGAAAGTTGACGTGAGTGTCTGTGGGCGAGCCGTTGATTCTGGGTTTGTAAAAATCAACTTCAACACCTCCTTTCACAAGCTCGCGCGTGAGCATGGCGCAGTGAATTCCAAGCCCGCCCACTGTAAACGGAGGGTACTCCCAGCCTATCATTGCGACCTTTGTGGCCATCAACCTAAAACCGTGCGCCAAAGTATAAGCGTTTTAACACCTATTGAAAGAAGCGTTTCTTTTAAACCAAGAAAGTAGTCACCACGACGAACTGGTGCTATGTTAAAACTCACGCCGTTAAACTCTGTTTTCTCTAATATTTGTAAAACCCTTTGTGCACACTGCTCGGGCGTTCCCGCAATCGCGAACTTGTCAACCATTTCTTCGTCCACAAGCTCGTACATTTCACGAGGCCAAATGGCGCTAGGAGAAAAGTACCAGTCGTCAACTTTTTTGAGCAATCGCTCAAGCTTCTGAGCGACGCTTTGCTCATACTCTGGGTTAAGTCTTCCGACAACGCTGTAATAGTGCGCAACGTATGGCTTAACACTTTTTCGAGCAAGCTCCCCGTCCTTTGAGCAACAAAGCGTAAGTCTTGGCGCGACAAAAAGCTCTGATGGCTTTCTTTTTGCTTTTCGTGCGCCCATCTTGACGCATTTTAAGAGTTCGGAAAGATACTCTTTTGATGTGAATCTTGCGCCTAGCACAACACCATCAGCGATTTCGCCTGCAAGTTTTGCGATTTTGTGGCTTCTTGTGCCGATAATGATTTCTGGTGTGCCAATTGGTCTTAAAAGCTTAAAGCGTTCAAACGAAAAAACACCTTTGGTGTTCACCTCTTTACCGCTAATTAGCGCTCTGATCGTTTGCACGGCCTCTTTTAAGGCGCGCACTGGTTTTTGCGCTCTAATCCCTATTTTTTCTAGTGATGCGCCAACGCCAAGCCCCAAGTAGCATCTGTCACCAGAAAGCTCTGCAAGCGTCGCGAAGCTTGACGCAAGAAGCGCTGGATGGCGTGTAAACGGGTTTGAAACAAGACTACCAATCTTGATGTTACGTGTTACTTTGAGCGAAAGCGCTTGTAGAACAAAGCTATCCGGATATCCCAAAACATCCGAAACCCCAAGTCTATCAAAACCAAGCTTTTCCACCAGTCTAGAAATCTCCAAGAACTGGCGTGGAGAAAGCGCTGGTGTGATCTCGGCCTCTAAAATCATGCGCTTTAAAGCATGAGCTTTAAAAAAAGGCTTTTTACAAGCGTCAAAAGAGTTAACGCATTTCGCGTGATTCAAATCTTGTGGAAAATTGAAATCTTTTTAAGAAATTAATAGAAAAAAACACAATGCTTATTACGAACTTATGAAAAATATTCGAAGAAATGGCTGAAAAAGAGCAAAGGAGTCCGCCTAGTCAGTACATAAGAGAAGCCACAGGACTTGTCAGAACCGCTGGACCTTGGTCAGGTTTGGGTTTCACTCTACGTAGGTATACGTAGGTACGCATCAGCATACCTATCATACGCATAGCAGAGCTTGGGCTTCAGCGCATCATTTAGGAACCTCACGAGTTCATCGGGGTCACTCCGCTTTCCCCCTGTCAGCACGCACCCACCCAAGAGGGAGGGTAGAACCACGCGCTCCCACCACTCCCTCTGGGAAGCGCCCTCCATCCTCAGTTCAACACGCTTTCTCCCACCAACCCACTTT
>NEXD01000025.1 GCA_003019595.1 Candidatus Marsarchaeota G1 archaeon BE_D
CAAGGCTTGCTACAGAAACAAATCCTAATCCATAAATTATACGGTGAACAACCACAGAAGCTGCAGGACCTCCGTAATCGCCCGCAGCATGTTTTTTTGTCATTGCGATTCTAGCCGCTTCTGCGGTTATACCGCTTGGCGTCGTATATATCAAAAAAAGACTTCCCATTGTAATAAAATATGCTTGTTTGATAGAAACATTAACCCCACTGGGTTTTAAAATTATATACCACGCCAGTGAATAAAGAAAACCTCCAAACAATTCTACAAGCGCGGCAAAAAACAAAAAAAATATGTTCGCGTGTTCTATATATAGCCAAACCTTCGATGGGTCAATAAATACCACTAATAATGCTAGAATAAGTATACCTAGTAGGAGCACGTATAGCGTTTGTTTTTTGTTCATTTTCTTCGATTAACTTATTATCACTCTTAAATAACTTTATAGCCGTGATTAAAGTAGAAAAAGTTGATTCTGCTTACTTGGTTTTCGATGAGAAAGAGTGTGAATCGTTATATTGGAATAGGTATTTTGGAAGACCAGTAAATAAACAAAAACCTAAACTTGGCGACCTTCTTTCTCCTTTAAGACTCTCAAGAATAGAAGTTTTATATCTAGTCGAAAAACAAGAAGTTGTGGTTTATAAACAGGGTCGTAGAATAAGACTTGCGCAACCTACTGGAAGATCAGAACTGCTTTATTTGATCTATAAAGACTTAAGAGAAAGGGGTTTTGTTGTACGCTCTGGTATAAAGTTCGGCGCAACCTTTGCAGTATATCTTAAAGGTCCTGGTATCGACCACGCACCGTTTCTGGTACAAGTAATTCAACCAGAGCACAAGCTCACAGGGACAGAAGTAATAAGAGCGGGTAGGCTGTCACACGGAATTAGAAAGAGCTTCATTTTTGCAACATTTGACAAAGAAACAGGACCTATCTATGCAACTTTACAATGGGTGAAATCTTAGGTGTCAGCTCTGCGTGGGCTCATCATGTAACAGTCCTTTCGAGCCTCATCATTCACCTAGAGTCCTGAAAAAAGCGACAATAGCCTTTGGTGTATAAGATTTCTAAAGAACCCAATAAAGTTTTGTTCCGCCTCGATGATCTTACATTTTGGAGGCAAACCATTTTCGATTTTGCTTCTGAAATCACAGAAAGGTATAAACGAGTAGGAACCCATTTCTATAGGACAAGCAGCCTCTGCTTTATTAGGTGGTTCTTGATTTGTTAACAAAGATGAAACAAATTGCGCCTCATAAAGTGCAAGAAAAGCAGCCATTGGAAGGCCTAAAGTTGGTGCAATAATATCTCCAACTCCAAATATATCATCGTATTTTTCTGTCCTAAAATTCTTCTTAACATTAAGCCAACCATCATTTGTAGAAAGCTCAGATTGAGAAACAACATTAGGAGCTTTGTGTTTTGGAACGTACATCAGCAAATCATAATTGACCAATTCACCCGATTCGTTCTCTATTTTTCGTTCAATAGGGTCTATCTTTTTAATATGATAAGCTGCTTTCAGCTCAATTCCCTCCCTCTCGATGCCTTGGATTAGTTTCTTGTGCACTTCTTCTCCGACAGCAATCAATGGTTTAGCTTCTGGATGTAAAATTATTGTTTGAACATTCAAACTTTTACTTTCGAAATATCGCTTTAGTCGATAGGCTATATCAAATGGTGCTGGAGGGCATCTATAAGGAATCCCTTCAACAGCGATTACAAGCTTACCGCCTTTAAAATTCACAGCTTCTTTTTGAAATTGAGAAAATCCTTCTATTGACCAAAAATGTGGGGCAATAGGAACCTCTGCGCCGAGTGCAATAATTAAATAATCATAGGTAAATAACTTGCCTTTTTTTGTCTTGACTTTCTTTTCAGATGGAATTATCAAACTTATAGTATCTCGATAAACTTGAATACCAAACGAAGAAAGTATCTTAGTTTGAATTATCGCATTTAAATAATTTAAGTTTTCAACGAACAACTTTGGTAACAAGGCATAATTTATAAAGTCTGATTCTGTAACGAGTGTAACATCAAAAGATTTACGTAAAGCAACTGCAGTAGCGACCCCTCCCACCCCACCTCCAAGAATTAAAACGTGTTGTCTTTTCTTCATTAGAAAAAATTATTTCAACTAAAAAATAAAAATATCGTTCAGTTAATGATCGCGTCTGGGTAAGGCGAGGTTTGTTTTCATCTTTATCACTCCTTGTGTTTTAAGCATTTGGGGTGGCACAAACAGATGAGGCGCTAAAGACGCATAGAGTAAACCTATGATAATCAAGTAAACTAGAATTCCAATGGCCCAAGGAAAGTTGTTTCTGAATACATGACCCTCTTTTCTCGTGTGCTTCGTTGTTGGAATGCCCATGTGTCTGGATAAGCGTTGTAGCGCACACCGTGGTTTTAAATCGGTGAGCGCGTAATCAACCGCACACCTCTTTAAAGCTTGGCCTCAGAACACCTCAACGCCTTTCGCACCTCAGACCTCTAGTTTCATTAAGGCCTATCTTCAAAGTCTAGTGTTAAAGTGTGGACAAAAAAGTCGAGAAAGACCTCGATCTGAACCTCAAGAACATCCAGTTACCGCTATTAAGTGAAGTGGTTGGTAAACCCCCCGTGGATCATGGTTAATAAGTATACTACGCAACCCAGTTGGTTTGTGGTCTAACGCTAATCACACAAAACTCAGAATCTAGAGGCTGAGAATTAGGTGTTTCGACAAGGCTGTTTGTGCTTACAGATAGCAACCACTGCTACCGTGAGGTTGTGATCTAAACTAGGTTTAAAAAACATGTGCACCAAACGTTTGAACTTCAAAACTCTTCTGATTCTTCGGTTACTTTAAGCATCGAACAAGGATGTTCTACGACAACACCCAAAGAAAACGCTGCTTACACCATTCGTAGACTTCTTGGAGCTGTTCATGTATAAAGGCAATTTGCATAAAGCGCTTATCTTGACGCATCAAATAAAAAAATTCAAACAATATTATTGCATTAAGTACATGAATGGGCTAAATTTGCTTCGTACGTGTTTGAATAATACCACAGAAGAAAAGGTTGTTCTCAAACTTCAGCGATTAGTACGTGTGTTTTTAGACCTCTATAATAAAAATTGATAATAAGGTCATGTGGTAGAAGTTCGCTAGTGTATTCAGACTTCTGCAGGACGTACGCGATGACAATGCTTGCCTTTGTTTTGTAATCAAAGTGTATTCAGTCTCTTTAATCGATAGACAATGTATGGATAAAGAACTTCTTGGCCACATTGCACACTCATCAATGTGTATTTAGGTAATATCTTTCTAAGCACATTAAGTTTTAAAATTTTGAAATTAACTAATATGTCTTTGAAGCTCTAGAAAGTATTCTTACAAAACTTTTCCATAGAAGGCGAAAGAAAAACATCAGATTTTTTGGAAAAGACAAATTCATCCTTATAAACTGTTACGGAAAGCTTTGAAGTATTATGCTTAATGACTCTAAATAGAAAGCCCAATATGCTGTTTTAATGGTCGTTGTTAATTTTGTTTATCCTTATATTATACGAAAACAAACTTTGGTTTGTGAAAGCACTTTTCATTAGATGTTTTGCGATTTTTTTGATCGGAGTTATTCTGGAAGCACTATCGCTTTGGGTTTATCCTGGAGCAATAGTTAGACCCCCAGAAAAGATCGTGTATCATTTTGGCTTACTATATTTTTCAAAAATTGTGTTTTATACTGGAAGTTTTACGCAAAGTCCACCACAACTTGATTATCTTCAACTCTTTACTATTATAACATTTATTTATTTTGTAATTAAAAAGACGCTTCACCATTCCTAGAGAGAATCAACACTTGGATTGTGCCTAGGCAACGGTTTTGCACGCTTTTCATGCTTACGCTAATGTGGACACCAACTAATCCCTAATCAAAGTAAAACCCCAATCTCTAAAACTTCACAGATTTGCTCAAAATAACTTTATTCTCAATGTTATCCATTACTTACACTTACAGAATACACTTTTCAGAAATTTAATAAGCAGAGGATTGTGTCTAAAAGGATACACTCCTGTCTGGATAAGAGTTCATCCGTGTCACCTCCAACTCGGTGTACAGTGTATAAAAGGCTTTAGGAAGTCGAGAAGGGTTGTAAGAGCGTTTTTCTAGGGTGTTGTTGTCGTAGAAGCTTCTTGTTATTGAAGTGCCCAAAAGCTTGACAGAACTTCGTAACCCAAAAATTTGGCACGCATGGTTCTTAAACCCGGCTCTTGTTATAGCCTCGCGGTACAATGTTTGATGTCAGAATCACCGGGTTACTGAGACACCTCTTTCTTAACTCCGAAGGAATCTTAGTGCGTTTTTGTGTGGTGCGTGTGAGACGCCGAACCATATTGGTTTTCTTGTGTAAGCGTACACCGCAAGCCAGACGTAAAGCGGTCGGCCGCCACACTTTACAATTTATTGCGATAACTGAACACTTATGAGGCTTTGGGTCAAATCTCAGATTCGCTTCAAACTCTAAAGTTTTTCAGCTTTAAGAAAAACGTTTATTTCTTAGAGTTTTGCGTGTCACGTAGATTAATAGATTAGAGGCTCACTATATGAGGTATTATCTGACAGACACCTCATAGTAAATTAAATATTATTAAAACATGTATTATTAGTAGGGCTGGTAGCTCAGTTGGCAGAGCGTCCGCCTTGCACGCGGAAGGTCGCGGGTTCAAATCCCGCCCAGTCCATAATTATACTCATTACTGTTATCTAATGTTTTAAAGAAACACCTCCCTGTAGCGAGCTGAATAGCTCATCTTTCTTTTCTAAATAAGTTTAAAACTGTTTGTCGCTTACGTAAACGAGAAATTTGAGACCAAAGGCATGGCACCTCCCTTTTTAGATTCTTCCAGCTGAAAATTAGATTTTAATCTGAGGAACACGCAGAAAAACAAACTTTATGTTAAACTTTTTAGCAGCTTTTCTTGCAAAAGCTGACCTTTACATCGTTGCATTGTTTAGGACCATTATTATGATCTTATCTCCGTTCGCACTACTCACAAGGGAATGATACAAAACTTATAGTTTTTGCTGAAGCTATCACTAATATCTTTCCCGTTAAAGTGTCATATAATCAAAAGGTTTTTCCTTGCTGATCCCTTTGTGTTTATTTCTCGCTTTCTGCAGAGTCTACGACGACCGCCGTTCCACCAAAAAATAACGGGTTTATCATTTACTGAACTTGTTGCCTTATCTATCCTTATTAAATAGGCTTTAGCATCTTTAGACCTGCTCTCTCTCGTAAGCCTTTCCTTTATTCTTAGCTTCTTTTCCTTCTTACATATCTTAAGTTTTTTCTTTTGTTTGGCATCTTTACCTCAGTTATCCTTTAGCATAAACACGTTAACATGACTGGTTAATAACTAATCCTATCAAAAATATTTCACTAAATATCAATAATATGTTAACGACTATGAATGACTATAAAATTGTTTAGATTTTCAGTTTAAGGGTTTTGATATTCGCTTGCTTAATAATTCGAAACACTTTATAAATCATCATTAATTTTCAAACTATTCCAATATCTTATTTTACTAATATTATTTTTATTAATTTTTATTATTTTGAATGTTTGTAAGATGTTACCTAAAAGTTTTTAGCTATATTTAACGAATTAATGTAATGGGGTGGTGAGCCGCTGGACGGTTGCCGGGTCTTGGACCTGAGGAAGCTCCGCCCTCCACGTGGAAGCGCGCCACCGAAAGGTGGACGGGGAGACCCGTGCCTCTGGCACAGAAACGCTCCACCTTCTTGTAGGATGACAATGATTAAGAGCTGAGGACGCAAGAAGGTGTTGAAACGGTCATGCCGCGCGGAGAAAGGGCAAAAACGCGCCTGTGAGTTCCACGCGAGGCGCGGGTAGCCCGCTTAGTCAAATACCGTCAAAAACAAAAGGCGGGCTATGGGCGGCACACCACCCCTTGTAATTTTTTTATTGGTGAGTACTTTACGAGTTTTGTGATCAAATAGAATGTTAGACTGGTGTGAATAATGGGCGCCGCGCCGAATTGGTGAGCGCGTAATCAACCGCACACCTCTTTAAAGCTTGGCCTCAGAACACCTCAACGCCTTTCGCACCTCAGACTTCCACAAGTCGCAGAGAGTGGACAAGTTAAAAACCAAACTTTCGAAGGCTACAGGAGCGCTTAGTTATCGCTATTCGTGATTCGTGGATGTTTGCGTAAGGCAGTTTGTGGTTTCTCGTGTGAATCACGAAAAGCTCGGGTTTCTTCGGAAATGAGAACCTTATCTCTTTAGGAGACTCGATTATTCTCAAAACAAATCCTTGGCGGCAAAAGCCGTTATCTGAGCTCCAAAAACACGCAACCTTTGATTGGGAAAGCTGGTGATTGCTCGCGTTAAGGTATGTGGCTTTTATGACAAGAAAACATTCTGGGAACTCTTAGAACTGCGCAGTAGTACGCCGAGTGTGACGCGCAAAGCGCTTAGCTGGATAGTATCCATAGAAGATATTGAAGGGATACGGCTCACCTTCCAAATATAGCGCATACACATATATCTTTAATATCTTAACTGCAAAGCTAAAAAATTGAAAGCTGTTAAGCGCATGCGTAGCTTTTTAGCGTTAATGTTTACAAAAACCCTTGTGCTTTTCTTTATCTTAAGAATCTTTCTATCCTTTCTATCACCAATTCTCATGGTAGCCAAGTCCAGAGTTTCAAACATGTCAGGAATTCTGTTAAGTTGGTGCATTAACCACATAATAAAAGCACCGAAAGAGCTTCTCGTGTAATCCTTGTTGCTAATTGCGCATCCACAGCACCATACTATATGACTGTTTGCTTTTTCGTCTTATCAATAGCAAGAGCCTTTTAAGTGGGAACTCTGTATAAAAACTATAGCCTCGCTCAGAACGTAATGAAATACGCGTATCTATTTCATACGACGCGTTGCGATATAAAGCAAGATTGTTGCTTTATATCGATTTTTGTTGTGAATAAATGAAGATCGCTTCTATTTTTTTAATTTTTGCACAATAGTGGATGGCTTCTGGGTAACAATCTTTCACATCTAAAGATACGCTTACTGCATAATCAATCTGTACACCACCCAATAATGATTCGCCACTTAACTTCTTTGGATTCTATCCATTGTAAAAGGAAAAATCTAATGTTATACCGTATCTATTAAAACATTGAGCCGGGGTGGCCGAGTGGTTAAGGCGGCAGACTCGAGCTCTTTTTTAAAGACTGGAGATCTGCTGGCCCAACGGGCCGCGCGGGTTCGAATCCCGTCCCCGGCGCCTTTTTAAATTTTTCACTATAAGCATCTTTTGATTTTAAAATAATATATTTGTCGTCTGGAGAAAACTTTGGGGGATGAGGAGTGATAGTTTTAATGCCGCATCTTGGGCAAACATTTTGAAGGGTGTAAATTTTACAAACAGGGCATTTTAAAATTAGTGATCTCATAAAGAGTTTTCCTCAACTTTAAAATCTAACGTTAATTCATTTGCCATTTTACGTATTCTTTCTAGTAGTTCTTTAGCAATATTGTTTATTACCTTCGGTTTGGTAGAGATAATTTCTATAGCGTATTTTGGTGCGGCTACAACGTAAACTTTACCTTCAACTTGAAGAGTTTTAAGCGTTTCCTCTATATTTTTGAGAACGTTTTTGATTTTATCAGCACCGCCCTTTTGCGTTGTCGAAAGAGTAAATCGAATAGTTTTTGTATATTGTTTAATTCGTAAAGCTTTTTTTGAGTACTCTGTAAGTTTATTAATAAGATCTTCTTCCAAATTAAGACTTTGTAGAACAGAACTTCCTTCACTAGCAGCCCTTTCGAGTATGCTTAGGGGGTCAGTGAGAGAAAGAAATTTTTCAAGAAGAGCATTTCTTTTTTCTTGTGGAATTTTGTAACTAGAAAAGAATTCTTCAATAGTCTTTAAAAATTTTCTCCTTCTTTTCCAGCTTTTTAAAACTGTATTTCTTTCTTGTAATGTTACTCTTTTCAAAGAAAGATCAATATGGCCTTTAGTTGGATTTACTCTAATAACTCTTAAAACTACTCTTTGTCCAATATTAACAAATCGTTTAATATCGGTGACCCATCCTTGACTTATCTCAGAAATTGGTAGGTATCCTCTTTTACCAGGATAGTTTTCTAGCTTAACATAGACGCCATGGTCAACTATCTCATCTACTTGGGCCACCACCAGTTCATCTTGTTTTGGCCAACCAGCTTCTGTCGAAAGCGTGGACATAAAGCTATTATTCAATTAAGGTGATATTTTGTTTACGGTTTTACAAATTTTCAATTCGCTTAAATCAGGGTTTTAGTTTTGAGTAAAGGGGGGGCAGATTGGCCGAACTTCAGGATCGTTTTAAGGAAATAATTGATTCGTTTCCAAACAAACATGTGTTGGTTTTAGGAGATGTTATGCTAGATCACTACATTTATTCTGATGCAAGAAAATTGTCTCGAGAAGCTCCAGTCATAGTTGCTGATCTACAGGGAGAGGAATTTCGTCCAGGTGGAGCGGCAAACTTAGCCACAATGATAAGAAGATTAGGATCTAAGGTTTTTCTCGCAAGCGTTGTAGGAAAAGATCTGGAATCAGAAATTTTACTAAAAGCGCTAGAAAAAGAAGGAGTTAATACTTCTTTAATACTTCAATCTCCTGATAGAACCACATGTGTTAAAAATAGAATATATGTCAATAAACAACAATATCTAAGATTAGATAAAGAAAATCCAAAACCTCTCGATCCTTCAATCATGGAAAACATGCTACAGAAAATAAAAGACTACATTAATGAAATAGATATACTCATATTGTCAGATCATGACAAAGGCACCTTGAATGGCACTTTAATTGCTGAAGTAATAAAACAATCTCGCGAAAGTGGAAAACTAGTGGTAGGTAGACCAAAATTACAACATTTCTTGGATTTCGTTTCTGTAAATAGTTTACTTTCTACATTAAAAGAAGCAAGTGAAGCTCTTGGAATGTCGGTACTAAATGATAGTAGTCTAAGAAATCTTGGCTTTAATATGCTAAGTCGTTTTGAAAGTGATGCAATATACTTGTGGAACAAAGAAACTTCATACTTATTTGAGAAAGGCATGATAACTTACATTCAACTTTTAAATTTCTCATTACCATTAGAAAAAGTCGGTGTAAGGGATCTATTGGCCGCTGTTTACTCTTTATCGTTGGCAGGAAGTGCGACAAATTTGGAAGCCGCATTACTCGCATCTCTATCACAAGTTGTTATTTCTTATAATCATAATAGTATGCTAAGTGACATTCTCTCGCATACGAATCTCAGAAAAGCAATAGAAGAAAAAACAGAAAATCTCGTGTATAATACCATAAAAGTCAAATAAATGGGTGAAATCTTTTGGAAGCACAACTTTTTACAAAACAGCCCCGTAATATCCCAAAAAAAGAACTTGAACAAATATCATCGGAGATCAGAGAAGATATTTTAATGATGCTTAGCGAAGCAGGTTCAGGTCATCCAGGTGGCTCGTTGAGTGCTGTCGAAATTGTCGTTACACTTTATTTTGTAAAAATGAGGCACGATCCAAGAAATCCTTATTGGCCACAAAGGGACAGATTTCTATTATCAAAAGGTCATGCAGCTCCCTTACTTTATGCGGTATTAGCAAAGTGCGGTTATTTCCCGCGCGAGGAGTTAAAGACTCTTCGGAAATTAGGAAGCCGGTTGCAAGGACACCCTGATCCCACAAAACTGCCAGGTGTTGAAATACCAGGCGGTCCAGAAGGGATAGGTTTGTCAGAGGGAATAGGCATGGCCTTCGCAGCAAAACTCGACAAGCTTGATTCTAGAATCTATGTCTTGCTTGGTGATGGGGAGCTTAATGAAGGAGAAATTTGGGAGGCTGCAATGTGTGCGGCCAAATACAAGCTAGATAACATCGTAGCTATAGTCGATCGAAATGGAATTCAACAAGATGGTTTAACAGAAGAAATAATGCCCATAGAACCAGTAGCCGCAAAATGGAAAGCCTTTAATTGGAACGTATTTGAAATAGACGGTTATGATTTCGATCAAATTATTAACGCTCTTAATCAAGCTGAACAAACAAAAAACAGACCTTCTGTAATAATAGCCTATACCACAAAAGGTAAAGGGGTCGACTTTATGGAGTGGCGTTCTGAATATCATGGTAAAGTACCCGATAAAGAAAGCGTGCAGAAAGCACTAACAAAACTAAAGAGGGGTTACTCATGAGGCAAATTGCTCCTTCTATATTATCTGCTAATTATATTAAGATAAGTGAGATCATTAAGATTCTTGAAAAAAAAGGAGTTGATTTGATCCATGTGGACGCGATTGATGGAGTTTTTGCACCTAATATCGGTTTTAGCCCAAAATTTGTTAAAGAAATAGCAAGCATAACGGATATTCCACTTGATATTCACCTGATGTTTTGTAACCCATTAAAATTTGTAACATTGTATATAGATGCGGGTGCTCGAATGATTTCAGCCCATATAGAGTCATTAGATTTAGCTTCAGCGGAAAAATTTTTGGAGATCGTTGAAGAAAGGGGTATACTAAAAGGGTTTGCCATAAAACCATCAACAGAAATACCAGAGTGGTTAAACAATCTTTTAGAAAAAGTGGACTATATCGTTCCAATGTCTGTAGAACCTGGGTTTTCCGGTCAAAAATTTATACCACAAATATTATCGAGGATTGAAAATTTCAATATCTTAAGAAAGAAAAGAGGTTACCATTATTTAATCGAGGCCGACGGTGGTGTAAATAAAGAAAATATTAAAAGCTTAATCGAAAAGGGCGTTGATATATTTGTAATTGGAGCTGGCATTTTTGGTTCCAACGATATTGAGGAATCGTTGGAATACTTTAAGAAAATAGTAAAAGAGGACGGTGATAAGTTTGGTTGAAACTTCGATGAGAGACGCATTAGCAGAAGCACTTTTGGATCTAGGAGCTGAGTTACCTAATCTTGTAGTAATTGGGGCTGACACGTCTGGATCTTTAAAGACCGCAGTTTTTGCCACAAAGTTTCCAAATCGTTTTTTCAATGTAGGAATCGCTGAACAAAACATGATTGGTATTGCGGCGGGTTTTGCGCTAGCAGGAAAAAAGGTTGTGTGTGGTAGCTATGCAGTATTCGTTCCAGGAAGAGCGGTTGACCAAATAAGAAATACAATAGCCTATTGTAATTTAGATGTAAAGATAATTGGTTCACACGGCGGTATTTCTGTTGGTCCTGATGGTGGTTCACACCAAGCCATTGAAGACATAGCAATAATGAGATCAATTCCGAATATGAAAGTTATAGTTCCAGCAGATGCAGTGTCCGCTCGTAGTTTGATAAAGCAGGCTACACGAATGAATGGACCTTTCTATATCAGACTTGTTAGACCTAATTCCCCTATAATTTATACAAAAGAAGAACAGCTTAAGTTCGGTCAAGGAAACATTCTAAAAGATGGGTCCGATGTATCAATTATCGCAAGCGGATTAATGGTAGACAAAGCGCTTAAAGCGGCCATAGAATTAGAACATCTAAATATTAAAGCTGAGGTCATAGACATGCACACAATTAAGCCTCTGGACCGCGATCTTATTGAACGTTCGGCGAAAAGGACTGGCACTTTAGTGACAGTAGAAGATCATAATATTATTGGTGGTTTGGGTTCTGCGGTTGCAGAATGTGTTACTGAGTGTTATCCAGTAAAAGTATACAAAATTGGTATAACAGACGTTTTTGGTGAGTCAGGTGAGCCAGCGGAGCTTTTTGAAAAATATGGCCTCACAGAAAAGAGTATAATTAATATATGTCTCAAGGCAGTAACTTCCAGATGAAACTGTTTCTTGATAGTGCGAATCTTAATCAAATTCGCAAGTTTTTAGAAATGGGAGTGATTGATGGCGTTACAACCAATCCCACATTGCTTGCGAAAGAGCAGACTGATCCAGCAGAACAAATAGAAAAAATTCTTAAAATGTGTCCAGGTCCCGTTAATATTGAAGTTCTTTCAACCGAATATGAAGGAATGGTAAAAGAAGCTCGAATAATATCGCAATTAGGAGAAAACGCCGTGGTTAAGATACCCATGACACCTAGTGGAATAAGAGCTGTTAGAACATTAAGTCAAGAAAACATAAAAACAAATGTTACCCTGCTATTTTCATTAAATCAAGCAATTTTGGCCGCCAAAGCAGGCGCTAGTTATGTAAGCCCTTTTATAGGTAGACTAGATGACGTAGGTTATCAAGGCATAAGTCTTGTAAAAGAGATTGTGTGTGTATTTAGAAACTATTCTTTTTCCACAAAAGTGTTGGTTTCTAGCGTAAGACATCCCTTACATGTTATTAAAGCTGCAAAAATCGGGGCTGATGTGTGCACAGTCCCTCCAGACGTTCTTGAAAAAATGCTTTACCACCCCCTTAGTGACATAGGGCTTAAGCGATTTTTAGAAGACTGGTCAGCTCTTTCTAAGCAGCTGGGTCGACCAATTTTTCCATTTAAAGAGAAGAACTTTAATAATTAGTGTTACAATTACTTTTACGCCGGGGTGCCCGAGTGGTTAAGGGAGTGGCCTTGAGAGAGAGCACGGGATAGCCACCGGCCCAACGGGCCGCGCGGGTTCGAATCCCGTCCCCGGCGCCTTTTAAGTGACTGTAAAATGGTACAAAAAAGGCTAGATGATTTCTTTGAAATGAAAGAAAAAAGACTGCTTGAAAAAGATGATCTTATTGCTGATTTGCATTTACACTCAAAATATAGCGGGGCTACTAGTAAATCAATGGATTTAAAATCAATAGCCCAAGCCGCAAAAATCAAAGGATTAAATTTAATCGGTACTGGCGATTGTTTACATGCGAAGTGGCTTAGCGAATTAAAAACAACATTAAAGCCTAGCGACGGAGAGTTTTATGAGTATAACGGCATTTTGTTTGTGGTAAGCGGAGAAGTAAATACGATTTTTAGCGATGAAGGAAAACTGCACAAAATACACAATCTAATAATTGTACCTTCTCTAGAAAAAGCTGATGAAATGTCAAAAAAATTAGCCAAATATGGTGACTTATTATCTGACGGTAGGCCCACGCTATACATGAGTGCAGCGGAACTTGTGGAAGAAGCGACAAGTATAGACAATGATATTGAAATTATTCCGGCACACATATGGACTCCATGGTTTTCCCTCTTTGGCGCAAATAGTGGTTTTGACTCTGTTGAAGAATGTTTTAAAGACAAATCGTCGAAGATTCACTCTTTAGAAACAGGATTGTCAAGTGATCCTGAGATGAATTGGATGATAAGCAGATTAGACCGTTTTAACTTACTTTCAAATAGCGACGCTCATTCGCATCATTTATGGCGAATAGGCAGAGAAGCAAATGTATTGAGAGTTATGCAACCGACGTTTAAAATGTTAATAAAAGCCTTAAGAACTGGTGAGGGAATTAAACTAACACTCGAGGTACCGCCTGAATTTGGAAAATATCATTGGAGTGGACATAGAAATTGTAAGGTGGCTTTGTCCCCAGAAGAAGCAATGAAAGCTTCTAACATTTGTCCAAAATGTGGAAAAAAACTTACAATTGGTGTAGAACAAAGAGTTTATATGCTAGCCGATAGAAAGAAGGGATTTATACCACCTAATAAACCACCATTTGTAAAAGTGCTTCCTCTTCAAGAGATATTAAAGTTTATTTTGGGTTCTAACAGTTATACTTCAAAAAACGTTATGCGGATATATGATAGTTTGATTGAGCGCTATGGTAATGAATATGAAGTTCTTTTAAATGCGCCTATTAATGAAATAAAATCTTTTAATAAAGAGCTTGCCTTGATTATTGAACAATTAAGGCAAAATAAGGTAAAAATAAAACCTGGATATGACGGTGTTTACGGAGAATTGGAATTTAACATTTCTAATTAGAGTTATTGTGTTTTGTTAAAAGTTGAACTTTTGCGTGAAATGTTTTTCGAAAAAGATTTAATAACAGTTCATCGTCAACATATATTTCCTCCACATTTATTCTCTTTAAGAAGTTAATTGAATTTAAAGCGGCTCTTTTCAAACTAACAGAATTTTCCACATCAAGTTGGTAAAGTGGATAAATTTCTGATAATTCAAAAGGAATAAGACCAATCAATGGGTTAAAAATCAAAATTGTCTTAAATTCATTTACAATCTGATTTATTTTTTATATAGTTCATGGATTGATGAAATTTTTTGGCCGTTAATTATTGCTATCTTTTTTATACTATGGTTTTGTAGCATGTGTTCTTTGATCCTTTTTTTAATGGAAAGGAGTTCTGGTCTTTCGTGGTCAAGAACGAACAAACCACTTCTACCCATACCATTTAAGTAAGCGTACTTGGAAAGATATCGCTTATGATTAATTAAAAATTTAAATGCTCTAAATAAAGCTGGATGATAATGAGCCTTGCTTTGAATGAGATCCCAAAGAGTGCCATGATATATAGCTTGTTTAATTATAGCCATCTCTTGTGCAAGAACAAAAATATTATGTTTTGCTAAAAGCCTTCTTCTATTATCTTTATTTAGAGAGCGTAATTCTTTAGGAGAAAATTTTCGACAAACATCACATTTACAAGGAAATTCGTAAATATCATCAAGGCGATAAGTACGCAATGATGTAAGATATCGATCATCACGCGCATATAACGCATATGAGGCAGAGTCAAAAAGGTCAACTCCAAGAGCAACAAAAAATGGTAAAATTGCTGGATGTCCAGCGCCAAACAGATGAATTGGCCTAGATGGTGGGGCATTAAGTTTAACTGTATAAATCATTTGTAGCACTTTTTCGTAATTGTATCGCTCAAGAAATTCTGTGGGACTACCTAACGCCAATATATGAAAAGGTAAAGAAGACAGTCTTTGTGTACACACTTTAACAAGATCTAGATATTCTCCACCTTGTATAGGACCTACCCATAAAATATCTTGTCGTGTTCGAAGTTTTATGGATGTTTGTGCATTATTAAGTGTTGATTGTACAGACTCAAAGGCTTTTGCATAATTTGCATTACTGCCAGTTGGTACGTCTAATATGACCGCTATATCTACGTTTATTTTCTCTTGAAAACCGATTATTTCTTCTTGGCTTGCATTTACTTGCCCAAATTCAAGGATTTGATACCCACCAGAATCTGTCATAACGACTCCGTCGTGATTAAGATAAACATGGATATCATCAACAATTTCCTTTCTTTTGAATAACAAATAGGAATTTGTTATTAGGCCTTTAAAACCGAGCTCATTTAGTTCTTGAGTTGAAACAAATTGTCTTCTCGTATCAATTACAGGAAACAAATAAGGAGTCTCTAAAAAGCCGCTTTTTGTTCTTATTTTACCAATCCTAGCAGCTAAGCAATACCGTTTTATTTCAAATATACCATCTACATCAAAGCGCATGGTTGAAAACACGATCAAGTTTGTTTTACTTCTTTCTGTAGCTTTTCTACGATCTGTTTTACCCTTTCGGCAATCGGTCCCACACCTTCAACTCTTCCGTCATTAAACACTTTTACTCTTTCTGCAACTATTATAGTATCTGCATCTTCTATATATCTAACATTGTTGGGATAAATTTTTGCAAGCTGATCCATAAGTAATTGAAGAGGAAGCCCACTTTCTTCCATTGCGACTTCAACTATCAGTGAACCATTAAGCACCAATTTTGGAATTTTCTTTGTCTCTTTAGTCTCTGTACCCACCTCTTTTGCATCACTTAGACACACATGAAGATTTTCTGGATCTAGTGACATTAAAACACCCCTATATTTTTTGCCATTTGAAAGTGAAACTGTCACTTGTTTATTTAGCATGGTTCGTGTTTCAGAAGCTATTGTACGAAATCCGACACTCATATTGACCCAAAAAGGTTAATCTTTAATTAGTATTAAGTTTGTCGTCTCTAAAAACAATCAACCGCATATGTGGTATATGGTAAAAACTCTCTTTTAAATGGATTCTTGATACGAAAATTTTTAGTAGAAGTTAGGAGTGTCACTACAAGGGAAACAATGAACGAATCTCATAAGACGTTTGAAACATGCCCTGAATGTGGTTCTGCAGTCGTAAATACTAATTATGGCGACGTAGTTTGTTCCCAATGTGGTTTAGTCATTTCAGAAAACAGAATAAAACCAGATGAGGAGCATACGGAAAGGTTTTTTAAAGTCGACAACAAGACTTTCTCTATACTCGCAACTTCAGCTGTTCCAGGAACTTTTGTAGAACCAACATTTAATAATAAACGGCTTGCTAAAACTAACGTTAGAGCACTGGGTTCAAATAGCACCCTTTTACGCGGTATGCAATTAATCGAACAAGTTTGTGAGTTAATAGGTTTAAGCAAAAACGTTGAAAAAAGGGCCGAACATCTTTTGGTAGAATCATTCTCAGAAATAAAAAAACACGTTAAGTTAACAGTTGCCTCTATTGCGGGAGCTGCTGTGCTTTTTTCAGTACGAGAAGAAGGTCTTCCTGTCTCATTTAGGGAAATTTATAGCGCTATAAAAACAAAAGGTAAAAGAATAACTGCTTCAAAAATGATAAGGGCTTATCACGAACTATCTTCTATTGTTGGTTACGAACCCCAAAGAAGCACTCCAGAAATGTTTCTAGAAAGAATTCTCAATTCTTTATCTTGGTCTGTAAACATTTCGCCGAACGAAAAAGAAAAAATATTCAGCGAAGTAAAAGAACTTGCCAAAAAATGTTTAATGGTAACTCCTAAAGAAGTACTTGGTGGCAAGAATCCATATGTCTTAGCCGCTGGTGCATTAGGATATGTAATATTTAAAACAGGCCTAAAAGAAAAACTTTCGATTAAAAGTTTATCAGATTTTGCCAAAAAAACAAACGTAACCGAATTCAGCTTGAAAGAATATTCAAAACTAATAGAACGATATGTTAAGTTCGGTCATTAGTTCATTATACACTTTTACCTTTAAGTCTGATTAAAGCCTTAGCCACGTCTCCTTTTTCTTCCATTAATACTTTTTTTGCTATTTCTTCAGATACACCCGCTTGGCTTGCGATAAAATTTACATCATCTTGGTTAACATTGACAATCATTGTATTTTCTTCTATCTCGACCCCCCCAATAATTTGATAAAGAGTTTGGCCCTGCATGACAATCTTAAATACATTAGGTTCCTTTATGTGTATTTTCTTTTGTTTGCCTATAATAACAACTTCTTCTGCTTCAATAGTTTCTTGTGAACTTATTCCTATTTGTCGCATGATCTTTTTGAGATCGCTTTCACGAATTTTGATTCCCAACTTTTACACCAAACCTGTTTTTGACCACGACTCCCCTCTTAAAAAATTTTACTTCTGAAGGTAAAAGTACCAACTGTCCGCAGGCAAGCAAGTCACTTTCGTTCGCCACTATTACATCCTCTCCTAGGTTAAATTTTCCAACAAAACGCTCTACATTACTAACAAGAACATCTTTACCTCTAAGAATAAAATCTGTAGCTTCTTTTTTTACTATTAATTTCTTTTTAACAACATTAGCTTTTTGTAAGAGTTCTAATGCAGCTTTTTCGAGAAGAGCATATCCATCTGGGCGTATGCTTACAAGAAGCTTTCCATTTGTCGTATATACATATTTTAATCTTCCAGTAGAGATAGATGTTTTAAAAAAGAGTTCCTGTGAAGATATAAAATCGCCGACAGGCCTTCCATATTGAAAATTCAAAAGTTCCTTTATTTTTCTGCGAAAAATTTCTTCGTTCCACTTATTCATATAAAAATACCTGCATTCTTATTTTGTGTTCGTCCTAATCTAGTTAAAACTATCGTTTTTGCGTACTGAAAGTCTTGGTCTGATACTCTAGTTGCCCCTCGTCTTATTGCAGCTAGACCTGCTTCAACAACAAGATTTTTTATATCAGCACCAGTTGCCCCCTCTAATTCTCTAGCAATTTTTTCAAGATCAACGGTGTCATCCAAGCTAACGCCGCGTGTATGAATTCTAAGAATTTCTAGTCTTTCTTCTTGATTAGGATAACCGATCTGGATTATTCTATCAAACCTACCAGGTCTTAATAAGGCTGGATCAAGTATATCGATTCTATTAGTAGCAGCAAGTATTTTTACGTCACCTAATGGATCAAAGCCATCCATTTCGCTTATCAACTGCATAAATGTTCTTTGGACTTCCCTTTCGCCGCTTGTGCCCACGTCAACTCTTTTAGCACCAATCGCATCTATCTCATCGATGAATATTATTGAAGGAGATTTTTCTTTAGCAAGTTCAAAAAGTTCCCTAACTATTCTTGCTCCCTCGCCAATAAACTTCTGTACAAGTTCCGAGCCAACCGTACTAATAAATGTCGCGTTAGATTCCCCAGCAACAGCCTTGGCCAATAGAGTTTTTCCTGTACCAGGTGGACCAGAAAGCAACGCACCTTTTGGTGGCTCAATACCTATTTTTTTAAAGACATCTGGGTTTGTAAGTGGGAGAACCACTATCTCTTTTAGCATTTCTATTTGTTTCTTTAAACCACCTATATCTTTAAATCTAACATTTGGTCTTTCTATGACTTCCATAGCTTTGACATATACATCTTGCGATTTAGGTAATATTTCGGCAATTGCGGAACCACGCTGGTTTAAAGCAACTCGCATACCTGGTTTGAGTTTTCTAATGTCTAAAGCTTGTGAGACGTAAACCACTAAATTTGGACCATTTGAGCTATGAACCACAGCTCTTCCATCATCGAGAATTTCTATGATCGTAGCTTCTACAAGGGGAGCACTTTTGATTTGTTCTAGTTCCCTTTTCATGTATTCTAAATCACGCAAGTAGTGTTCTCTTTCTATTAATAAAGAGGCCCTTTCTGCTTCAAGTAGTTTAATTCTACTTTCAAGTTCTTTAAGACGTAAACGTAGATTCGTTTTCTCGATTTCTTCCTTAGAAGATTCTTGTTGCGATAATTCTGAATCCTCTCTTTCTAAATCCTTCTCGTCTTCTCTAAATTCGCTCACAAAATCTCACCTGCATATAATTAATAAATTTGTGCCCCAATATAAAATATGAGTAATCTGTGCCATACTACTGTGAATTGTGCGGAAAAGCTGTAAATCAACCATTAAGGCCAATAAACTATTTTGGAGAAAAACTATTGGTGTGCGAGAGTTGCAACAGTGCAACTAAGTCGAAATTACAAACAAATGCAAAGATTAAACCTAATCCCAAACCTATGAAGGCAATTGCAAAAAATGAAATTGTTTATGATATAGTAGAAAACTACGCAAAAGTTATAAAGGAAGCAAGAGAGAAACTTAAACTTACAATTCAAGAGGTTGCTTCTAAAACAGGGTTAAAAGAAAGTTTTTTAAGGAGAATAGAATCGGCTAAGTTAGTTCCAGACATAGAGACTGCAAAAAGACTTGAAAGATTACTAAAAGTTAACTTGCTTATTCAACAAGAAAAAGAGCATAATATAAAACTAGATTCTACGCCGAAATCTTTGGAGTTGAGACACGTTGCTAAACTTAGAGATGACAAATCCGAATGAACTGATTCATAAATCAAAGCAGGTAGTGCTCAGACTAAATCACAGAGAAAAAAGGGACGACAGACTCACAACACACGTATGCCTAGTTGCAAGAGCCTTTCTTGCAGATGGTGTCATAATTTCGAACGTAAAAGCAGAAAAATTAATCAAAAAGATAAACGAAGTCACAGAAAAGTGGGGTAATGATTTTTGGGTTCTTGACAATCTTGATGCATCACAAATAATTAAAGAATGGAAAGAAAATGGGGGAGTCGTAGCAAACTTAAGTATGTACGGCGAAAGCATTTATAACATATTAAGTGAAATTTATTTTTTACATTATATAAAAGAAAGACCTCTTATGGTTATAGTTGGCTCGGCAAAGGTGCCAAACGAAATTTATCAAATGGCGGATTTTAATGTTTCAATAACGAATCAACCACATTCAGAGGCGGCTGCACTTGCAATTTTTCTAGAAAAATTAAATGGATCAAAAGTTTATTCGTTAAACGCTAAAACCGCTGAGCTTAAAGTGTCCCCACGCCTCAAATATAAGGGAAGGGTAGAGCATTTTGAAAAAAATAAGTGAATTGGATCAGGATTTGCTCGCAATCGCATATAAACTTACTAAGCGAGAGGGATATGCAGTGCTTGAATATATAATCAAAAACGGTGAATCCACTGATGAAGAAATCAGTAAAGCGTTTAGAGTCAAGCCTAATGTAGTAAGACAAATAATTTACGAATTAGAAAAGAATAATCTTGTCAAGTTTCGAAAAACGGTTGATCCGAAAACAAATTGGGTAACTTTTTATTGGAAGCCCAACAGAGAATTTTTTAAGACTCATATTGAATACAAAAGAAGTAAAATAATTGAAAAGATAAAAAGACGGTATGAATACGAAAAAAACAACATGTTCTTTGTATGCCCTCAAAGGTGTATTAGAATGACCTTTGATATAGCAGCGCAATATGATTTTCGTTGCACAAAATGTAACCAAGTTTTAGAAGTTGATGAAAGTAAAAACAAAATGGTAAAATTTCTTGAAGACGTTTTATCAAAAACTCTACAAAAATAATGGTTTGAACTCGCCTAAATAAACTCCGTCAACACTTACGAGATGTCCTTTCCAAGATTTTCCCCCGAGAATTTTAGAAAAAACTTTTGATTGTAATATTTTTGGATTTCCTCCACCAACAAATTTATTGAACGGAGGCATAATTATCACACTTTTAGGTCTTGATCCATCTTCTTTTTTTAGAAAGACCCAAACAAAGCTCTTGGAACCATCAATTCTTACAGACGGATGTATGTGGGCCATTAGAAGATGGTCAAAAGACTGCAATTCGACAGGTGGAACTTTGTGGCCATGGAAAATGCAAAAGTTTGCTTCGCCATCGTTTAAAGTGAAAAATTCAGTTATTTTGAAATTTACGTAGTTTTCTATCAAGCCGTCATGGTTACCTTTTACAATTACTGCAGAAATTGACCTTTCAAGCAAAAATTTTTCAAACATTTGTAAATACTCCCCCTCTTTTTTACTGGGTTTTCCAATTTTTTCTTTAACGTCACCACCAACAATTAAATATTCAATTTTATGTGTTTTAATAATAGTATCTAGTCTCTTTAGACAATCATTAAAGATAGCATCTGCAAAAATTGCCGAATACTTAAGTCCAAATCCCAAATGTAACTCTGAAATAAGTAACGTTCTTGTTTTTTCGAAAAATATCGCAGAATTATTTATAAGCGGAACCATCTTTAATTTCTTTATCTTTGAGATACCGTGATTTAGATTCTTTTATACGCAAAAATCTAAAGGAATTAACAGATAAAAACGGTAATGTTTTAGAAGAGATAAAATCACTTTTTAAAGAGCGAGCAAAACAACTAGAAGAGTTGTTGACAAATGGTGCTTTTATAGAACACATTGACGAAAACAGAGTGCATGTATTAACGAACAACGGTTGTTATTTAGTCGAAAAATATTACTATTGTTCGTGTGATGATTTCTTTTATAACAACTTGCTACGAAAAAAGCTTAAACCTTGTAAACACATGTTGTTCGTATTGTATCATGATGCGCAGAGTAAACGTTAAGCCTTATCTATTTTTCTTCCATATGTGTTGCATCTATGAAGGCAAGCACCACTACTATTATTAAAACCATAAAAGCTACGGCTGTGCCAACATAATAAATAAGTACGTTGTCAAGCATGAGTCAAAATAAAAGCAACCATTAATAAGTCCTCTGAGAAAATTCTTATTTAGATGCTTTCTGAAAAGCTATATAAGCTCATTAAAGAAAAGTTTGGAGACTTAACTGAAGTTCAAAGAAAAGCATTTAGACCACTACTTGAAGGTAAAAACGTCGTAATATGTAGTGAGACTGGTTCTGGAAAAACCGAAGCGGCATTGTTGCCCATCATCTACAAAATCGCTCAACTAAATCTAAAAGGCACAAAAACAATTTACATAACACCTCTTAGAGCTTTGAATAGGGATATTTATGAAAGGATAGCATGGTGGACAAAGCATTTTGGGCTTAGTGTAGATATAAGGCATGGAGACACCCCACGTAAACTCAGGCGAAATCAACTCCAAAACCCTCCTGATATTCTTATTACAACACCAGAAAACTTTCAGGCATTGATAACGGATCAAAAGAATTTATTAATGTTAAAAAACCTTAGACACATAATAATCGACGAGGTCAATGAATTAATTCAATCAAAAAGAGGAATTCAACTTGCAGTAGGTTTAAAGAGATTAGAATTATACTTAGGCTTACATCCCCAGACTGTTTTCTTATCGGCAACAATACGTAGCGGTAAATACATACTTGACTTTTTTGGAATAAAGGGTGAAGTAATCTATTTTAAGAATAAAAGGAAATACGATTTAACTATTGATATTATACCAATTAATAATGATCTTAAGATTATGTCTGAGATTATTAAAGAAAAAGTTCAAGGAAAAACTCTAGTTTTTGTTAATACACGCTATTTAGCAGAAGCATTTGGTAAGCTTTTTCCTGAAAATAAGTCCATCGAAGTACACCATGGTTCACTGTCGCTTGAACAAAGGCTAAAAGCGGAAGAAGCCATTAAAACAGGTCAAATTAAAACTGTAATTGCTACTTCTTCCTTAGAGTTAGGATTAGATATCGGGAAACTAGAAAAGGTGATACAGGTTGGTTCTCCGAGAACTGTTGAAACACTAATACAAAGAATAGGAAGAGCGGGGCATAGATTAATCGAGGAATCAATTGGCATAATAGTCGCTAGTAATCCTTATGAGTTAATCGAAGCAGCCGCCATATCTGAGCTTGCGTTATTAGGTTGGTTAGAGAGGCCAGTTTGCTTTAAAAAACCTTTGGATGTTTTGGCCAATCAAATTGCAGGGCATTTGCTTGTAAAAAATGAGATAACAAAAAAAGAATTAGAAAAACTCTTTTCGTGTTATGCATTTAAGGATTTGAACTCTAAAGATTTAGATGAAGTTTTGAACTTTCTTGTAAGGAGGGGAGTCATTTATCAAAACGGTGAAATATTGAAAAGAGGAAAATTCGCAAAGAAATTCTTTTTTGAAAACATCAGTTTAATCCCTTCTGATACGCAATTTTCTGTAAAAGACATTGCCTCTAAGAAAATAATTGGATACCTCGACAATAAATTTGTTGAGAGATACTGCGGTGAAGGTTCTATCATGGTATTAGGAAAAAGAAAATGGGAAATAATAGCAATAGATTATGGCGTTAAAACCATTGATGTTAAACCTACAGAAAAAGAAGCAACCATACTACCCATATGGGCTGGTGAAACGCTTCCTGTAGATAAATATGTATCAAAGAAAATGATAGACATCTTAAGATCAAGAGAAAAAATGAAACTTCTTACATCTAAAAATATCAAACTGAGTGAAAGAGCACAAAGTTGTTTGGCAAATATGACAAATATAGATTTAGACAAGAACTCAATATACATCATTCAAACTGAAAGTTCTATCATACTTATTGCGCCTTTGGGAACTAGGGGTAATAGAGCATTAGCGTTGCTTCTTGAGTTTCTTTTAGAACAACAAGGAATAAATGTTTTATCACAAACGTTCTCATTGGGAGTTGTTTTAATTGGTAAGCTTAGTGCTTTGAAAATTAAAGAAATATTATGTTCTTTTGAGATAAACAAACTTTTTGATTTTTTAAGCACTGCTGCTTTAAGCTATGGAAAATATACAGATAGAATGTTTGCTATTGCGAAAAGATTTGGATTTAATATCGATAAATTGTTAAATGAACTTGGTGCCCGAAGATTATATTCAATTTTGGCGGAAACCATCGTTGGTAAAGAATTGTTAAACGAACTTTTTTCTGAAATCTTAGACGTAAGTGAACTTAGCCGACTATTAAAGCATTGTTCAATTAAATTAGTTGACAAGGATTCCTCACTTTATAGCTTTGCAAAAATAATTCTGACATCATTTTTGGACGATTCAGTAACAGAAAAGCAAACAGTTTTGTCGCTTGTAAAAGAAAGGCTATTAAGCAAAACATTTCATGTATATTGTCTTAGTTGTTTTAGATACAAAAACAAACTTTCATTACTTGAAATAAACGACAGTTTTAGATGTCCCATTTGTGACTCGAAGTTTCTTTCTTTTCTCGCCTATGTAAACGAAAAAACTGAAGAGGTTCTGAAAAAGGTACAAAAAAATCAGACTATTAATGATAAAGAAATGATAAGAATAAAAAACGAGCTAATTGAAAGCGCAAATCTTTATCTTAATTACGGTAAAAAAGCACTTGTAGTATTAGCAGGGATTGGAATTGGACCTGCAACCGCGAAAAGGATTTTAAGAAAAAGAATTATTGAAGAATCAGAACTTTACACCGAAATACTCAAAGCCGAGGAATTATACATTAAGACTAAGGAGTTTTGGGGATAAAAATGGGAGGCAGAAGGAGAAAAAGAAAAATAGTTATAAAG
>NEXD01000026.1 GCA_003019595.1 Candidatus Marsarchaeota G1 archaeon BE_D
GGCCCGATAACTGACAACGCAAACGGAATCGTGGAAATGGCTCATGTAGAAGGGGTGAGAGAGGTCACAGACAAGCTGGATGCTGTGGGTAACACCACAAAGGCCACAACGAAAGGGTTTGCGATAGGCTCTGCGGCGCTAGCCGCGCTTTCGCTATTCATAGCGTTTCAAAATGAGGTTTCTGCGATTTATCCTGCGCACGGCGAGCCGCTTTTCGCGCTCTACGACCCATACGTTCTTGTTGGGCTCCTTATCGGTGGTTTGCTACCCTTCTACTACTCGTCTTTCTTAATCGGCGCTGTTGGACGCGCGGGCTTCAGAATGGTGAACGAAATTAGAAGGCAGTTTAGAGAAATACCGGGTTTACGCGAAGGTAAAGCGAAACCAGACTACCAAAAGTGCGTTGACATTAGCACTCAAGCCGCGCTAAAGGAGCTAATCGCGCCCGGTTTACTTGCGATACTCACGCCAATTGTGGTCGGCGTTTTGCTAGGTCCAGTGGCACTCGGGGGACTGCTTATAGGTAGTGTCGTGTCTGGTGTGTTTCTTGCGCTGCTTATGGCAAACGCCGGAGCCGCATGGGACAACGCAAAGAAGTACATCGAGGCCGGAAACTTTGGCGGTAAGGGAACGCCCACACACGCAGCGGCGGTAAGCGGTGACACCGTGGGAGATCCGTTCAAGGACACAGCAGGGCCAAGCATAAACTCTCTTATCAAGGTGCTCAACACGATATCCATAGTGTTTGTCGCTTTGTTCGTTCTGCTCCACCTTTAGGCGAGATATTTGAAAAACTACAGACTTTTTCTCTGGATTCTTTGCGCGCTTGGTTTGGTGGTTTCCGCTTACTTGCTTTACCAATCTTTCAATCCGTCTATTTCCCTTATTTGTCCTACAAGGGGTGTGGTGAACTGCGAAAAAGTCACCGAAAGCGCGTACAGCCACATCTTCGGAATTCCCGTTGCCGCGCTAGGCGTTGCTTGGTTTGTCCTACTCTTCGTTTTCTCCTTTAAGCCAGAGTTTCTCTTTCCGCTTTGGGTAATGGGTGCGGTGTTTGTGGGCTACCTTGTTTTTTCAGAGTTTTTGGTGGGCGCAATCTGCGTGTACTGCACGTTCGTCCATGTAGTGGCCATCGTATCAGGCGTTCCGGCTTGGAAGCTCAGTTTCAGTGGGGAGTAGCTTCCTCGTAGCGCGTTTTCAAGCTGTGTTATATTCGGGTTTGAACACACAGATGAAGGTTTGTTTCCGTCTATTTTGCAAATTGTGGCGGTGATCGCGTTTGCCGCTTGGTATACCCTTAGCGCAAGACGCGAGTTCGTTTCGAGCTTTTGCACAACCTGTGTCCAGTTCAAACCTTGTAAAAGCCCAGGGTCGTACAAAGAGCTTGCTATCACGTATCTACCACCCAAGTCTATAAATGGTATCCCGCCACCAGTCAAAGAGTTCCACAAAGCGCTGTAGTTTGGAGGCACGCTTTGAAGTGGTTGGTAGCCGCCTGCCGCAGGAGTTCTGCTAAACGCTTCAAACGGTTGAAACACGATGTACTCACTCGTGTAACTCGAATTCACAAAGGTAAAGGTGGGCGTGTTCGGGTAATAGTCAGTTGAAGAGGAAAGCATGTACTCAAGACCTGAGAAGTTTCCAAACCTAAGAAGCGCGAGCACAAGCGGCCACCTTACCGCTGCGCAATACGGGCAGTACTCACCGCCGATATAAACGATGATGGGTTTTCCGTTGTCTAACCATGTGGAGTTACCGTAAGGCGTTATCTCCTTTTGAACAAGCGTTGTGTTCACATACCCATAGCCTTGTGTGGACAGCGATACAAGGCTACTATACAAAGGAGGTGAAATCTTTTCACCGATATACGAGGTTAGTGGCGGACTTGGAGGGTGGCTCAAAGCGTTCACGTATCCGTAATAAGCAAGAAGCGCGATCACAACGATTACCGCACCGCCGACCGAAAGGTACATCGTCCTTCTTTGTCTGGCCTTACGCGCCTGTTTTTCCATTTTCTTTTTGAGCTTTTTTCCTGGCATCGTTTTAGTTAATTTTGGGTGAACTAAAAGGTTAGCTCAAAAGTTTTAGGAAAGTGTGTGTTTAGATCTTAACATGTCGCTATTTCACGAAAGTTTTGAAATAAAGGGTGAAAATTTGTTCTTCGATGGCTTTAACCTTTACGAACTTGCGCAAAAACACGGAACACCACTTCTTGTCACTTCCGAAAAAAGATTAAGGAATAACTATCGAACGCTTTTCAATGCGTTTACACGACACTACAGAAACATTCAAATAAACTACGCACTAAAGGCGAATGCAAATCCCGCGATCGTTTGCGCTCTGGCGCAAGAGGGTTGTGGCGCCGACGTGTCTTCTCCCTTTGAACTTGCACTTGCGCGCTTTTGTGGCGTTCCAGTACAAAAAACGATCTTTTCGCCAAATTACGCAAGTTTAGAAGAGCTCATGTTTGGCGTTGAAAGCGGTGCGATTTTGAACTTTGATGATATAGAACAGTTTCGGCTTATACCAAAGTCGCCAGAAGTAGTGAGTTTCAGGGTAAACCCCGGTTTTGGAAAGGGAGAGTTTCAGGGCGTGGTCACAGCCGGTCCTGAAGCGAAATTCGGCGTTCCAGCCGATCGTGTGATAGCAGGTTATGAGCTTGCCTTAAAAAGGAACGTAAAGAGGTTTGGAATACATGCGATGGTTGGCTCAAATGTGCTAGATCCATCTCACTTCGAGCGTGTTACTCGAGCAGTGGTTGAATGCGCTTTGGAGGTCCAAAGAAAGTTAAGCGTAAATTTTGAGTTTGTGGATATAGGAGGTGGTTTCGGTGTTCCTTATAAACCCACTGAAGAACGCTTGAACGTAGAAGAGGTTGCTCGTAGGGTGACCAAAATCGTGCGTGAATCTGGTTTAGGAAATCCTACGCTTATACTCGAGCCTGGAAGGTACCTAGTTGCCGACACAACGATCCTCCTTACAAAAGTGAATCACGTAAAAAACTATACCAAAACTTTTGTTGGTGTAGATTGTGGAATGAACGTTTTGATAAGACCAGCGCTTTACGGCGCGTACCACCATATCGTGGTGGTTAACAAAATGGATCAACCAGTAAGAGTCAAAGCGAACGTCGTCGGACAGATTTGCGAAAACACTGATGTGTTAGGAACAGATGTGCAGCTACCAGAAGTAAACCGAGGTGACGTTCTTGCAATTTTGAATGCTGGCGCGTACGTTTACGCGATGAGTAGCCAGTACAACCTGCGACCACGACCTAAAGAGCTTCTTATCGATAGGGAAGGAAGGGTTCACGTAATAAGGCAGGCTGAGGAGTGGTGCGACATGGTGCGTCACACAAACGTTCCCCCACACCTTTTACCTTAAAAGAGGCGTTTCGATGAACGAATCGGTTTTGGGTCTTCTTTACTTGGGTGTTCTTTTGCTTGTTGTAAAGCTCTTTGAAGACGTTTTTGAAAGAATAAGAATGCCCCCTCTTGTTGGTGCAATAATAGGAGGAATCATTTTGGGCAAATCCGTGCTAAATTTCGTCCAAGCGAACACAGTGGCTCTTTTCGTTGAGCTGGGTGTTATCATGATGCTCTTTCTTGCTGGCGCTGAAGAGTTTGATATTGAAGCGATTGCAGATCTAAGGAGAAACAAGCGCTTACTTTTGGCAACTTTTTTGAACTGGGGATTTGGAACGCTTTTGATGCTTTTTGTGTTTTCATTTTTCATTCCGATCAGTCTTCCGAGTCTTCTGCTTTTTTGCTCAATTCTTTCAATGAGCAGCGTTGCACCACTCGCAAGAGTGCTCAAGGATCTTGGCATCACCAAAAGCTACTTTGCAATTAATATATTTGCGTACGCGCTTTTGGTTGAGGTTGCGGGTTTGATTGGCTCTGCGGTTTTTCTTCAGCTTGCGATCGGCGGCTCTTTCGGCGCGTTAAAAGTTATAAACGCGGTTTTTCCGATAACGCTTTTTCTTATTGCGCTGTACTCGGTTCGCAAGGAATTGCCTAAGGTGATTATCGCTGTAGAAAAGTTCATAAAAAGTAGAGAAGTAGTGCTTGCGATAATTGTCTCCTTTATTCTTATACTTGGTTACTTGGGTGACAGCGTGGGTTTTAATGCGGGCGTTGTTGCACTCTTTTTGGGATACTTTTTCTCCCGTTATCTAGAAAGAAGACCCCACATCCTCGAACGGCTTAGAGGTCTTACTTATGGATTTTTTGAGCCAATGTTCTTTGGAGGTTTGGGTCTTTCGGTGAATCTGGTTTCTGTGAGAAGCGCTCCGCTTTTAGCGGTTGTGATCGTTTTGACCGTCATCGTCGTGAAAATTTCTTTGGGATATATCGGCGGGGCTGTGTTACGCTCCGAAAAACCGTTTTACCAAGCTGTAGGCTCCTCTCTTAAAGGTGGCGTTGACGGTGCGCTACTTTTGAGCGCGCTTTTACTTGGAGTAATTTCAAGTAAACTTTACACGATGGCGCTTATCACTATTCTAATTCTCACTACCACTTTCGCGCCTACACTTAAAGGTCTTAAAAAAATCACAAAAGAAAAAAGGGAATCGATCAAAGACGTTCATGTTTTACGCTCCTACATAGCTTGGTACACCCAAGACACACCAGCTGGTGAAGTTGCAAAGATGTTACCACACATAATAGTGAACGAAAAAGAAAAGCTCAAACCAGTCGTTGAAAAAATGGCTCAGCTTGGGATACTTGGCGCTATCGTCACAAACGATGTCGGAGAAGTAGTAGGAACGCTTGTTTTAAAGGACGTGCTTAGCTTGAGTGACCGTGAAGAGCTACAGGTTGGTCAAGCGATGAGAAAACAGGTGGTTAGCGTAGACTTTGGCACGCCCGCTTCCGAACTTATCGACTTGTTTCACAAAACGCAAATACCGATAATAGCCGTGCTTGACGAAAAAGGAAGGGTGGTGTCAACTGTTTCTGAAAGAGAGCTCCTGATTTACCTAACCAAAGGTTCTCTTAATGTAGAGACGTAAGGGTTGTTCGCAACGAAAAACCTCCACTCTCTATCCTTTGCGTCTTTAATTCCTATTCTTGTTGAAGTGGCGATCTTTTCACTAGGGCGTAACTTGCCTTTTGCTATAAACAAATCAGCTCGCTTGGTCAAATCTATGCCATTAAACCTCAAATCTATGGCAAAAGCCTTCGTCAGTTTTCCTGGGCCGTTTGTCAGATTTAAGGGATCGCTCAATCCACGATTTTTTATCATCGTGCTCAAACCCTGTAACGGCTCAAGAGCTCTTATTAGCACCGCTCCCGCTTCTTCGTAAAAAGAGCGCGCGACGACGTTAAGGCAGTAGTGATTTCCATAGGTGAAGTAAACGTAGGCTCGTCCGACCTCGCCGAACATTACGCTCGCTCTTCCCTTGTTACCTCGGTAGGCGTGGCTTGCTGGGTCATCCCTTCCACCGTACGCCTCTGTTTCTACAATTCTGCCAACCAACACTTCGTTGTTTACTTTTCTCACGAGTAGCGCGCCAAGCAGGTCTCTTGCAACTTCGGTTGGATGCCTTTCATAAAACGCTTTGTGAATTGGTGTGTACAATTTTCACACCTCAGAGTGCGCACTCATACACAGTGAACTCGGTATCCAACTTCGTGAGTGGTAAAATCATATTGCTTGGAACAACGAATCGGACTTTTGCGAACAACCTCATGTGTAAATAAGACAAAACGTCATCAGGAAAAGTGCTTGAAGGTTCCAAATAACCAATCACAGCTTCTGTTTTTTGATTTGTGGCAACCAAAACTGTGGTGCCACTGACCTTAACAAGCGAACCTGTTTGAATAAACCTGTTTGCTTTTTCTTTGGTGATGTCAGACCACCTGAAATCCCAAAAATACATTCCGCGATACGCGCCTTTTTTGCATTTTTCAACAAACTCATCGACTTCGATCCTTTGCACGTCAAACTCTCGATAATACCCCGTTTGAGCTTCGTACTGAGAAAAACTCAGTTTTTCATAAAACCCGCATTTTTTAACATGCTTGATTGAGGGCGTGTTGTCCACTGCGATCACAAGCCTTAAGCGTTTAATCCCAATCGATGAAGCGTATTCCTTAATCCTTTCAAGCACACGCGTTGCCACACCCATACCCCGGTACTCTTTTGCAACTCTTGCGCCTTCAACCCAACCCAAACCTTCTTCAAGCTCAACAAAATGGGACATAGCGATTATTCTTCCTGAAAGCTCGGCAACAAAGACCTTTCCGTGTTTTAGCCAATCGTCTAGCACTGTTGGTATATAGTCACCCCAGTCCCACGTGTTTTTCACGATATTCAAGATTTGCTCTTTGTCTTCTTGTGTTGCGAATCTGATGGAAAGCCCCTCTAACATCGAGAAAGAATGCTTAACCGATTTTATAAACTTTCCAATCCTCTTTCAGTCGCATTTGCTATTAGTGATTAATGAAAAGTTCGTGTTACTGCTTATGTAAGTTGTGGTAATAGTACAAGTTTAAAAATGAAAACTTTTTAACTATATAAGATTTTTAAAAGAATAAATCCAAGTGGATTATGTGAAACCGAAGGTTGTGTCGCATCGAACTGGTGTTACAAACAAGTTTACACACAACTTCAGATTTCAACTTTAAGTGGCTTTTGAAACTTCAGTAAGTTTTTACGCGCAAATTTTGTACGTGTATTTGTAATTCAATTAACAAAGTTTGGTGGTTCATAAAGAACGTTTATACAGTATGTGATTCTTGTAGATAACTAAAATTGCAATTTGAGTAATATATATAAATCTTAAAAGCAAAATTTTTATGCTAAAAATTATGTTAATCTTTTTGCTTATGTTGTCGGCTTTCATCTCTTTCGCACATGCTTCCCAGCAACCTGTTAAAGTACTTGAAAAGGGACATTTGCTTATTCACGGAAAAGTTTTAAATGTCTTAGCGGTCATGGCACCACCATCTATCCCGCAAGACGCGGCAAATGTTTCTTATGTTTATCCTACTGTCGCTTCAGATTGGCAATATGGTCCACAATGGGGTACAGCTTCAGATCTGGGCGGCCAAATCAATATTACTTATTTTCAGGGCGGGAGTGGCGATGGCGGCTTTAGTTATTGGATTGGGTTGACAGACAATGTAGGTAACTTTTATCAGGCGGGAATATCATTTTGGCCTTCATCATCGTGCTCTGTAAGTTACACTGGATGGGCTGTTGACAACGTTGGTCACACTTCTAGCAACCCAAATTATAACTTAACAATCTATTGTCCAGGTAATGGTCACTACGATCAATTCAATTACCATAACATCTTGTACACGCTACAATGGACTTCTGTGATTATTTATCTCTATCAAGGGCAGTGGTATGTTTGGTGGAATTTTGGAAACGGCACTAGCATAATTGACGCCTTTCCGAGCACACCAGACGGTGCGACTGGAATACAAGCTGGCTCATTAGGCGCAATATTTGAAGGCGGTGATTCGTTTTCTTACACTTCAGTAAATTCGGGAGCTTATGCTACAGATTTGATGTATGTATGGAAAGTTGCACCGTCTGGGAACACTCTTTACATCTACTTGTGGTTCCCAAGCTCCTTCACCATGTTTGTGACAGGTGGAACAGACGCTCCACCTATAAACGCAAATTTTGGCTGGATCATCAATCCACCGTGCCCTGGTTTGTATTTGTCATATTTTAGTTCAGGCACTGGTAGTATACCAGCTAGCGGTTCGTCAATACCCGCATGTATACCATAGGCGAAAGCAAATGCAAAAGATCCGATATTTTGTAGTTGTTTTATTTATAGTGATCTTTGTTACGAGTGCTACGCTTTCCTATAAGCACTCAAGCTGTAGTGTTCGCTACCACTCTACTATACTTCCACAGTCAGTATGGCTAAAGAACACAACTTTTGAAATTGGTGGCTACAACATCACAATAGTGTACATCGAAGGCGGTAACCCCAGCATTTTTTCAAAAAACGGTTCATCTGTAATGAACCTCAACCCACTTGATGATGTGATAATCACTGTGACTCATGGTAATAACGCACAAAGCGTGAGCTATGGTAATTACGCTAGCGAAGCACCACTCTTTAGTAATTCGTTCTTTCATAATGATGTAATTCTGAGTACCAATCAAAACAGCGTTAACGCAATTGCTTCGCACAACGTATTCCTTAACATCACGGTTGCCCAGACGTGTAAATGAGTCGCCTTTAAAGGCAAGCTTCGCAAAAGCGGGAAGAGCCCACTTAGTAATTTGGAAGCCATAAACCCACGTTACAAAACGAAACGCTTTTCTATACTTGTACGAACTTCTTGTGATTGATGTTGATAAAAAAAGCGGTTATCACTGCAGCTGGCGAAGGTTCAAGAATGTTACCTCTTACGCGCGGAATCAGAAAGGAGATGTTGCCACTTTGCGCAAGAAGCTTTGAAAACGGCTTTACGCTAAAACCCGTTGTGCAGCTCATTCTGGAAGACCTTTACTATATAGGAATTAGAAACTTTTGTTTTGTTGTTCGCGCAGGAGAGCACATGATAAAGGACTATTTCACCTTGAAACCTTCTTACATGTCCTATCTCAAAAAGAAGGGAAGATTGTCTCAAGACGTGGAAAGGCTTTACGAAATTCTTTCGGATGTAAACATTCAGTACGTTTACCAAAAAACGCCAAGGGGTTTTGGCGACGCTGTTTTTAAAGCTAGAAGCTTTGTTCGTGATGACGATTTTATAGTGCACGCGGGTGACGGTTACGTTCTCAACGGTCAAGCGCTTTTTAAAAAGCTAATCGATTTACACGAAAGGCTTTCGGCTTCTGCGACGCTCATCGTAAGAAGAGTCGCAGACCCAAAAAGATACGGTGTGATTGCAGGAAAAAGCGAAATGTATGAAAGTGAGCGTTTGATAAGGGTGGAGCGATTGATCGAAAAACCGCCAAACCCTCCGTCCAATCTCGCGATCGTTGCGGTTTACGCTTTTAAGCCTGAGCTCATGGAACACCTTTCTCGACTAAAGCCTGGCGCAACAGGTGAAATTGAACTAACAGATGCGCTTATGAAACTAATAGAAGCGGGTGGAAAAGTTTACGCGCTTGAGTTGGACGACATAAACAGCTCTTGGTTGAGCGTCGGCACACCGCAAAGCTATCTCAAAGCTCTTGAGACAACAAGGCTTAACGCACTGGGTTCCGCGCTCTACGCCAGTCAGTCCTTGGAAAGATGACGTCCTTTTTCGCTTCAAGCCTGTTTTTGTATCTTGAAAGGTCGCGTAGCATGTTGCGAAGTTCTTCTTCAAGCTCTCTTGTTCTTTTGAATCCCAAAGCCTTGAGCTTTTCGTGCTCTGGGTTATAGTAGTGGCTTTCTGCCTCAACACGCGGGTTTGGCACGTGAGCGATCGCTGGCTCAAACCCCATCTCCTTTCCAACTTTGTAAACCTTTTGCGCTAGCTCTAGCACCGAGTACGGTTCGTCAAACTGATTGAAAACTCTGTATTCTCCTTTGTCTGGCGGATTTTCTATAATTAGTCTTAAACACTGAACGCTGTCTGTGAGGCTAATAAATCCTCTGGTTTGACCGCCTTTTCCGTAAACCGTCATAGGAAGTCCTAACACTGTTTGCACGCAGAACCTGTTTAAAGCCGTGCCCCAAACTTCATCGAAATCAAATCTTGTGTGAAGTCTTTCGTCCACGATTTCGTTTGTTCGTGTTCCGTACACCACACCCTGCATCACGTCGGATATTTTAAGTCCCCAAATTTTGTTCGCAAACATCATGTTGCCGCTATCGTGAACTTTGCTCCAGTGGTACCAGCTACTCGCCATTCTTGGAAAAGGTAGATAATCCTTTCTCCCATGGTATTCCACTTCAAAGAATCCTTCTGGAATGTCTATATTTGGTGTTCCGTACTCGCCCATCGTTCCCATTTTTACTAAGTGAGTGTGCGGAGAAACTTCTTTCATCGCGTAAACGATGTTCAAAGAGCTTGCGATGTTTTGTGTCTGCGTTTCCACCGCGTGGTAAACGTCGATCATCGAATACGGAGCGGATCTTTGCTCAGCCAAGTGAACAAACGCATCGGGTTTGTACTTTTCAAAAAAACTTCTCACTACCGAGTAGTTCACCAAATCGCCTTCGACAAACTGTATGTCAACGCCCAAAACTTCTTTTGCGGCTTTTATTCTTTCCTGCATCGTGAGAATCGGCGTTGCCGACCATGAACCCACTTCTTCAACTCTTTTTCTTGTTATAAAGTTGTCTATTCCTACCACTTTGTGGCCCCTTACCGCAAGATGTAGCGCAAGCGCCCAACCAATGTATCCGTCAATTCCGCCTATTGCGACGATCATTATTCAAAGCGATAGATGAACACATTAATAACCTTAATGGTGATCCGTGGATGGTTTCAGTTTAAAACACTTTCACGCTTGTTACACTAACCAACTCCAGACACAAACATGCGCTTTTAAGTCACAAAATCTTCTGTTAACTACATCTTCGAGTGAAGTGAAAAATTGAACTTGTGTGTTTCACACTTAAATATTTGTCAAGAGACAAAGTGTTATGCAATTAGGTGTAAAGATAAACAGAAACGTAGAGTTGCTGAGTTACCCCTTTAAAGAGGTATTTCAGGGTTTTGAGAACGTTGTCGCTGTTAGAAAAATTTTCGGGGATAAGACTGATGAAGTGTTATCCAAATTAAGAGTGGTGCTTTACCCGCGTAGAGGCTACCTCGCTGTGGATGACCAAACGGGTTACATTCTAGTGAGCCATCCTTACCTTAAAGAAGCGGATGAAAGGTACTTGTACCTTGACGTGATTCACGAGCTAGTTCATGTAAAGCAGTTTTTTGAAGGAAAAGAGCTTTTTGATGAGCGTTATAGCTATGTTGACAGACCCACAGAGATAGAAGCTTACAAAGTCGCGGTCGAAGAAGGAAGGCGAATAGGAATGAGCGACGAAGAGCTTGCGGATTACTTAAGGGTCGAGTGGATCACAGACGAAGAGTTTGAAAGGCTTTTAAAAGCGGTTGGGGTAAAGCAAACAAAGTACAAAACAAAAAGGAAGAAAGGTGTTGGGTACCGCATGCTACAGCGCTAATTCAAAATACTCATAAGCCTCTTTGAATAGTATGAGCTATGCAAAAGAGTTTTGAGCTACACATAAAAAAGGTTGAAAGCTTGCTTCGAGGCGACAAAAAAAGCGCGCTAAACTCTTTGGTGGAGTATCTAAGAAGCAACTTTCGCGCTTACTCGTGGGTTGGCGTTTACCTTCTTGAGGGAGATACGCTTGTGTTAAACGCTTGGTCTGGAAAAAAGGCCACGGAGCACACAAAAATCCCGATAGGCATGGGACTTTGCGGGTTGGCCGCAAGAACCAAACAAACTGTGGTGGTTGGCGACGTGAGCAAGGATCCGCGCTACCTTTCGTGCTTTCCTGAAACCAAATCTGAAATCGTAGTTCCGATAATCGACTCAAACGGAAAAGTGTTAGGCGAAATAGACATAGACAGCGAAGAGCTCAACGCCTTTGATCAAAGTGACAAGCGCTTTCTAGAAAAGGTCGCAGAAAAGCTTGCGTCTTTTTTGAGTAGTTAGGTCGGTGCGTTTGCCTATTCTAAAGGCTTCGAAAGGTTTTAGAAGTTTTTTAGAAGAGCTATCCGAAAAGAAAGCGCTAAAAGTTGTGAAAAGAGAAGTTTCCGTTGAGTACGAAGCGGCTTCTATTTTGGGACGTGAGCCAAACAAGCCGATGCTTTTTGAAAAGCTAAAGGGTTTTTCTGCAAAAGTCGCTGGAAATGTTTACTCAACGCGTGAGCTCGTCGCTTCTTACTTCGGAATTGAGCAAAGCGCGCTATTGTGGGTGATGAGACAAGCGATAAACAATCCTGAGAAGACACAAGAACCATCGTCTCGAAAGAACGCGCCGTGCTACGAAGTTATCGAGCAAAATGTTGATTTGCCGAGCCAGCTACCAGCGCTCAGGCACACAAGAGGCGACGGCGGAAGATATGTAACCGCCTCGGTTTTCTGCGTTGAAGACCCGGAGTTTGGAGTAAACCTGAGTTTTCACAGAATGATGCTTCTACCAGATAAGAGAAACAAGGTGGCAATCCGAGTGGTTCCACGAGACCTTTTTACATACTTAAAAAGAGCAAAGGGAGAGCTAGAAGCTGCGGTTACGATAGGAAATGGGCTGGGTTACCTACTTGCTGCGGCGACTACTGTCGAGCGCGGTTATGATGAACTAGGAATCGCAAACGCGCTTGAACCACAAAATCTCGTTTATTCTCACAACGGTTTACCAATTCCCGCGGATAGCGAGTACGTGCTAGAAGGAAGAATTTACGAAACACCCGCCGAAAAGGAAGGCCCGTTTTTCGACCTTACTTTAACGCTGGATGCTGTGAGAGAGCAACCGGTGTTTGAGGTGAAAATTGTTTCGCACAGGCTTAATCCGTGCTACCATGCTCTTTTACCAGGTTACGGTGAGCATCGCGTGCTAATGGGTTTGCCTCGCGAGCCCACGATCTTTAACGAAGTGTCAAAGGTTGTGGAATGCCTCGATGTACATCTTACGCCTGGAGGTGGCTCATGGTTACACGGTGTAGTAAAAATAAGAAAAAAACAAGCTGACGATGGGATTAAGGCGATACACGCAGCTTTTAGAGGCCACCCCTCTTTAAAACATGTGGTCATAGTGGACGAGGACATTGACATCAGAAACTTGGAAGAAGTTGAATGGGCGATTGCAACGCGCTTTCAAGCCGACAAAAACTTGGTTATACTCAAAGACGCAATAGGCTCAAGCCTTGACCCGTCTGCGGATAGAATCAATCGAAAAACCGCAAAAATGGGCATTGACGCGACGATACCCTTTGACCGAAAGAAAGAGGAGTTCAAACGCTGGGGTTTTGAGCCAGTTAAGGAGGAAGAGTGTTGACCTTTACAGTGCTATTTGACATGGACGGAACGCTTGTCACAAGCGTTTACCCCTTTGAAGACGCGATGGCTGAGACGCTTAGTTTTTTAAAAAGCGAAGGTGTGGAAGTTCCTATAGAAAACACAGGCTCAATCGCGTTTGTGCTTGAACACTTAAGAAAGGAATGCGCAGAACGCTACACAAAACTAAGAAGTGTGATTCATTCAATTCTTGAAAAATACGATGAACAAGCCAACGCCTCTTCGGAAATTAGAGATGGAGCTTTGGAAGCGCTTAGCGTGCTAAAGAGCTTTGGGTGCAAGCTAGGGGTTGTGTCAAACTCCTGCCGTCGGGTGGTGCTCAAAACGCTTTCAAAGCACTCTTTGTTAGGTTTCTTTGACGTAGTAGTGACAAGAGAAGAGTGCGAAAGACTAAAACCATTTCCCGACCCAGTTCTCAGCGCGTGTCAAAGGCTCAACGTGAAACCATCGCGCGCGATTTTCGTGGGCGATAGTTGGGTGGATGTAGTAGCAGGAAACAGCGCGCGTGTAAAAACAGTTTATCTAGAGGTAAGACCACTAAAAAGCGGAAAACCTTGGGCAAAAATCAGCAGTTTGAGCGAGCTTCCGCTTGTTCTTAACCTGGTGTCGTAAGCTCTGGCTCTGTCCCCAAGTACTCTTTAACGATTTTTAGCACAAGCTCTTCGTCGCTCAAAACGTATTTTAGTATGATCTCTTTAAGTGTATCTTTGTCAATACCAAATTTTTGTGATAGCTCTTCTAATCTATTATCAGAATTATTTCTCGGCTTAAGTAAAACGGCACTCATTTTGACCATGTTATATAACACACGCTTTCACTTAAGTTCTTTGTAACTTTGGTTTTTGGTAAGACGTGGACGTATAAGAAACGCAGTTTTTATGGTTGTGTGCTTTAAACAAAGCGGTTAATTTTGTGCATCGACCGCTATGCGACTTACCGTACACGTCAAAATTTTGGAATGCCTAATCTCCAGTTGCTTTTACACCCACAACTCGATATCTACACAAGTCTTCAAATTGTAAACATGCTTCGTTTGCTGAAAAATTCGTAAATAGTTCAAACATATTTATATGAGTAAAGTAGGAACTTCCACAAAGGTATTAGTGAAACCTTTTTGCCGTTTCTTAATTCTTCAACTCCCTCCCTGTCCCAAGTTATTATTTTAAGTCCAAACTCCTTAAATCTTTCAGAAAATTTCTCCAAAGCCTTTATCTCCCTTTCTCTCAACTCTTGGTCATAAGTAACTTGGATAGCTTCGTTCACAGCGCCACTCAATACGAAGTCTACCTCATAGTCTTTCTCTTTGTAATAGTAAATGTCGAACGGACGAAAATAATAGTGTTTTACCCTCAAAAGTTCTATCAGGGTGGCGTTTTCCATCATTCTTCCTAGCTCTTCTCTTCCTGTCAAATTGACGTAAATCGCAGGGTCTATAAGGTATACCTTTCTAGGCAACGAATATTTTTCCAGAGTTTTGCCAGTAAACTTCTTTAGTATTAAAAACAAAAATGAGTTGCCAAGACAATCCAAGTAGTTGTTTACGGTCTGATGGGAGAGAGAAGTGTTACCTAACCTCCTCGTGGAAATTTCTCTTCCAATGTTTTCAGCCAAAAAGTTGGCCAGTTCCCACATATTCTTTTTTGTTCTACACCTCAACACAACGTCTTTGGTTATAAATCTGTCAAATAGAAATTGACAGAAAAGCACAAAAGTGTCAAATGAAAATTGACAAAAATAATTTTCGTAAAAGAGCTAGGAATACAAATATCTGATAACGGCTACTGAGTGGTAGTCACACCTTACCCTTTCAAACAAGCGTTCAACTCACGGTTTAAGATGAATTCACAGAACGGGTAACAAAAACCGGTTAGTGTTAAACTCTTCCACAAAGCATTTAAGCGAGCTGTTGACAAGGAAGGGCGAGAACAGTTTTACTTAGATAACGCTTAGCGTCTTAGCTCAGAAAATGAAGAGTTGTAGAATCTGATTCTTCTTTTCCGAATTTTCCTTCTAAGACCTCTACTACGAAATATTTTTCAGAGCCAGTTTTATAGTCGAGCGAAGCTGATGAAAAAAGTCGAAAAGAGGCTGATTTTTCAAAGCCACGTGAGTGTTATCGCGGTTGACGTTGTAAGGTGAGGTGGCACTCCCAACTACGTTTGGGTTTCACTATACGTTTGCATGAGACAATCCATTTGGTTTGAGGTTTCACACAAATCACAAAAACTCAGATTCTTACGCATAAAGACGCATTGATCACCCCTGATCCCCACAGGCCGTGATTCTTCGCAAGCGGATGTTCGAACGGAATTCAAAAACCATGTTCACAAATCTTTGGGTTAAGAAGCTCAGTTGATTCTTCGGTTACCTCAAAAAAGTTCTAGTTGGAACTGCTCGTGTACTGCCACGTCTAAAGGGTGATTCGTATGAAGTTATCGGATACCATTTCTAAAAAATGTGCAACGCTCCGCTCTAAGGAGTGAATCCTCCTAAACTTTATAAAGTTCTTTACGATGCTTTAATGAATGCTTTGAGTATCGGGAAAATTTGTTACTTGTAATTACGAGCTACGTACTCTTGATAGCCTTTTCACTTTCTCCAAATGGCTCTGTAGGGCTCAAATCGTAAATTCGCTACTTAGTGCGCCAGTATATCTTTTGTATCCACTTTTAGTTTTTGTTTACTTTCTTGAAAGGCAGAAAAACAGCACAGTGCTTTAAAGCTTTTAAAGTGGTTGTTTATACCGTAATTGCAATTATTACTTATCCTACACTTTTTGTAAAGCTAATCAGGATGCTAGCACCCACTATTCTCGCTTATGGTTATTCATCTTCTGCGTTACTAAGCTTAGCTCCAATTATAACTCTTACAGTTTTAACCGAATTGATAAGGAAAGTTTACAAATGATCAGAGGCTTCGCGCTTCTTTCACGCACCTTACAGAGTTACACGTCCGCACGCGCACACGCGCTTTGCGAGTGTTTGTGTTTTTGGTATTCGCTTGAAGCTTTTGGAATTTCCACCTTCAAAGTTTCGGAATCCCAATAATTACTCATAGAGATGGCTTAAGTATCACCCCTGATACTTAGTATCACGGGTGCTAAATGCTATTCTCTACAGAACCAAAGGATTCCATCAAAGATCTATTTGTAGGGAATCTGAGATAGAGAGATTGTAAAATAGTTTGAATGAAAGGATGATATTAATTATAGGACTAAGAAGAACAGGCAAATCCAGCCTAGTGCTCTCCTTTCTCAACTCATTGAATATAGACTTTGTATTTATAAGTTTTCCAAAACCTCGCCCCTTCTAGGGGCGGTGATTCTAAAAGAATAAATACGAGTCTGGAAAACACTTGGCAATGCGTGTAAGAGCCCACCGATTCAGAGCGTACTCATCGAAAACCACGGCGAGGGTGTTGAAAACCCAGCTCGAAGCTGCGTGTAAACTTTACAACACGCTCCTACACGCAGAACAGGAAGAGTACGAAAGAAACAAGCGCACGATGAGTAGAAACGAGCTTCGACAGCTCGCTTTAGACCTCCGAAAGAAGAACCCAGAGTTTCAAGCGCTGCACTCCCAGGTGGCGCAGCAGGTTGCTGAGAGGTTCTACCAAGCACGGGAGAGGTTCCTCGAAGGTTTGGCTAACAAGTCCAAGAATAAGAAGCCGCACAAATTTCTCTCCCTAGTGTACCCTCAATCTGGTTGGAAGCTTTCTAATGCGAGGGATGTCGGACAAGGCAAAAGCAAAAAGAGAAAAGCTCGTCTCTACCTTAGCAAAATCGGCTTCTTTACTTTAATCCTTCACAGGGAGTTCCCAGAAAGCCAAGTGTCTCAGGTGTGCGTGAAGCTTGAGCCCTCTGGCAGAATCCATGTAATCTTCTTGGTAGAAGAACCCGAAACCCAAGTGCAGGCTTCGAAGGAGCCCGTGAAGGCTGTGGGCGTCGACCTGGGGATAGCGAGGCTTGCAACACTCTCAGACGGCCGCTTTCTCGATAACCCTAGGCCGCTTGAGCGCGCTTTGGATAGGATTAGAGTGCTTCAGAGAGCTCTCTCAAGAAAAAAGTTTCTCTCAAAAAACTGGCTTAAGGCAAAGAGGAAACTTGCGAAGGAACACGAACATGTTAAGGATTTCAGGCGCGATTTGTTCTTTAAGCTCGGGGCTCTCCTCGCACAGGAGTACGACGTTTTGGTGCTGGAGGACTTAAACGTCCAAGACTTGATCCAGAAGGGTGAAAATAAAAAGAGGAGACTTCGTCTTTACGACTCCTCGTTCTCAGAGCTAAGAGCTGTGCTTGAGTGGCAGTTTGTGAAAAGAGGAAAACTGGTTTTACCTGTCCCCTCTTACAACACTTCACGTGAGTGTTTCCTGTGCGGGGAAATCAACAAGGGTTTAACACTGAAAGACCGAGTGTTTCACTGCCCCCGCTGTGGTTTCGCCTTGGACCGCGATTTGAACGCTTGCCTGGTTCTTTTGAGAAGAGCAGAGTGGGTGCCACCCGGTGTGCCTGCAAAGCTCCGCCCACTACCTCCCCTACCCTCCCTGGGGTTGGTGAGGAGGGGGAGGCAAGGGTGGCTGTGATTCAGGAAGCTCCCGCCTTCAGGCGGGGGTAGCTCACCTGGATAAAGGAAGCGACGCGTTAGAGGAGGTCAAATCTCTTGGAGCTAGGATGGTTAAGAAGGAGTTGGATGAAGCCTTCTCTAGAAGTGCTTATTATATTCACATCATGAAGGCCGTAGCTACCTTGGGAAGGGCTAGATGGAAGAACGTTGTCAATTACGTAATAACTCAAGTCGGAAAGAAGCTCACGAACGCTACTATATCAAGGGATTTAAAGAATCTGGTTAAGATGGGTTTTATTGAAAAAGAAGGGAACGAATACAAGATCGCCGACCCCCTAGTGAGATACGCCATACTAAAGAGTATTAGTAATAGAGACTCGAATAAAATCGGAAAAACGCAGTGATGAGTTTAAAGAGTAGGCAGAAGATGAAAGCTCCTAAAACTTCAACTTCAGGACATTGTAGCAATTTACTATGGTTCTATACGATTGGGTAAAGTCCTTGTTTGATAAAAGCGTTCAACCCGTCCCAAAACCTATGAAAAAATCCAGTGGACATCAAACCATTAAACAATTTAGCTATATAAAAAAGCCAAAGGATTGACTAAAATTTCTCCTGATCTCGAAGCCTCTACAGAATTTTCACAACCACAGAGCGCGGACACACCTGTGAACACCCCTAACCCCTTCGGAGTGGCTCACATCGTGAATTTGAAAGCTATACAACTACAAATAATAGCGGAGTAGTAAAGTGAACGTGTGCCAAAGTTTCATCGTTACGTGAGTAATTCCGACAGCTTGTGTAATGCTCAGCTACACGTAAACGGGCAAACGCAATGCTATTTGAGTAGCCTATTTATTTCAGAGTAAAAATACCAAATTGTGTCTTACAACGCGGAGCTTTTGTGGGAGCCTAGTGCTGAGCTTGTGGAATCTTCGAACATGCGTAAGTACATGGATTGGCTAAGAGACAACAAAATAAGGAATTTTGACGAATACACGCCGCTATGGCTTTGGTCTGTCACAAACGTCGAGCGCTTTTGGGATAGCATTTTTAAATTTTTCGGTGTCGTTCACGAAGGAAGTTGCAAATCGATTCTGAGCACGCACCGAATGCCTGGGGCACACTGGTTTGAAGGTATTAACCTAAACTACGCCGAAAACGTGTTTCGCTTGTCTCATAAAGATGGCATCGCTCTCACCTCTATCGACGAAAACGGGGTTAAAAAGGACGTCACGTGGCAAGAGCTAGAGTCAAAGGTCGCCGCGTTCTCTCGTTATTTGAAATCGATAGGCGTGAAAAAGGGTGACAGGGTCGCAGCCTACCTCACAAACGGCTGGGAGGCGGTCGTGAGCCTTCTAGCGTGTGCGACGATTGGCGCGATTTTTTCGAGTTGCTCACCCGATTTTGGCGCCCAAAGCCTTTTAGAGCGCTTTAAACAGATTTCGCCTAGCGTGCTAATAACGGTTGACGGTTATAAGTACAAAGGCAAAACCTTTGACCGCACACAGGTCGTGTCTTCTCTTCTTTCAAGCCTAAGCTCTGTAAAGCGCACTATTGTCGTTGAAAAGCTCGGAGAGACGCAGTTCAAAGCGCAAAGCTTTGAAGAGGTGATCGAAGCAAACAAAGGCGAAAAGCTTGAGTTTGAAAGGCTTCCGTTTGAACATCCGCTTTGGATTCTTTACACATCAGGCACAACTGGACCACCAAAGCCTCTTGTTCACGGTCACGGGGGAATAGTGCTTGAACACCTAAAAGCTCTCTCTCTGCACCACGACCTAAAACCCCGCGACACGTTCTTTTGGTACACCTCAACTGGATGGATGATGTGGAACCTTTTAGTAGGCGGGCTTTTTTTGGGTTCAAGAATCGTTCTTTACGACGGCAACGCGTTTTATCCCGATAAGCAAAGGTTGTGGGAGCTAGCAGAAAAAGAGGGTATAACACTATTCGGAGTGAGTGCGCCGTACATCCACTCATGTATGAAAGAAGAGCTTGAACCTGGTGCGAACTTTGATTTGAAAGCTCTAAAAAGCGTTGGTTCAACTGGCTCTCCGCTTTCTTCCGAAGGTTTTAGATGGGTTTACAGGAAGGTAAAGGAAGACGTATGGCTTGCATCGGTGAGCGGTGGCACGGACGTGTGCACCGCGTTTGTTGGCGCATGCCCGCTTTTACCGGTTTACGCGGGTGAAATTCAGTGTAGAATGCTTGGTGCAAAAGTGGAAGCGTTTGATGAAGAGGGTAACAGCGTGCTAGAAGAAGTGGGTGAGCTTGTCGTGACCGAGCCCATGCCCTCAATGCCAGTTTACTTATGGGGAGATGAAGACTACAAAAGATACAAGGAAGCGTATTTTGAGCGTTATCCTGGTGTTTGGAGACACGGTGACTGGATCAGAATCACAGAGCGTGGAACTTGTGTGATTTACGGTAGGTCCGATTCCACGATAAAAAAACATGGTGTTAGACTAGGAACAAGCGAGCTTTACAGGGTTGTAGAATCCGTGCCAGAAGTTTTGGATAGCCTTGCGGTCGACCTAGAAGGATTGGAGGGAGAATCGAAGCTACTACTTTTCGTTGTTTTAAAGCAGGGCGTTTTTCTTGATTCCACGCTGGTTGAGAGAATAAAGCAAAAAGTTTCTAGCGAGCTTTCACCACGTTTCGTGCCAGACGAAGTGTACCAAGTTGAAGAAATACCAAAGACGCTTAACGGTAAAAAGCTTGAGGTTCCTGTAAAAAGAATTCTTATGGGAACACCGCTAGAAAAAGCGGTGAATATTGGGGCGGTGTCCAACCCTTCTTCTTTAAACTTCTTTATAGAGCTCGCAAAGAAAAGAGTTAAATCGAGCTAAACGCCTGCTCAAGGTCTTGAATTATGTCCTCTGGGTCTTCAAGACCCACAGAGAGTCTTAAAAGCGACCAAGAAACGCCAATTTCTTCCCTTTCGCGCTCGCTCAGGTTGCGGTGACTCATAGTCGCCGGATGGCTTATAATTGTGTCCGCCGCACCGAGCGTGTTTGCGGGGTATACGAGCTTGAGTGAGCTCATGAACCTTTCTGGTGCGTGCGAATCGTTTGATTTTAGAACAAAGCTCATAAGCCCGCCATATCCGTTTAAAAGCGTCTTTGCGAGCGCATAATCTGGGTGAGACTCAAGACCAGGATAGTTCACTCTCTCAACTTTGGGGTGTTTCTCCAAAAATTTTGCGATTTTCATCGCGTTTTGGTTTATTGTGCTCATTCTTGAGGGCAAACTTTTAATTCCGCGAATCACAAGGTACGCCGCGTGTGCGTCCAAAACCGCGCCCATGGTTTTCCTTAGCTCTTCCGCTTTTTCCACAACCTCTTTTTTTCCAGCAAGAAGCCCTGCGACTACATCGTTGTGACCACTCAAGAACTTTGACGCGCTGTGAACCACCGCGTGAGCGCCATGCTTTGCGGGTCTTAGGTTAAAAGGTGTGGCAATGGTGTTGTCCACGACGAGGTATGCCCCCACTCTGTTTGCCTCTTTCGCAAGTGACGGGATGTCTGTCACCCTTAAAACGGGGTTTGTAACGCTTTCCACAAAAACCATATCGCACCCTTTGCTCACCACCTCAAGAAGCCTTTCGTTTCCAAGAGGCATTATCACGTTTACTCCCCACTTTGAAAGAAACTCTTTGGCAAAGCGCACGGTTCTTCCGAAAACGTCCTTTTGTAAAACAAGTGTGGAACCTGGCTTTAACAGCGCAAGTAAAAGCGTTGTTATCGCGGCCATTCCAGAAGAGTAGCACGAGCCTGCTTCAAAATCTTCGATCTGTGCGATTTTGTTTGAAAGCGTGACAACAGTGGGGTTAGACTCTCTGGAATACCTGTATTTGTCACCGATTGGGTGTAAGTAGGAAAGCGTTTGGTAAATTGGGGTTGTGAGCGAACCTGTCACAGGATCGGGTGTTTCACCAGCTTTCACAAACTGTGTGTCTTTGTTCATTCTGTTCGAATATCACGCTTTGCAAAATATCTTTTTCGTTGTGTGCAACGTTTTAACTCAATTTTGAAAGAACCTTTCTACACAATGGACTAAACACGTCAAAAACGTCCGCGTGTAGCAAACCGCACCTCTTATTTTCCTCGTTGTAGTAAAGGCAGTTTGCGCAGTTCTCTGGCCAGCTAAATCCAGTTTTTGAAAGCTTTCTTACGGTTTCAATCATTTGAGCGGTGATTTCCTCTGTTTTTGCGCTTTCAGTAATTTCTTTGATTATTTGCTTGGGTGTTTCAGCTTTTACCGCAACCCTTTCAATTTTCGGTGTGCCAACAAACATCTCAAGAGTGCTTTGCGCTTGTGCATTAGCAAACCTTGAAAGCGCGTCCTTAAGCTCTTGAGGAATTTGCTCCGCTTTTATTCCAAGCGCTTTAGCTAGCGCTTTTGCAGTGGGAAGCGCACCGTGTGAAATCAGTTTTTCATCCAAAATTAAGCAAGGAAATCCTCTTATTTGTAGCTTTTCTATCAATTCCTTTACTCGCGGGTCAATGTTTGCCAAAATCGTTTTAGCGGGGTCATACTCCTTAATTGGTAGCTTAACGCTTTTAAATTCGAGCTTGATGTTGTTGTCGCTCAGAAACTTTTCAAGTTTTTTTGCGTATTCTTCTATAAAAGGTGCGAGCTTGTCATCCGCGTAAATCACAAAGAGCTCTCTTTTCTTTCTACCAAAAAAGGACATACGTGTTAAGCTCGCGCCCTACTTTAAAAACTTTAAGTTTTGATTGTGGCGTGCAACTTAACAAAACCGCTTGAAATCTGCTCTTCGTCAACTTCACAATTGTAAACTTTCAGAAAACCCTTTATCCCCTCAGCGGTGCACATCGCCGCCTCGTAGCTATACCCAGTTCCTGTGAGTAGAATTTCCAATTCGCCTTCCTCTTCGTTGATTTTGAGCTCAACAAGCTCTGGTGGAAGAAACTTTTCAAGCTCCTTTGAAAAGGACGCAAGCTCTTTGAGCGTCGGAGCGATCGCTTTAATCACCTGACCCACGACTTCTCCTTGCTCGCGCCACAGTTTGAAGGTTTCTTCTTTGGAACACTTCACCGTAAGAACAAGCAGTCTGTCAAGAAGCGTTTCTGGCACAGGAACGGCTGAAATAAAGCCTATCACTTCAAAAAGTTGAAGGATTTTGAAAACTTCTTCACGATTTTTTCCAAGCTTTGAAAGCTCCAAATAGGTTTCAAGCGCTTCGTTTGTGATGGCGTACATCGTTTTGTTTTGCTTTTTTGCGAGCTCCGCAAGCCTTTGGCTTAGCGCATCGTCCACTGCAAGATTAACTCTTCCCATACTACCCAACCAAAAGACGCTTTGCGGTTCTTAAAGGTTGCCAGTCTCCTACGCTTTTAAATATTTCAACCTAAAGCTCGACGTACACGTTTCCGTCTTTTACTTCTGTTTTGAAAACGCGAATGTCTGGCACGCTTCCCGCTTCTTCTTCGTCTGGTCCAAGTACGTTTCGACCGTTTAGTGATAGGTCAAACTTTGCGCCATGCTCTGGACACTCGATCACACCACCCTCGAGCATGCCCATCGACAAATCCCCCTCTTCGTGAGTGCACCATCTTTGGAAGGCGACAATTCGACCGCCTAAAAGCGTGAGCACGATGTCCACTCCCTGAACTTGGAAAGCCAAAAGCTCGCCTTGCTTTATCTTTGACACAGGACAAACCTTTACGAGTGTCAAACCAATCCTTTTTAGATTAGCCTCTCCTTTTATTAAATTTATTGGTGATAATGGGATGGTGTCCGGATAAGACTTAAGTGGTGGGCGATACGGAATTGAGTTTTGCGACCAAACCGTGGAGCCCACCACGGATTCTTCAGGAATTCAAACTTAAGAGGAACAAGAAGAGGTTTGAGCTCAAGGTGATCGCCGTGCTACTCTACGCGTTTGGGTTGAGCCTTAGAAAAACCTCTGGATTCTTATGTAGAGAAAGTAGATCACTCTAATTTATACACTATATTCTTAACTTATGATTAATATACCTACTGGCTTTCGAATATTATACGTACAAACTCGTCTAATGCGCTTTCATATTTTTCATAAATCTTAGGAGATATCATATACTTAAAATTTTCATTATAAGTAATTTTATTCTCTCTAATCAATTTATCCATTTCATTTTTATTTAATATGTAATATTCTGATGTCTCACAATTAGTAATTCGCAAAATTACAAAATAATCAAAACCATCTAGTTCACGTAAGATTGCACTTTGATTATCTAGTACCATTCCTTGAACAATTACTTTTACCTCATTACCAGCCTTTATAATAGCATGTGCATTACCTCTGGTTTTATCCTCATTCAAATTAACATTCAAACCGTAAGAAGATAAGTCGCAAATTAATTTATATAATGCCATTTTATGAATATTGAATTTCTGCTTTTTCAACTCACTCCTTTTCTTAGATTCTTGAATAGTTTTGCATAATTCCTCAAACTTCTCACAGTAATAATTCTCATTTATCTTAGGAAGAATATCCCAAGCAGTGTTATCATAACTTTCACGCTTAATGCTATTATATCCTCCGCTTTCAAGAACTGATAATATATTATCATCAACCAGCATTGACTCACTTATTAAACTATTAATGAACGAATCTACATAATCTACCAAATTCTTTTCGCTTATCATGAGATTAAATTCAACATTTTTTCCAGTTAATGCTCCCTCACTTAGGTTCGAGGAACCTACTATTGCAAACTTTTGTGATTCCGATTCGAATAAGTAAACTTTAGGATGAAACTCTTTCCTATTATTGTAAAGATATACAGAACATCCTAATTCCTTTAACTTCTTAATCCCTTCTAATTCAGTA
>NEXD01000027.1 GCA_003019595.1 Candidatus Marsarchaeota G1 archaeon BE_D
TGGGAAATGCTTTTAGCAGCCCTTCTACCAAAGGCGTAGCGGCCCTAAGAACATTCACGATTACAACCCTTTCAAGGCTATCTATCACGATTCCTTTCGCTTTCGCAATGGGCGTTTCGACTTCCACTTCTATATAGCTCAACTGATCCGCTATTTCATAACCAAGAATCCTGCCAAGCCTTACTAGGTTTTTTCGAAAGTTAACCTGATCTGTGTCTTTTGACCTGAGCTTTGTTAGTATATGCCTTGCAAAAGGCCTGTTAACAACTTGCAGCGACATTTTAAATTTGGGATTGGCGCCCAAATAAAAATTTTGGCAGTATTTGATTCGGTAACTCGTAAACCTTTTATGTTTTAAAGAACAGATGTGATGGTGGAAAGTTTGGAAGAAGACGAAGAACTTGCGAAGATTCTTGCAAGAAAGGCTAAGCAACTTGCTTCAATGAAGCCTGAAAAGCCTTCCGCCGTGTCAGCGGTTATTGATAGACCAATCACCGTGACCGATCAAACCTTTGATGAGTTCATAAACAGCAAATCTCCTCCAGTAAAAGTCGTGGACTTTTGGGCCGAGTGGTGTGGACCCTGTAGATACATGGAACCCGTGATAGAGCAGCTTGCGAAAGAGTGGGCGGGAAAGGTGATCTTTGGAAAGCTCAATGTAGATGAAAATCCGTACACCACACAAAGATTTGAAGTTATGAGCATCCCGACAATGATCGTGTTCAAAAACGGCGAACCGGTTCATGTGATTGTGGGCGCAATGCCAAAACCAGCGCTTGTAAAGCAGCTAGAGCCTTTTATAGACTAAGGATAGCTTGACCACCCATAGTACGCTCCTCTGAGATACTTTTTGCGGTTGGTTGAACCAAGATAGTAACCAATACCAATTCCTAAAAGTGACCCGCCAAGATGTGCAAACACGTCGATATTTCTTGCGGAAAAAGTGCTAAAAACAAACACAAAAAGAAACCATCCTAGCAGATTCATGTTGACTCTTTTATTGAAAGCATAGTCGTAAGAAACCGCGCCTGCTATCAAGCCGAATATTCCTCCAGAAGCTCCAAAACTCACGATTTGTGACGAGTAAAACACGAAGCTTAGAAGGTTACCAAAGAAGCCTGTAAGCAAAAACGTGAGATAATACTGCCTTTCAGAATAAACCGAAGAGAGTAGTGGATCAACGAAATACACAGCGAGCGCGTTAAAGAAAACGTCGATAAGTCCAAGCCCACTCCATGGCACAATTATTATCGAAGTAAAAAGCTCCCAAATAAAGCCACGCGCTACATCCGCGTTCGACTGAACAAAGAATAACACTAATGGAATTCCGTTTATTGCGACAAAGCTGAGAGCCGAACCGATTATAAATCCTCCTATGATTGCGTAAATAAGGTATCTTCCCTGTTTTGAAACTCTACTAAACGCGTACAAAGGAACCTACTCCTCGTGTTTTCCTTCTCCTATTGGGTAGTTTCTAGGTCTTGTTAAGTTTTCCTCTATCTCCTTTTTTATCACGTTGTCACGAAGTCCCAGTTGTTCAAGTTCTTTACTGAGCTGTGCCGTGTCATAGAAATGCCTGTGACCGCAAAGCTGTGCCACGAAAGTGTAAGTGGGTGTGACTACGTACTTTGTTACGTCAGAAAGTTCTCCGCATTTTTTGCATTTTATTCTTACTTGACTGACCAAATTTACTTCTAGTGCTAATTGCTAACGGTAAAATTAGGATTTGCGATTTTCACCAACTTGATTAAGTACACATCGTCCTTCTTAGTCTCGTAAACCGAAAAACCTTTTCTCTTTGCCCATTCATAAACGTCATGCCTTGTTAGAACATCTGAGACAATCACTTGAAATACTTCGATCTGAGAGTCGCGTAACGCCTTTTCTAGCTGAGCTATTACGCCAGTGCAACCACGTTTAGTTCCGTCTATGCTTATCAAACCAACTACCCCGTGATTCGAGCTACTGAAGACCAAACGTCGATCTCACCGCGCATTCTTGCAACTAGCTCTCTTTTTACTCTAGCGACCGCAGATGCTTCCACTTGACCGTTGAACCTATCGTGGTTTGTGCAAACCGCACCTCTAACGCCTACGATGTCAGGGTTGATACGAGCAAGTGTGTCGAAGTTTTCGATTCTCAGCGCTCCAGAAAGCGCCGTGCTCAAACCGCTTTCTTTTGCTTCTAGTACAAGCGCTCTTAGAGTTTGCTCGTCCATAAAATCGAAAAGGTTACGTCCATCTTTTGTAAGAGTGTCGATAAGTATTCCATCGCTTGCGCTTTCTTTTGCGAGTTTAACAACAAGCTTAGGGTCGATGCCACCATAAAGGTGGCTATCCGCAAAAGTGGCCGCAATAAGCTTTGTTTCAAAGCCTTCGAGAGCCTTTCTGCTCTCTTTAAGAATCCTTAACGCGGTTTCGTAATCCGTGTTGAGAAAGCCCACCTTGACCGAAGTGGCATTGAGTGCCGCAGCACCATAAACCGCAAGAGAAACTGTGCCAGCTTGGTTTGGAACGACACCTAGCGTTACGCTCACATGAATTTCGCGAGGAAACGCTTGTCTCACTTCCCTGATCACCCAAGGAAAGTTAGAACCTACTAACATCTCCTTCAGGTTTTTGACGTCGACTATGTCAGCGCCGCCCATAACTGCCTGACGTGCCTCATTAATATCTTGTACACTAACCATTAAGAGCATGCGATAGATACACGGAAGATGTATATAAAGTTACCACTATAAAGTGGTAACGCGTAACAGTTATATTCTATTACGAAATGAAAAAGAGGTGTGGCAATAGCAGAAGAAAAGGAAGAAATATACATGATGGTTTTAACTTACGCTCTTGAGCCCGAATGGTGGCAGAGCGAGCCTATTTTTCGCTCGCGTGTTGTCGCAAGATTAAAACAATTAATGAGGTTCGACGCAAAAGAACCGTTCTTTCGCCGTTCGTATAAGTCACTAAGGCATGACTGCGATTTGATCTTTTGGCTTGCGTCAAGAGACGTCGAAGCTCTCGCCGACTTTAAGCTTGCCATTAACAAAAGCGTACTCGGCTTTGCACAGCCTAGCTTTAGCATGCTTTCGCTTTATGAAGATTCTCCCTATTTAAAGCCTAAAATGAAACTTTCAGAGACCTTGAGTGGTGAACCTCTTAAGTATTTTATCGCGTATCCAATGAGCAAAGACCCAGAGTGGTATCTTCTTGATTTCGAAGAAAGAAGGAAGCTTATTGCGGAGCACATAGGAATTGCAAGAGCTCATCCTGAAGCAAAGGGAATAAGATCTTACACAACCTATAGCTTTGGTTTGGGAGATCAAGAGTTTGTCGTGCTTTATGAAACAGATTCTTTGATAGCTTGGTCACACGTTACACAAAAGCTTAGAGAGGCAAAAGCAAGGAAATGGATTACTGAAGAAGCGCCAATTTTTGTTGGAATAACCTCGGATCTGTCCTTTCTTGATCCTGGGAGCGAAAGCTCTAGACAAGAAAACATAGTGTGATTAATGTGTTTTAAGCCAGGAGTTTGCACGGCTGTTTAACACTTTTAAGCAACGCGCCCTTGTTTCAAATCGTAAGGCTATGGTCGATTCATCCTAAATACCTTGATGTTCACGGATTCTTGGGCTTGTGGAGGGAGGCTTTGCTAGCTCAAAAAGCCCTTCTAGGCTTGACTAAAGGTTATACCAACCATCCTCAGCTGATTCGATTTAAGTGTACCACAGATCCTGTGCTTTACGTTGGTAGCTATCTTTACTATGTATATGTTGAGGGTTTGGCGAGAGGTTATCATTTAGACAAATCTAAAATAATCAAGTACGACCTTACAATTAGGCTGCCAGTAACAGAAGGGCAGGTGAACTACGAATTTAAGCATCTTTTAAAGAAGTTAAAAAAAAGAGACGTTGAGAAGTACAAACAACTAAAAGATATAAACAAGATAGAAACTAATCCCTTGTTTTACCTTGTAAAAGGAGAAATTGAAAATTGGGATAAAATCAATGACTGAAAAACTTTGTGCGATCCTTTAAGAACCTAATGAAAAGTTTGAACCGCAAGAATTAGTGCTCTTTGTTCTATTACCAAAGAGATTTCAATTGTCTATAACGCACATGTAATTCTATATGTCGCAAACCCAAAAACCGCACGCACGTAGCTGAATCAGATTAAATTAACTAATATTTTATCAATCTGTGCCGGGGGCGGGATTTGAACCCGCGAGAACGAGATTATGAGACTCGCTCCATAACCAGGCTAGGAGACCCCGGCTTTCACTCCTATAATAAATTAGGGTTTCTCAAGCTTAACTTTTTTTCTCCTGTGATTACAATAAGTGCAAAGAGGTTGTGCTTCGTCAACGTAATACCACACACAAAAACACTTGCAGACCTCAGCTTCGCAACGCCTGCACATAGAGCTAAACCTTTATCGAATCCAAAAAATCTCGAACTACTTGCATGTATTTTTCCCTTTCTTCCCACATCGCAAGGTGTGAGCTGTTTTCAAAAACCACGAGCTTAGAACGCTTTATTCTTTCGTGAATGCTTTGTGCAACTTTTGGTGTCACTTCATCGTATTTTCCTACGGTGATCAAGCAAGGAAGGTTTATTTTGTAAAGTTCTTGAGTTGCATCGTAGTCCTTTATGGTACCGGTGATCGTGAACTCGTTTGGTCCATTCATGGTGTAGTAAACTGGTTTACTTAAGTGTTCAATTGTGTAAACGAAATCTTCTGGCCATGGCTCAAGCCTGCACACATAGCGTTTATAGAAAACTTCCACCGCTTTTTGATATTCAGGGTTTTCATAATCACCTATTTGTTCGTATTTGATCAGAATATCATAAACCTCCTTGGGTAGCTCTGACTTAAGTCTGTTCATTTCGCTTATAGTAAGTGGAACGCTAGCAAGACCGCTTGCTATAATCAAGCTTTTAAGATTTTGCTGGTACTTTAGTGCATACGCAATCGCGAGTAACCCCCCATAACTATGGCCAATAAGGTGAACCTTTCCAAGAGAAAGCTGTGCCCTTACACCTTCAACCTCTTCGACGCCCCTTTCTATTGTGAAATAAGAGGTGTCATAAGGCATTTGCGATCTTCCACAACCTAGCTGGTCATACATAACAACTTTGTAGCCAAAGCTTGTAAGATCAGCAAGAGGTGAGAGGTAATCATGGGTTGCACCTGGGCCACCATGAAGACATAGCAGAACACCCTTTTTGTTTTGTTCACCAAATATCCTGTAAAAAAGCTTAAAGCCGAGCACCTCTACGAATCCTTCTTTATCCGCTTTAATCAATTTTGGTTTATCCAAGTTTTGTGCATATAAATTTTGTGCTTGTTTTTAACCTCTATCTGGATAAGTGATGTTAGAACGTACTTGCTTAAACTCGCTTCGCAACTTTTCGATGCGCCTCTCGGTTAGTTAACCTGTGCAGATAAGAATTTTACATAATAAGCTTGCGCGTTCATTCATACCTAAACAGAATTTGTAATGTTGGCTAGCTATAGAAGCCGTGAGAGCAAATCTTTGTTACTGTTATTAGGAGTTGGCACAGGAAGAGGATTATTTGCGAAATTTCATACAAACTTAACGTTTTAGCTTTTCACAAGCCATAACACGTGAGTTGATAGTCAATGACACCACTTATTGGAAAAGTCTAATAGTAATGATCAAAGTGTGTCTTCTTTTTTCTTAAGAAGTAAGAATGGAATAGACGCAGAAAATCTGCCAAGAGCTATAGCTTTAAAAAGAACTCTTAGCGTGTTAGCTCCTAGTCGAGGATAAAGTAGCTCGTAGCTCAATCCTCCAAGAATTCCACCAAGTAAGGCACCAAATCCTGAGTAAACGTTGTACATTGTTATAGCCGCTTTTTTGTCGCTTGCTTTGTCAAAAAGGTAAGAAAAGTACGCAGTGTTCGACACCGAATTGGTAAAACCAGAAAACAGGTTTGCAAGATAAAGCTCGTAAACGTTTTGTGGAAAATGCGTAAGCAAGCGGAAACACCGTAAGGCCAGCTCTTCCAAGAAACATCATTAAAGTCCTGTTTTTGTCCACTAACACCCCTATCTTCTTTTGAAGAAGGAGTGTGGACACGCTACCTGTAATGCTAAGGATCGCAACCTGAGACTCATTCATTCTGAATATGTACAGCTGCGCAAGAGGAAAAAGAGGCCACGCAAACGACCAACTTAGCATAAAAATAAAAGTTGAGATATAGAAGCGGGTTAACTGGTCATTCGAGCCTTGCGCTCGCTCTTTTTTTCGCTCTACTTGGTAAAAACTTGTTGCAAGGTACGCATTGAAAAAGAATATGAGCGCAGAAGAAAAGTAAAAGTAGCGCATTTCGGAGTAGTTCGCTCTCACAAAAAAACCCGCAAAAAGCGTTGAAACGAACCCTCCAAGCGTGCCATAAAAGCCATATTCTGCAAGTGTTTTACCTCTTGATTTCACACTAGCGCGTTCCATCACTAGCAACCAACCAAGACTTGTTGCGCCTGAAGTAGCCGCAATCACAGAGTAAATCAAGACATAAAGCGTAGACGACACAAAACCAAAGAGCGCCATGCAAAGCCATGCTACACCAAGAAGTGCCTCTGAAACAGCAAGAAACATTTTTGAGTCGCTTTTTAGCTTTGATACGAGTAGTTGGGACACATTAGAAAAGAAGGTGTTTGCGGTGGACACGATTCCGAGTTCAATCCCCGAAGCGCCTATCACAGCGCCAAGAAAACTCGCAAAAGGTTGAACTAGCCCAGAAGCCATATTCTGTAACACTGTGTAAATCTTCAGTTTGTCCACAAGGCTTGTTTTAGAGAACACATATAAAAGTTCAAACGCCTTAGACGCTTAATTTTGTAAACCCCCTTGGAGTGAGGTGAGCCGTAGGTCTAGAAAAAGTTTATATGCTTTAAGTATGTAAATGATATTGGATAGGTGGTCTGAATGGCCAAAAAAGTTGTTAAAAGTAGTGAAGAGAAGCTCACCCTGAGCAAGCTGACTCAGGCGGGTTTCTCTCCTTATGCCGCGTTTGGTTGGTGCGCGTCTTGTAGAAGGTGGATTCCCAAGTCAGAAATAATTTATAAGCAGACAGAAAAGAGACTCGTTACAATTTGCCCGCACTGTGGCAATTTTGGTGTAAGGCTTAGACCGCACCAGAAGATAGCAAGGAACAAGGGCTGGAACAACGAAGACCTATCCGCCATAATGAAAGCACTACAGCTTAAGCGCTAGAACCAAACGCCTCCTCCTCTTTTATTTTTTTCAGCGCGTTTATCGCTTCTTTCGCGTGCGCTTCTGCGTTCATTTGTGAGTTGTACACGTGCCTTATTATCCCTTTTTTGTCGATCACATACGTTATTCGTGGAGGAATAAGAAAGCCCTTTGCATCGTAAAGTTCGCGAATTTTTTGCGCTGCATCGCTCACTAGTTTAAAAGGAAGCTTGTGTTTGCTCTTAAATGAGGCGTGTGATTCAGGGGGATCAGAGCTTACGCCTATCACCGTTGCGTCAAGCTTTTGCACTTCCTCCCAACAGTCTCTAAAGGAACACGCTTCTTTTGTGCAACCAGGTGTGTCGTCTTTCGGATAAAAGTATAACACGATGTTGCGCTTTCCCAAAAGTTCGGAAAGAGAAAACCTTTTTCCTTCATCGTCAAGTGCTTCAAAAAGCGGAGCCTTGTCGCCGATTTTGAGCGCCATGTAATCGATTATGACAAACGTAGTTATAAAGCTTCAAGTTTTTGTGTGCGCAGTAAAGTGGCTGAGCCAAAAATCACTAGTAGCTGAAGTGCGCACTACGTGAAAAAGCGTTTAAGTTTTAAATTAGTTAATCGTGGGTTTAAGGAATAAGCGTCTGCACTTCCAAAGCGTAACGCTTTGCGCCAATCTTTTCAAAAAGCGACGCGCAGTTTAAAGCGTAGGCGCTCGCGAGTTCATTGTTTCCTAGCTTGAGGTATAGCTTTGCGATAAGCGCGTTACAAAGCGCTTGGTGGAACTTGTCCTTAAAAATCTCTAAACACTTTTCATAGTGTTTGAGCGCATCTTTGTATTCGCCCTTTGCTACGCACAAAGCTCCCTTGGCCATTTCCACAATACCTGCGTTGTCGAGCTTTTTGATCTTTTTCACCTCTGAGACGCACTTTTTCGACTGCTTTGTTCTTCCGTAAAGAGCTAAAAGAAACGCCCTGAAAGCCTGCGCTTCGCTCAAAAAACCGGGATAGCGGGAGAACTTAGCCGCCTGAACCCATTTTGCGTTTTCACTCAGCGCGTCTTCCAAGCGTCCAAGTGCGTAAAAAGCAAAAGTTGCGCACATGTGCCACGAAATTTTGAGTGTGAGATTGGATAAAGCCGAAACTCTTTCGCATATTTCGTCAAGAATCACAAGAGAAGTTTCGGGTTGGCCGATGTAACAGTTGATAAGCGCAATCCTACATCTTGCAAGAAGCGCGTTTCTCTCGTTTCCTAGCTTTGTTTGTAGCCTTTCCGCTGTTGTGTAAGCTTTAAGCGCTTTTGTGTAGTTTTCTTGGGCTAGCTCGAGCTCCGCAAGACTTTGAAGCGCGTTTGCGCGAATGCTTTCGTACTCTTGTGTTCGTTGCGCGGCCTTTAGCGAAAGCGCGTAGTGCTCTTTTGCGCTTTTGATTTCTCCAAAATCTTGGAAAGCTTGTGCTAGCGCTAAGTGCGCCCTTGCCTGTAGCCTAAAGTCTCCGTTTCTTTCGGCGGCCACAAGCGCTTGTTTTAACAAACTTAGCGTTTCCTTACCAGTAAGGCTTGGGTCCTGAGCGCACAATGCTTTTGCGTATTCGAGCCACGCTTTTGCCTTGTCATCGCTCACTTTTGGAAGTAGTTCGTCAAGAGTGGTGTATAGAGAAGGCCAAAACCCAAAATCCAAGAGTTTTGGAATGTTTTTCACAAGCGTTTCGATGGCGTTTCCGTAATCCTGTGAAAGAAATGCGTGATAAATTTCTTCGAGCGCGTAAGCGGGCTCTTGCGCGTTCGAATACCATTCAGCCACTTTGCGGTGTAGCAAAGCGGGATTTTCTAGGTTACCATAACCCGTTTGCTTTAATAGCTCGTGAACAACAAACCCGTCTTCCATCCTTTTTACAAAACCTTTGTTTTCAAGCGAGCGCAAAACTTTTCGAAGCGGTTCGCTCGTCAATCTTGGAAGAGTGTGCTTTATTGCATCCAGCTCAACGCCTCTTCTAAACAGGGAAACACAGGATAACACGAGCTTTTCGTCAGGAGAAAGTGAATCCAAAACCTCCTCCAAAATTTCCTCTAAACTGCTCGGCCTGCTCACCGCTTTGTGGCGCACGCTGTTACAGAACACTTCAAGAGCAAGCGGGTGTCCCTTAAGCGGAGAACAAGCGGAAAGCAAAGCGCTCAAGTCTTTGTACTCGGGTAACCTTGAGCGAATAAACTCTAAAACTTCTTTTTTGTTAAAAGCGCCAAGCTCTATCACGCTAACTCGGTTTAGCGCGACGAGCTCTTCTGGGCGAGTCCTAGAGCAAACGATGAGCTTTAAACCATAAGCGAAAAGCTCTCGCAAAAGTTTACGCAAATTTTGATCCGAACAGTTTTGGTAGTCATCAAACACAAAAACGCCTTTAAAGTCTTTTAAAGATTCCACAGTTTTAAAAATGAGTTCTTCTTGTTGTGTTGAAAAACTTTCGATCGCTTTCAGTAGCTCCGTTCGCTTTGAGCCCGAAAAAAGTTGCGCAAGCTTCGTGCAAACCAAAGCGAGAGAGTCGCTTGTTTTGATCGTGTGCCAAAACACTTTGGTTCCTTTCTTGCGTAGCTGAGCGCTCCAAGAGGCAACAAGAGTGGTTTTGCCAACTCCGGCGATCCCCCAAACCACCGCTGACTTTGCGCGGTTAAGAATTTTCTTTTGTTCGCTTCTTCCGATGAACTTGAACAAGAATTTGGGCGGATCCATTCCCATTAAAGGGTATGAAAGCGTGACACTTTCTTTGGGCAAAGCGCTTTCAAGAGTAAGCGCGAGTCTTTCTGGTTGAAAGTCGAGTTTCAGTGATCGAACCTTGAGCGAGTAAAGCTTTAAGTTTCGACCGCCTAGGCGAACCCAGCCTTCGTCACGCACAAGCCCGGCGCCAACAAGAGCGCGTATTCTTTGAGAAACGTGCGGCTCGGCCATCCCAAGTTTTTTCGCAAGCTCTCTTGTGCATAATGGTGATGTTCGTAGCATCAAAAGAAGCTTCAAATTTGTTTCATCTAAAAGCGAAAGCAGGGCGAAAGCCTTTCGTGTTTCTGGTTGGTTTGTTTCGGCTTCAGTAGCTTTCAAGCTCTTCAAGCGAAATACTCGCCGAATCGCATTTCACTAGGTGTGTTATAAAGCTTTCAAGTTAGTAAAAGGCTGAGCCCACCATAAAGCTGAAAACAAGCGCAAGAAGAACCAAGTCGACGAGCGAAAGCGTTCTAATTTTGGACATAAGCACAGGAACATCTTTGGGTGATTTTTGCGTGGCTGTAGCCAAGCGCTTGGTAAGCGGTAGAAGCGCAACAAAACCGAAAACATAGGCGACCACCCCAAGCGTTATTCCTGGTAGCATCATCACTCCCCAGCCAGAATCGATCAAGAAAAACCGACCACCCGTAAAAACCCAAAAGAATAACACGCCAAAAGCGATTGTCAGCGTCGAAAAAACTCCCATGAACTTTCCCACATTTGCCATGAGCGTTTGCGCGATCGCGTAATTTTCCATTTTGTGAATAGACGGCTCAAGCGCGATCGTGCTAAGCAAAGCGCCTCCTATCCACCCCGTCGCAAAAAATATATGTAACCAAGCAAGAGTTGCAACCAGAAAACCCATTGTGCTTTCACCAAACAGGCGTGAAGTTTTCGAATATTTAAATATTGGGTTTACAAAGAAATTGTAAACCCAAAAGCATAAACTTTAGTTTGCACGTGAGTTTAAAATTGGGTAAAAGTGGCAAGCCATCTAAAGGGAATTAGGGGAAGTTGGGGTGATGAGCTAGAAGGAAAAAGGATTGCGCTTTGCGTCACAGGTAGTGTTTCCGCCTACAAAGCGGTGGACATAGCAAGACTACTCATGAGGCATGGCGCGGACGTTTTTCCGGTGATCACTCCTTCCGCAAAAAAGCTGGTCACACCAGAGCTACTCACTTGGGCCACAGGTAACGCCACGATTACAGAGCTTACCGGTTTTATCGAACACGTCGAGCTTGGCTCTAAAACCTCTGAAAACGCGGTTCAGCTTGTCCTTGTCGCTCCGTGTACCGCAAACACAATATCTAAAATCGCATCGGGTGTTGACGACACACCAGTGACATCTCTGGTTTCCGTGGCGCTTGGTAGTGGAATACCCGTTTTGATCGCACCTGCGATGCACGAGCCCATGTACCACAACCCGTTTGTAAAAAGAAACATCGAAGCGCTACAAAAAGAGGGGGTGGGCTTTGTATTTCCAAAGCTTGAAGAAGGAAAGGCGAAACTCGCTTCTCCTGAAGAAGTGCTTTACGCGGTGATTTCAAAAATAGGAAAAAAGAAGATGGAAGGGTTGAATGTGCTTGTCACCGCTGGACCTACAAGAGAGTTTCTTGACCCGATAAGAATTTTCACAAATCCTAGTAGCGGAAAGATGGGGTACGCGTTTGCGCAAAAGGCAAAGCTATGGGGAGCAAGCGTCACGCTTGTGACAGGCCCAACCCAAATTGCACCTCCATATGTGGACAAACTGTTAAGGGTGACCACAACTTCTGACTTGCTGCGCGTGGTCGAAAGCGAGCTTAAACAAAAAAAGTACCACGTTGTGATCTTTGCGGCTGCGCCTAGCGACTACAGACCAGTTCAGAGTGAAGCAAAAAAGATAAGTTCAAGCGAAAACCCCGAAATAACGGTGAAACTTGTGGCAAACCCCAAAGTGGTCGCAAGTGTAAAGAAGCTTTCACCCGATGCGATTTTGGTGGGATTTAAAGCGGAGCACGCGGTGACAAAAGAAGAGTTGCTGAACTCTGCGAAAAGACTTATCAAGGAAACGCACGCAGACTTCGTGGTAGCAAACGACTCGTCACTCGAAGGCGCTGCGTTTGAGTGGGACACGAACCAAGGAATTCTAGTTTCAAAAGAAGAAAAAATTGTGGAAATACAAAAACTACCAAAGGTGAAGTTTGCCGAAATCGTGCTCGAGCACGTGCTTAAAAAAGTGAAAAATCCGTGAAAAGATTTATTTTGAGTTTGTCGTGAATTGAACAAAATGGCAAAACAAGAGATCAGGGGAAACACGCTCAGAGTTTATCTTTACCTTTTAAGGCATGGCGAATGCGAGCTCAGGGAGATTCAAAGAGCGCTCGGATTTTCAACGCCATCCTTGGCTTCTTACCACTTAAACAGGCTTGTCAAAGCGGGCTATGTAAAGCAAAACGAAGACGGAAAGTACTATGCCGTTAAGGACGCCTCTAATGAACTGCTCGAAGACTATACAAAGCTCGGTTTTCTTCTGGTTCCGCAGTCGCTATTCTTCTCTGTTCTTTTTTCGATATTGGTTGCGTACTTTTCTTATCGAAGCCTTGCCGACCGCGCGTTTGTGCCTTTTCTTGCGGCATCTGCGCTCGGTGCGGTGGGAAGCCTTTGGTATGAAACATTTAAGCTGGTTAGAAAGCTTAGGGCTTTAGATTGACAAGTTAATGCAAAAAGTTTTTATGTTAGTGTGATTATTCAGCTTGAAATTGTCAAAACCCTCCGTGTTTGTGCGTGAAGCGACGGGTTTGGTCAAGTCGTTAGGCCCTTGGACGCTGTTTTTTGCAAACGTGGGAGAAGTCGGCTTTGGAACAACTTTACTCCTTTTGAATCAAGCGGATTCGTTTTTCCCCAACGGAAACCCTGGCGGAAACGTTGTAGTTGCAACGCTGATTTTCACTTTGCTCACACTTTTTGAGGCGTACATTTACTACAAGGTTGTGAGATACATCGGAAGAACCGCAGGGGATTACGTTTGGATAAGCAGGACGCTTGGTCCCATTCCCGCTGGCTTTTTGCTTCTTGGATTCACGTTTACAGGAATGCCGTTTGTCGCAATTCAGCTCAACTGGCTCATTACGCTTTCCCTTTATCCCGCTTTGTCTTCTATAGGCGCTGTTTCTGGTGTTTCTTCGCTTTCACAGCTTGCCATTTCGCTTAGTTCTCAAGCTTCGCTCATAATTCTTCCACTAGTGCTTTTAGGGGTCATCACTTTGGTGGACGTCGTTTCCCCAAAAATTGGCTACTTGCTTCTTGGTGTGATGGTTGGCATCGCGATGTTGGGGACGCTCATGATGTTAGGCGTGTTCGTTTACGCTGGAGCGTCGGGCGTTAAATCCTCGCTCGATTCACTTCTTTCTTCATATGGTTCTTCATATAGCAAAATAGCGTCAGGGTATAGTGGCCCCCTCTTTTCTCTCGGTGCGACTTCACTTCTGTTTCCTTACCTCGCTTTTGCGTTACCTTGGATAAACAACGCCGCGGCGTTTTCTGGTGAAATAAAGGACATCAAGAAGTCTTCAATCACAGGAACGTTTTTGCCGGTGATAGTAAGCGGCGCGCTCCTTGCGCTCTTTTCAGCGGTTTACTACTCTTATTTGGGTTTTGACTTTGCGATGAACGCACCGAACGCTTGGCCTGAACAACTTGCGACCGCTGGGGCAACGCCAAACATGCTAACCATAGCGCTCATTGTGATTCGAAACGCTCCCTTGCTAGGAGTTTTGATCAGCGTGCTCTTTTCGTTTTGGTACCTTGCGGCTTCTCAGCAAACGATTCTCTCGGTTTCTAGGTACGTTTTGGGGTTGAGTTTCGATAGGTTGCTACCCACAAGGCTTGCCGCCGTAAGCGAAAGGTTTCACACACCTTACGCTTCACTTCTTCTTACGTTTGTGGTTTCGATTCCGATGGTGTTTATCGTTGCGCTCACAAACTGGACAAGCCTTTATTCCACAACCGCGCTTGGCACGTTGTTCTTCGCGTTCATAGGGATAACCGCGATCGTGTTTGGCCTAAAAAGGCCTTCTAGTTTTGAGAAAGCGATGCTGGTTTTGTGCGGTGTTGTGACCAGTGGTTTCTTCTTGTACCTCACTTACATGTTCGTCGCGCTTCCTTACTACGGGATAAACGATCTTTCTTGGGGAATAATGCTGTTCTTCTGGGTGCTCGGCGCGCTTCTTTACCCGATTTCAAAATGGTACCACGCAAAAAAGGGAATAAACCTGAGTCTAGCGTTCAAGGAGCTTCCACCAGAGTAGTCGGAAGACTATTATTTGTGGGAAATTTTTTGTTGTTATGCAAAAGATAATCGTGCCTGTTATAACACCGTTTGACACAAGCGGCAAAGTGGACACAGAAAAGCTCAAAAAGCACGTGAGCAATCTGCTTGAAAAGGGCGTTGACGCTATCTTTCTTGCGGGAACAACCGGACTTGGTCCAATGCTTTCTTTTAGAGAGAAAAAGGAAATGCTTGACGCTTTGTGCGGTGTCACTCAAAAAATAATTTTTCAGATAGGCGAGCTAAACCTCGAAAACGTTCTCACACTTGCGAAGGAAGCAAAGGATTACTCCATAATCGGAGTGGCTTCGTATCCGCCTTACTACTTTCCCAACCTACCAGAAAGATGGGTTTTGAGTTACTACGAAAAGATTTACGCCGCGTATGAACACCCGATTTACGTTTACAACTACCCGCTTGCCACTGGGTTTAACGTCACACCAAGCGTGTTAAAGCAACTCGGAGAAAACGTGGTCAAAGGAATCAAAAACACGATGAATGACCTTGCGCAAAGCCTTGAGTACAAGTATCTACTACCAAAGCTAGAAGTTTACACAGGGTCTGACACGCTCATCGTGTCTTCGTTTGCGAGCGCGCTTGACGGAGTGGTGAGTGGTGCTGGAAACTACGTGCCGCACTTACTCGTCAAAATAAGGGAGCTTTTGAAAGAGCACAAAACGCAAGACGCGCTAAAAGTTCAAAGTTTGGTCACGAAACTCACACAGCTTTCCAAAAAGTACGGCTCGCTTTCCGCAAACTATGTGCTGACCGAGGAGCTCATGGGATACGACGTGGGAGTGCCGCGTGAACCGATCTTTTATCTTGACGAACAACAAAGGTTTTCGCTAAAATCAGAGATAAGAGAGTTGATAAGAGAAAATGAGCTCGCCCAAAGTGCTCTCTTTAGGTGAGCCTTTGATACAGCTCAACGCGATAAATCCAGGTCCGCTAAGACACGTCACCCTCTTTGAAAAGCACGTCGCTGGCTCCGAAGCGAACTTTTGCGTTGCAAGCGTTCGCTTCGGTTGCGAGGCCACGCTCATTGCGCGCGTCGGCGTTGACGAGTTTGGGCACAACATCGTTGAATGGTTAAGAGGAAAGGGTGTCGACGTCTCAAGAATTGTGTTTGATCCTATAGCGCCGACAGGCGTGTACTTTGTTCAGAGACACTACCCCGTGCCTTACAAAAGCGAGCTCGTTTACTACAGAAAGGGAAGCGCTGGTTCAAGGCTCAACCCTGATGACGTGGATGAGCGCGTGGTTTCAGGCTACGACCTGCTACACATCACTGGCATAACGCTTGCGATAAGCGAAAGCGCAAGGCTTGCTGTTTTCAAGGCTTTGAAGCACGCAAAAAGGGTTTCAATGGACACGAACATAAGACTCAAGCTTTGGCCCTCAAAGGAAGAAGCAAGAGAGGTGATCTTGCGCGCGCTTGAGAGAGTTGAAATACTCATCACAGACCCTGATGACGCGGCGGTTCTTTTTGGTGTGAGCAAATTTGAGGAAGTTTTGACGGCGCTTAAGGGATATCCCGTAAGAACACTCGTTTTCAAGCGGGGAACAAAGGGCGTTGTTTTGTCTTGTGATGGAAAGGTTTACGAGCAGCGAGCGTTTGACGCACCTGTTGAAGACCCGACTGGTGCGGGTGATGCGCTTTCTGGTGCTTTTTGCGCGCTTTATCTTAGGGGGTTCTCCCCTCTTTACGCGTTAAAAAGCGCGGTTGCCGCTGCAACGCTTGTTGTGAGTGTAAGAGGAGACCAAGAAGCGATACCTTCTCAAGAAGACGCGGAGCGCTTTCTCAAGGCTTTTGAAGGTCGGTAGAAACGTCTTTACGAGGGTCTCCAGGCCACCAGTTTAGCCTTTTTGCGAGCACCATTATCGACGGCACGAAAACCAGCCACACGACAAATGTGTCCAAAAGAACGCCGAGTGCGAGCGTAAGCCCTATTTGCCTTAGTAGCACGATTGGCGTGAGACCTAGCGAAAGAAAAACTGTGGCAAGGATCAAACCTAGCGCGGTGATCACACCGGCGGTTGTTTCAGACGTTTTGATGAGCGCAAGCTCATCGCCACTACCCTTTCCAGCCTCTTCTCTTACGCGCACAATCATAAAGATGTCGTAGTCCATTCCCACGCCTAGCATTGTGGTGATAAGAAAAAGCGGGGCAAAGATGAACACACTCAAACCAGAAAGCTTGTAAAAGATCAGCCACACAAGAAACAGCGTCCACGCAATGCTACTCATTATCGTAGCAATAAGTCGTAGTGGTGTGAAAGCGGATTTTAGTTGAACAAAGAGCACCACGTAGATCGCCGCAATAAGAACGCCGACAAGCTCTGGAAGAATTCGAAAGATGTAATCCAAAACGTCCTGTGCGTCAAGTGATGCGCCTCCGACGTAAATATGGTATCCCGCTGGTGTATGCTGCGCAAGTTTTTCGCTCAGCGTGCGCGCTTCTTTGAGCACGCGGTTGTCAAACGCGTCACCATTGAAGACGACCTTAAAGTAAACCGTGGAGTTGTCGAAACTCACATATTGGAGAATTTGTTTGGAATAAGCAAGCCTTTGTTCCAAACTCATGTTGGACATTGTTTCGTAGGGTATGCTGTAGTTGTACGGCGTTGTAACGCCGTACACAGCCCTAACACCCGGAAATCCCCTTATTATGTTGGTGAGGTTTGCGAGTTGCTCAATCTCGCTCGTGTTGAACGAGTCAGGAGCGGTGCTGATTTTGCTTGGTAGCTCGACCACAACATAGGTTGGGATAAGCGTTGAGCCACCGAAGTGCTGTGTGATTTGGTCAAGCCCAACTTTTGCGGGCGTGTTCGGAGTTAAACCCAGGAAGTTGATGTTCACAGGCAGGTTTACCGCGATCACCGCGGTGAGTAGCGTCACAGCCACAAGAGCGCCCAAAACGCTTTTTGGGTGGGATATCGCTTTTTTGGTGATCGAAGAAAGAACCGAAGGTTTGTTTTCGATCTTACTCTTTGGCCAAAAGACCCTCTTACCTAGAAGCGCAAGAATCGCGGGAAGAAGCGTGAGCGTGCACAGCAAAACAGAAGACACGACCAAAACGTTTGCCAAACCAACGTCGCTGAAAAGCGGAATGTGCGCAAGATCAAGCGCCACGTAAGAGAGCACAACGGTAAGCCCGCTTGTGAAAACCGCTTCACCAGCCCATCTTACGCTAAGGCGCACCGCTTCCTTTTCTCTCTTTGAAAGCTCCTGCCTGAACCTGTTCATTATGAGAACGCTGTAGTCGGTAGCAAGACCAAGCCCAAGTAGCGCGATCACCACAGGACTTATATAGCTTAGCGTTTGGCCTTCGATTCGCCCTATGACAAGGTAAACCAAACCAAAGCCTAGCGTCATCGAAAGCGCGAAAACGAGTGTGGGTATTACCGCCGCAATCGGCGAAAGAAAGAAACTCCGGTTATCACTACTGCAGCGATTAATCCGACAGGAATCGCAACGCGCTCGCTCGTTGCGACGATGCCCTGCAAATCCTTGGAAATTATCGGACCTGCGGTGTAGTAGGTGACAAAATCGCTTGTGTTAAATCTCTCCACGACGCTTTCGAACGCTTTTGTGCCGTTGTTGCTAGGCTCATGAGAAAACTGCAGTGTGACGATCGTTGCGCTTTTTGAAGGGTCAATAAGCTGGTAGAGCAATCCCATGCTCGGAGAAACGGGAGCGCGCGCAAAACCCATCTTGGAAAGCAAGGCGTTTGCGAAAGCGCGCGCGTTTTTCGTGGTGTTTAAACTTTGTAAAACTGTCAAAAGAGAAGTTTTGTTCACTTGAAGGAGCGGATCTTGAGATAGTGTGTAGTAAATCGCGTCAAAGCTCAGGTTCAAATAGAGCGCTTTTTGTTGCACCTCATTCGCTTGGTACAAACTACTTAAAAAGCTGTAAAACGATTGGTTAAAACGGCTAGAAAAGTTGGACACAAAAGACGTGTGATTCACCCAAAAAGATCTGTTGACGAGGTAAAGTGTAACGTTTTTAAGAGAGGAGTCGCTAGGAGGATTTCCAAGCTTTGCGACAAGCGTCAAAAATCTTTGTGCGCTTAGCGCAAACTCGCTTTGTGTCAAATTCGAAAAAGACGGCGAAAGAATTGAAATCGAGTAGTCGAGCGCTAGCGCGCGCGATGGATTGCTTCCAAGTAAGTACGCGTAGTTCACCACTTCGCTTGCGTTGGCGAATTCGTTTTTGAGCGCATCGCCAAAAACGTTTAAAGCATACGCTGTGACGCTTTGGTTGTTCGGCGGATAACCCAGTGCGAAAACTTGTTGTAAAAAGGCTTGTGCGGTGAGATTCACTCGCAAAAGCTGTTCTGTGATGTTCTTCGGAAGCGCGTGCGACACAAGTTGCAGCGTAAGGTTCCTTGTGCCATCGTATGATGCGGGAAAGCCGAGTGAATAAGTCCTTGAAAGAAATGTGTAAAGAGTGACTCCAAAGTTACGATAAACAAAAGACGCAAGCGCAGGCTGTGTTTGGTTTATTACATTGGACAAATAGTTCAGTGTAAAGTTCTCAATCCCCTCTTTTGGAACTTCGTAAAAAGCGCTTCGAACAAAGCTTGCTTGTGAAGGTGGAAGGTCTTTTGTCACAATGGAAAGCGCAAGCTGGTCTATCGCTTGCGCGCTTGGGTTTGCGCCTAGCTCAAAACACGCCTGAACGAACTGCGCCTGTTGCTGTGTCAAGTTTTGCGTTGCGACGCTAAGCGTAAGGCTTGCCTGTAGCTGTGTGTTCGTGTAGTCAGTTATGTTGAACCACTGCGCGACGAGCGCCAAAACGAGAGAGGCCACTTGTTGTGGCACGCTTTTTAGAAAAACGGAAAGCGACAAGTAAACCGCGCGGTTTGCGATTTCAAACGCTTGCTGCGCCACCTGTTTTGTGGTGAGCGACTGCGTGAGATTGCTCCAAACGCCCAAAAAGAGGTTGTAGTACGACACAAGCGAAGGGTTGTCGAAAAGCGAGTTTGTGAGCGAATAAACCGAGCGGTTTGCAAGAAAATCGAGCTGCGACAAAGTGTAGTTCGGGTTGTTCGAGTAGTAAGCTAGCCACGAGCTCACAAAAAGATAAGGCGCTTCGTACACGAAGCGTGAGTAGCCACCAATTTGGTAGTAAAGCGCGTAAACCCTTTGGTTTGTCGCATTAATCTGTGAGGCGACTAGAATCACTTGGTTTATCGCGCTAATCGTTTCGTTGCGAATCAAGTAAAGCTTTTGGTTGAGAACAGTTATGTTCTCAAAAAGCGCGTGCTCAGACTGAGAAATCGAGTAAACCAAAGCGGTGAAGTTTCTGATTTGTCCATCAAGCTTAGTAAGGTTGGACGCTAGAGAATAAACGAGCGAGTTGATTTTGCTAAGGTTTGCACTCAAAGAAGACTCGGCGTGATAGGTTGAGTTCACAAGAGCGCGCGTCTCGTTCAAAACGAAAATCGACTGGTTTACCAACGATGTCAGAAGCGAAAGTTCGAGTGAATAAACCGAAGAAATGTTTGAAAGCCCATAAGGCTTGAGCGTTTGGTAAAGCGTTTTGTTGAACTGTAAAAATCGCTTGTACACTGAAGGAGAAAGCGCGTCCCGTGTGACAATAAGCACGTAATATGTCGCGTTGGAAGGCTGATAGCCTCTAAAGTCGTGCGAAACCAAGTTTTCCGCATAAGCGGATTCTCGGTTTGATGAGGGAACGTTGATCGAGTAAGAAACGATGCTAGGTAGGTGAAGAGTGAGCGGAGCACCGAAAATAAGAAGCAAAACCCAAAGCGCAAGAAACACGCGAGAATGTGACTTTACAAACCTTGAGTAGCGCTCAAAAAGGTATCCCACAGAAGGCAAAGTTGCCACAATACAACGCGCGTTTGGCCAAAAATAAGAATTACCACAAATTTTTGTTGTTTTTTAATTGAAAGAATTTATAAGATACGCAACGTACGCTCAGGAATAATGGAAAGAATAAAAATCGCCGATCCCTTCATAGACGAAGAAGTGGAGCAGCTTGTGCTTCAAGTTTTGAGAAGCAAAAGGCTTGTGAGCGGCGCTCTTGTGGAAAGATTCGAAAACGAGCTTGCACGCTATCTTTCTGTGAAACACGTCGTCGCCTTGAGTAGCGGCACTGCGGCGCTACACCTTGCGTTTGAAGCGCTTAACGTCGAAGGAAAAGAAGTGGTCACTTCGGCTTTCACTTTTCCTGCAAGCGCAAACGCAATTCTTTACGCGCGCGCAAAGCCTGTTTTTGCGGACATCGAGCTTGAAACTTACAACATCGATCCCGCAAGCGTTGAAGAAAGGGTTTCAGAAGAGTGTGTCGCGATAGAACCGGTTCACCTTTATGGACACTCAGCGAAAATGGATGACATACTTTCAATCGCAAAACGAAAAGGGCTTTTTGTGGTGGAAGACGCGGCGCAGGCGATTGGCTCAACCTTTAGGCAAAGCTATGTCGGAACGCTTGGTAATGTGGGATGCTTTAGCACCTATGCCACAAAAAACCTGCACACAATAGAAGGGGGTTTTGTGGCAACACAGGACGCCCAAATCGCAAAGAAGGTTTCGATGCTAAGAAACCACGGTCAGGAGTCGAAGTACACTCAACTTGAGCTCGGGTACAACTACAGGATGACCGAAGTTCAAGCGGCTATAGGTTTACCTCAAATCAAAAGACTAGAAGAACTAATCGAGCTTAGAAGAAGGAACGCGCGCCTTTTGAACGAGGGATTGGAGGGTATTGACGGAATTGTCACGCCGATAGAAAAAAAGTGGAGTAGGCACGTTTACCACCAGTACACGATAAGGGTGGAGCCTGAAAAACTTGGAATCACAAGAGACAAGCTTGCCGCAAAACTCCTTGAAAAGGGTATTGAAACCTCGGTTCACTACCCTCTTCCAGTTTATTTACAACCGTACTACGTCAAAAGATTTGGCTATAAAAAAGGCATGTGCCCGAATAGCGAGCTTGCGTCACAGAGCGTTTTGTCTTTGCCAGTTCATCCTTCTTTAAAACAGGAAGAGATAGAAAGAATAGTCAACGCGATAAAAGAAATTGTTGGTCACCACTAGCCTCTTTTTGGAAGCTCGATATTGAGCTTGGATATCGCATCCCTTAAAGTGTCGTAGCTTTTTTGAAGCTCCGCTTTTTCTTCCTGCGTGAGCTCAAGCTCTACGATCTTTTCAACTCCTTTTTTTCCTATTATCACAGGCACGTCCATCACGATGTCGCGGTAGCCGTATTCGCCGTTAAGTAACGCCGATGCGTTAAGAAGCGCCTTTCTGTCGTTGAGAATTGCATCCACAAGAACGGTCACTGCCGCCGCAGGACCGTGTATCGTCGCGCCCTTCTTCGCTATGACTTCCGCCGCAACCCCTCGCGTTTTCGTCACAAGCTCCTGAAACTTTGCTTTGTCGACTAATTTGGAAAGCGGAATTCCGCCCACTGTGGTGTAGCTAGCCAAAGGTAGCATGTTTTCCCCGTGTTCTCCTATGATCATCGGCGTGACCGAAGAAACGGACACGCCTAGCTCTTTTGCCACGAAATGCCTGAGTCTGCTACCGTCTAGCGTTCCGCTCATTCCAAAAACCCTTTCTCTCGGAAAACCTGTTACGCGATACGCTATGTACGTCATCACGTCAAGCGGGTTTGTCACCATTAAAAGGATAGAATCTGGAGCGTGTTTTTTCACTTGTTCGCAAACCTCCTTTATTATACCAGCGTTTGAGTTCATTAGGTCAAGCCTGGTTTGTCCGGGTTTTCTTCCAAAGCCCGCGGCAACGATCACAAGGCTTGAGCCCTCTATGTCTTTGTAGTCGTTTGAGCCCCTCACTTCTAGGTCTATTCCATAAGCGGAAAGCATGTGCTGTATGTCCATCGCTTCACCCTGAGGAAGACCCTGAATGACGTCTATCAGCGTCAAGTCGTCAAAGCCTTTGAGTGCCAAGTGAACCGCAACGTTTGAACCAATTTTTCCGCTACCAATTATTGAAATCATCTCTTACACCTCTATGTGTGATAAAGCGTGTGGATCACGCTGCTTAAGAAGGGAGCTTGTCATTTCTCTCCCTTGCGTCACGCTTTGCGAATCCCCACGCTAGCAGATACTCGTGATTCTGAGCAAACTCTTAAGATTTTCGGCTTCCTTAATTGAACACTTTTTCAAGCGCTTTCGTCAAAAAGTTTTGGCACACCCTTCGTGCGCCACTGTTTGACAACAGATTTTCCTCCCTTCTTTTCAAACTCGTTTAGTGCTTTTTCAAACACTTTGTCCAAGGGCGCCTTTAGTGAAACGAAAACTCTGCTTTGTAAGTTCCACTCTACTAAGCTTATTGTGAGTTGAATGATTTTTTCGTTCACCATTTCTGCGTGAACACCAAGAGGTGAAGTGCACCCCGCTTCTATTTCGCTGGCGATGCGCCTTTCTAGTAGCGCTTCCGTGTGTGTCCGCTTGTGGTCTATTTTTTTCAAAGCTTTTTTTAATTCTTGAGGAGCTTCAGAGCTACACGTTACGCACAGAGCGCCTTGACCAGCCGCTGGCACAAAGAATTTGGGGTTTAGCCTTTTCCAACCTTTTAACCCAAGCCTTTTTAAACCCGCTTCTGCCAAAACCACGGCTTGTGCGTACCCCTGTTGAATCTTCTTCACTCTGGTGTCTACATTTCCCCTTATTCCCAAAATTCTTAAATCAGGTCTAAACAGCTTGAGCATGGCAGCTCTTCTTATGCTTCCTGTTGCAACAGCCGAGTTTTGCTTAAGCACGTACAGAGGAACGGGAAAGATTGCGTCGTAAGGTGGTTGCCTCATTGGGATAGCGACCATTTCTAGCTCGTTTGGTAGCTCTAGTGGCACGTCTTTTAAGCTGTGAACCGCGATGTCAGCTTTGCCTTCTAAAACAGCTCTGTCCACTTCTTTTTCAAAGATTCCTCTTCGACTTATTGTGTGTAAAGGCGTGCTTTGATCCACGTCGCCGATAGATTTAATCGTGATGACGCTCACATCATGGCCCAATCTTCTGAGCACACTAGCAACTTCTTCCGTTTGAATTAGTGCAAGCGCGCTTCCACGACTTGCTATCCTGATGTGCAACTCTAAAATTTAAGCTCAAGCGCATATTAAGCTTTGTCGTTGAATTAAACTATAACAAAAGACTATTGTGATTTACCAAGGTGCCCGCAAACGTTTCGCGTTTTGTAGCATTTTTGAATTAGCGATTTCTACATTCTAGATTAACACTACGCTTGAACCTGAAAAGTAGGCACTTAACACGTTAAAACAGGTGTTTTGAAATTGGGTTTCACTCTACGTAGGTATACGTAGGTACGCATCAGCACACCTATCATACGCATAGTAGAGCTTGGGCCTCACAGCATCATGCAGACCCCTCACGAGTTCATTGGTCCCCTTCAGCTCCGCCCCTGTCAGCACGCACCCACCCAAGAGGGAGGGTAGAACCACGCGCTCCCACCACTCCCTCTGGGAAGCGCCCTCCATCCTCAGTTGTATGCTCTTCTTTCCACCAACCCACTTCTCGGTGTAGCCGAAGCTCATCCTCATGTACAGGTTTATTGCTGCGTTTAGCTGTCTGTCTATTCGGAGACCGCACCCACCGCACACGAAGATGTCTGCCCCATTCAGGTCTTGATTGTGCCACCCACACCTAGAGCAGTATGATGATGAGCCGTAGGGGTCTAGCTCCTCTACTCTGGCT
>NEXD01000028.1 GCA_003019595.1 Candidatus Marsarchaeota G1 archaeon BE_D
GAACCAGGTCTCCTAACACTGGTTGTAAGCATAAAGATGCCAGCGATGATCAAAACTACTCCGAAATAGTTTACGACCATGTTTACGTGGACTTGTGCACCAGGTATTTCTGGAGAGCTCCAGAAAGGATGAAGCGAAAACAGAACTGTATAGTGTAAAACACCCAACTTGATATAGTAAATCGCACCAAAAAGCACAAAGTACACTCCAAGCACTGTTAGGAAAAAGCCTGTGACGAAAAGCTCTTTGTCCATAATTTGCCACACCTTGACAAAGTATATTGGTTTTGCGCTTGTGGATGATGTCCGATGTGTTTTACACACACTTTCTGAGCGTAGCAACGCATCGTCAAGACACCGTCTGTAGATGTTGTGGGCTACCCGCCTTGTAAGGAATTTACGCTTCTTCCGTCAAGTCCACTCTTACCACAGGGTTACGGAGGCTATCCGCAGGCTTTCCCGCACACCGCGGGCGCTCGTAAGGTTACTGTAAAAGTTTCACATATGCCTTTTCGTTTGAAATCCTGCCTTAGATTCCTGTCTGGATAACGCTTAAGCGGTGGGTACCACGGAATTGATTTATGATCCCCCGTGGTACCCACCACTGATATCTTTAACATTCTTATGAATTCAAACTTGAAAGAGGTTTGAGGTTAAAGTTGTGGCAATCTCAACGCTTTTGGTATTAAGACTTCTAGCTTTGTTTTCAGAGTCTCAAAGTCATTAGGGAGTGGAAGAAGATTAGGGCGAAACTGAGATTCGACCCAAAGCCTTGTGAGTGCTCAATCAATGCGGTTACGAAACGGTAGTAAGGTGCGGTGGACAACCACTTTATAGGTTACAGCTAATGCGAAAACGAGGAAACAGATTTGGTTTGGTGTCTTACTTACAAAACGCGCTTTGTTCGAAGGCCCAAAAGCGCCTCGATTAACCTTCTATACACTAAGTAGCGTAGTACCGCAAGTTACCAGATCTTTAAAAGCCACTTTACCAACCATTATTATAGGTTAAGCTCGGTAGAGCGCTTGTATCTAAAAGGCAGAACAATAAGCTTCAACGACAAAATAAATTCCAAAAACTCTCCACATCTTTTATGGACTTCCTAAAGTGGTACGCTAACTGAAGGTAACACGAATAGTTATCGGATAGACTTCTAATATGTGCGTGATGCTTAAATAATAAACTAAACGAGGAATTGTTATGAATGAGATTCAAAAGTCGTACGCGATTTTTATCATTACGGTAATACTAATCATCGTGGGAATTTTTGGGGCTTATCAAGCGATTGAAGCCTCATTGGTCAAACCCGCAATCACAAGAGCGTCTTACCCACCCTCAGGAGAGCTTAACATAACCTCTCAAAGCTCTGTCGAGATGTACTATTCGGGTGCAAGCTCTTTTACGATGAAATCAAACGTCCCAGTCGACGTGTACATTTACGTTATGAATCCATCAAACTACAACGGAATCTATGAGTGGAGTAACCAATCGGTAACACAACTTTCGTTGAGCATACCTTCTAATGGTTACCAGTACATAATCGTGACCAATCCGACAAACACAACGGCCTTCGTAAAGTATAACGTCACAATTCACTGATTCTTTTTGGGGTGTGTTAAACCATCAATTTTTTTAACGGATTCTTGGTCTGTGATAGATTCTTGGTCTAACGCGTTGGTTTTAACAAGCACTTCTGAACCTCTAACCTCTTCAAGATACTGCTTGTACGTGTAAGCTGGCTTTACTCCCCAAAGCCTCCCACTGTTCAGAATGTAAGCCGGACTAAACCTGTAAATCACAAGTCCGAGAATTATCACCACCAAAGGAACAGCGATGTAAACCACGAAGATGTCGATCGGTGTGGACACAGGCTGTGCGCTTGGGGTGAGGTAACCATAAGCGGTAAGCCCAAAAAGCTCACCCACCATCGCGGTCCATAATATTGTGAGAAGCGGTCTTTGGGCTGCGTGATACGTGGGACTTCTGTCGATAAACGGGAGCAAAATGATAACGACTATCACGCCAAGCATCGCAAGAATTCCGTCTACCACGTACTTACCTGAAAAGAAGCTTGCGCGTAGCACAATGTCAGTCCAAACAAAGTACCAGTCGGGCAATATGTTTGCGCCAAGTGGACCACCCGTGTACTCGGTGCCAGCGCTTATCGGAAACAGCGCTGAAATGATCAAAAGAATTGCGAGGTAGAACAGCGCCAAATTCATGCTGTACAAAATTAGGCGTGGATACCAGTTCACTTTTCGGCTTCTTGGGCCTCTTTTTGGAGAAATCTCAACTGGACCATGAGCGCCGTGAGCTTCGAACACAAGACCGATCTTTGCACCTAGCACCAACAGCAAAAGTATGGGAAGTAATACAACGTGAATCGCAAAGAACCTGTTAAGTGTGTTATCGGGAAACACCGTTCCTTTTAATAACTCTGGAAGAACGCGCCCAATTGGGCCTGGTAAGTAGCTTGCAAGCTGAACTCCTACACTCGAAGCACCGTAAGACACCACGTTCATGGGTAACAAGTACCCAGTAAAAGCGTAAAGCAGAGTTATTATTCCGAGAATCATTCCAAGAATCCACATGAGCTCGCGCGGTTTTTTATAAGCACCGACATAGTAGTTTCTAAGAAGGTGAAGAAAAGCGATTGCTATCATCGCATAAGCGCCGTAAAGGTGCATCGAAGCGATCAACGCACCATAGGGCACTTTTGTTATTATGTAGTTCACAGACTGCCAAGCTGTGTTTTGTGCACCAAAAGGTGTGGTCACGTACTGTGGAACATAGTACATCATAAGGAAAAAGCCTGTAAACCCTTGAACCACAAAGGATATAACAGCCAGCGCGCCAAGCCAGTAGTGCGGATTAAACAGCGTGAACTCTGGTTGTGGCCTTAAGACCAGTCTTCTCAAACCAGTTCGCTCTTCGATCCAGCGCCATATTGCGTCAATAGGGTCTTTGCTACTCACACGCCTCACCTCAAAGCGGTGTAAGAGTTGCCTGCGAGCCGTCTGGTATGAGCGGACCTCCGATTAAGTCGTACGCCACGTTGTCAGAACCAGTGTTAAACCCAAAGATTGTAGGAGGGGCCATGCCTATAGCCCAAATGTTGTCTGTTACAGGGTCGTACTCAAGTATGACCCTTGGAACGGGTCTAGGCGCAGGTCCGCACATAACTTTACCGTTTTCAAGGAAGTTATAGTGACTACCGTGACAAGGGCAGTGTCCACCTGGAAAAGTTGCCCCATTTGGACATGTCGCGTTGTTTTCGTACACGTAAATGCAACCAAGGTGTTGACAAATATTGCTAAATGAAACGATGTCGTGGTCAGGTCCAACTCCAAACTGCGCTTTTTTTCCAATTTTTACTATGATATTTGGTTGATTCGCAAGCGGGTACTTGTACTGATAAGGTTGTCCCACTTGAAGCTGTGAAGCCTTACCCAAAAGAACACGCGGAAAAGGTTGAAGAGTTGGTGGTGGAGGCACGGTGTACCGACCCAAACCCAACGCGGAACCCAAAAAGGCTACTGCAGAACCAACCAAAACACCTCGAATAAGCATTCTGCGGGTTGTGTCCACTTTTTCGTTTTGCTCCAATTGATTTCACCCCTTTAAAGAGTCGTACCACTGATAAAACTCAGCCTGTGGAAGAACCACAAGTTTTGCTATCATATAAGCGTGACCAGCTCCACAAAGCTCGTAACACTGTATTGTAAAGTTGGAAGGTGTTGGAACGTCAAACCAGAGAGTGTTCCAAAAACCGGGTATTGCATCGGCTTTTACGTCAAGCGCGGGAATACCAAGTGAATGCATAACGTCTTTAGAGGTTATATTAAGAATTATCGTGGTGTTAGCAGGAACAATCAAAGTTCCCACCTGCGAATAACCATTGGGATACGTAAAGTTCCACCCAAACTGAAATGCGTAGACTTTGATCGTCATGCTTGGTCCTGTGTGTGGAGGATGGTAGTAAAGAGAAAGAGCTTGAAACGAGGCAAAAAGCGCAACTGCAAGCACGCTCATCGTGATGCTCAAAATGAGTAAAGCGCCTCTCGAACCTCTGTGTTCGGTTGGTTTTAAGGTGAAATTATTCGAACTTTCTCCTCTTTCACGGTACTTTATCACATTGTAAACCATGTATCCTATGACAAGCGCACCAGCGGCAGAACCCATTATAAGAAAGTAAGTCACCAATGAATCAAACATGACTTGAGAAGGTGCAAGTAGATAAGACGTAAGCACCAACATTTTCAGCTTACCCAAGAAAAAACCACTTATAAGAGTTGCGTATGAGGGGAATTTAGCTACGCTCAAAGCGACGAAGTGTCAAAAAATCAAAGCGTCTTTTAAAGTACACGAATTCTCTGTGATAAAGCGCAAGCCAAAGAAAAATAGTCCCGCTAAGCACAACCGAAAAAGCCAAGAGTGTGGCGTTTGCGGTAAACTCCCAAAAAACGCTACCAGTAACGACAAGTATGAAAATTAAAAGGATAGTATTAAAATAAAATTGAATTCCTTCGTTTGTCTCGCTTTTATTTCGAAAAATGTGCAAAACGGAAGCGACTATGGTTGTGAACTCAGGAAGAATGCTCGCTTCTCCCAAAAATTTAAAGAGCGGAGGTAAAAGCGCTATCGATAAGGCCTGTAGTAACGCGGTATACAACACCGGTTTTCGTAATTCCTCTCGTAAAAGCACGGTTGTAAAAGAAATCTGAAAGAACATTGTAACAGTAAACCACATCGATGTGATAATCTGTATAAAAGTGCTGAGTGTAAAGCTCTTTAGACCAGTTGTCAATTCTAAAACCAAACTTACAAGAAAATTATTGAAAAACACCAAAAAGATTACCCCTACATTAAAAAGGTTTTTGTTAACCCATACGCTTTCAGATTTTTCTACTAGATACGACTTTATAAACGCTCTAAATAGCGGAAGTAAACCTAGCGTGAGCGCACCCAAGTTGATCCAGATCGCTATCACAAGTGAATCAAAACTCGGTTTCATAAGGTAAATCGATGCGCCTAAGTAAAGCGCACAAAGCAGAATGAGCGTAAAAAACAAAAAGAGGCTTTAATAGCTTTTTGCGCATCAACGCACTGCCTTATTACTCTTGATAAAACATAGGAAGTTCCAATCGGAAACAACCAAAGTGCAACGTTCATGTGATCACGATTTGACGATGATTGTGCCCTTCATCCAAGAGTGGTAAATGCAGTAGTACTCGTACGTGCCTGGTACTGTAAGGTTCACGGTAAAAGTGTCTCCTTGTACCAAGTTACCAGAGCTTATTGCTTTTGCGTCAACACCAGTTGGCACCGAGCTAAAGGTCACCGTGTGCGGTGCTGTTGGGTCCTGATCAATCCACTCGATCGTGTTATTCACTCCTATTACAACCGTGATCGTAGAAGGCTGATAGTTAAGGGATGGATTGTTACCAACGCCATTAGGTATTATCACATAAACAACATGGCTATTTGTGCTAGTAGTTTGCGTGCTAGAAGGTAAGGAGCTTGTTGCGGGAAATTGAAGCTGATGCACAAGCACCGTTGCTACAGATATAACAATCACCACGCCAACGACAACCAGCGCTGTGAGAACTTTTGAATTGGGTTTTGTCTCAAACGTGGCCATAAAAAACACCTCTTTAGTGGTGTGGAATAGAAAACAGGATGCCAGTTATAAGCGCAGCAACAACCATAATCGGAGAAAGAGCGACTATCACAAGCGCTTTAGATTCATACTTTAGATGCATGTAATAAGCGGCAATCACGAAGACTTGAGAAAGGCCAAGCGCCATAATCACGCTGTTTGCCAGTAGATACCCAAACTGCCTTAGGTAATAAAAGCTCAGAGCCTCAAGAATAGTGGCGATAACGGTGTAAATCCAGATGGCAATAAGAGAAAACTTGTTCATTCGAACCACCTATGTGAGATAGAAGAATATGAATATGAAAACCCAAACCGCGTCAACAAAAGACCAGTAAATCCCCCAAGCCTCAACCGCTTCGTGTTTTTGTTTAGTAAAGCCCCCGTTCAATCCCTTCTTTATTAAGTAAATCAGAGAACCCAAACCACCAGACACGTGCGCCAAGTGTAAACCTGTAGTAAAGAAGTAAGCGCTCAAAGCGTTGCTCGTCGCTGGGCCTAACCCACGAGAAAGTAGATCGTACCACTCAAAACCTTTAACTCCTATAAAGGACGCACCAAGCGCAAAGGTCACCGCAAGCCAAGTTAGCATCCCTCTCTGATCACCCTTCCTTATTGAGTTAAGCGCCAAAAATCCAGTAAAGCTACTAGTCATTAGGATAATTGTGTTAATTGTGCCAATTGTCACGCTGTGTAGTGTTCCGGGAAGCGGCCAAGAGGGCGTGAACACTCTGACATAAGTGTCAGCGGTAAGAACAGAACCGAACAGAGCCACTTCAGTAAACAGAAGTAGCCAAATACCTAGTTTTAACCTTCTTATACCGATAAACGGCCAGCGCTCGGTTTTCAGGCTTTCTGGCATCTTAAACTTCTCGTGTAGAGACTCTGATGCCAAACCGAGTAATCCCCATATCGTTACTGCAAGCCCAAGACCGAAGAGAGAAGGACCAAGCGCGTTCCAACTGAGTATCGGAAAGCCTATCAAAGTGAGAGTAAGACCAAGAGAAATTATAAACGGCTTGTCACTAATGTGGTGTAGCGTGATCAAATTGGTTTCGTAACCGCCTACAACTTGCGCCTGTTTTGTTTTAAGCGCTCTTGTTTTTGGACCCGCCGAACCTACTACTGGCGCTTGGCCCACTCCAAGTGTACCCACACTTTCAAAAACAAACTCTTCTTCTTCCTCCTCTTCTTCCTCTTCTGGTTGCCACTCTCTTGTTTCCGCTCCCCAAGGGTTTAGAGGAGCGGGTTTGCCACGGGCCAAGCTGTAAATCAGGTTTGCAACAAGAATAAACTGAGCGGCTCCAAAGAGATAAGCTCCTATTGTTGAAACCGTATTAGGAAGAGTCCAAGCTGGCACTTCATAAGTGAAGATTCTTCGGGGCATTTCGTACAAAAGAAACATCGGAAAGTAGAGCACGTTAAAGAAAATCAACGAAGTTATGAAGTGAATCCTTGCAAGAGTTTCGTTGTACATTTTGCGCGCCATTCTCGGGAACCAGTAGTAAAGCGCGGCGAACAAACCAAAAACAGAAGCGCCCACCATCACATAGTGGAAGTGGGCGACAACAAAGTACGTACCTCTGAACTCTTGGTCAAGCGGAACCGAGGCAAGAAACACGCCTGCTATGCCACCTATTATAAACACGAAAAGCGCGCCAAGCGCAAAAAGCATCGGAGCTTTAAGCCTAATTCTTCCACCCGCCATTGTTCTAATAAAGTCTATCACAATTATGTCAAAAGGCAGAGATATCGCGATTGTTGCCACCATGAACACTTCTTTTTCGGTAAGAGGAAGAACTGTGGTGAATTCGTGGTGACCCCACACCAAGAAACTTAAAGGTACAACCACCGCAAAAGTCGAAAGAAGTATTGCGTTCTTTCCGTAAAGCTCCTTTTTACCAGAAAAGAGTGGTATTATTTCTGCAAGCGCACCGAATGAAGGAAGTAAAACTATGTACACTTCCGGGTGACCGAAGAACCAGAACATGTTGTCCCATAGCATGGGCGCACCTCCCAAAATAGAAGAAAAGTAGGTCGTACCAGCAACACGGTCTGCGGCAAGCATGAAGCCGGCGGCTAGTAGTGTTGGAAAGGCGAACATCATTTGCACAACTGTGAAAACTATGAACCATGTGAACATCGGAATTTTTGAAAGGGTCACGCCTGGAGCTCTCATCGAAAAGATCGTGGTGAGGAAGTTCACGCTACTTGCGGTGATCGAAGCGATAAGCATGATCAAAGCAAGAAAGCCAACTGTGGGGCCAGCACCAGGCATGAACTGGTTTGCTGTAAGGGGAGAGTAAAGCGTCCAACCGCCGTTTATGTTTCCACCAGGTAGAAAGAAGGCTGAAATAAGCATCACGCCGCTAAACGCGTAAAGCCAGTAGCTCATCGCGTTTAAGCGCGGAAACGCAAGGTCACGCGCACCTATTTGGAGCGGAACGATGTAGTTCGCAAAACCAAAAGCAAAAGGTGAAAGGAACCAAAGAATCATTATAAGCCCGTGCAAAGACACGGCTTCGTTATAGTAAACACCTGTTAGCACGTCATTGTTAGGCGTCATGAGTTGAGTTCGAATTAGCTCCGCAAGAACACCTCCGACAAGCGCAAAGAAAAGAGATGTGACTATGTAAAGCACTCCTATGTCTTTGTGGTTTGTTGTGACAATCCATCTTTTTAACCACGAACCGACTTTTTGCGTTTTTGACGCGCTTACGATAAACGGTCTGTTAAACACGAAGTAAAGAAGTAAAAGAAGTGCCCAGATTATCGCGATCTCCGATATGTAAATTTCAAAAGATGGTTTGCCCAAAGTGAGAGCCGCGGTTATCGCGGTGGTGATGACGAGTGCGCCCAAAAGAACATAAAACAAGCTACTAGAAAGCGGTCTTTCAGCAACCAAAGGCGCAGACTCCTCGCTCAAGCCACTCTACCTCGTTTTAAAACGCAAACCCCGACTTAAAAGTGTTTTGACCATACGGTATGCACTAGTGCTCAACAAAGTTAATCCTGAAAAGCTTTTTCTTTTTCCAGCTAAAAAGATAAATCTGAGGATAAAATCTGTACTTCGCTTTGTAATACCTCCACACTTCGTTTGTTAGTATCGGGTCTTCGATCAACTCGGCCTTTGCACTGAACGCTCTTCCTGCGACGTTTACGATCACGCTGTTATTCTTGAGCAAGTTTTTCGCCCACCACGAATCAAGTCCGTGTCTTGAGAGAATATAGAGTTCTCCGTTTACAAACGCAAACCAAATTTGAACAAGCCTTGGCTTACCAGTTTTTCTACCAAGCGTAGTAAGCCATAAGCTGTAATCTTTGTAGTGGTGCGTGAGATGTTCGAAGACGCTATCTTTATAAAAATCCATTGAAACCACTAATTTTATTCGTTCGCTTCTTCCTTCTCTACGTACACAGTCTTCGCAAAGAATCTTTCGTAAACGCTAATCACAGAAACAAACAAGAGCGAATCTAGCGCAACAAGAAGACCTGCGGTTCTTTGACCTGCCATTGTTGTAGGATTTATGTAATTAAAAGCGTAGCCTATTATCACTTGTACCACAAGCACAAGAGAAATCAAAACTATCAACACTGTTCGGTTGGGCATCACGAAAAAAATTTCAGAATGGACATATAAACCATGCGGAACTTTTTAAATTTCGAAATACTCCGCCCAAGAAGTGGGTGTTTCGTAAACCCTCACTTTTATGTTAAAGTTTCGTAAATCCGTGGACTTTTTTACTTCGTAATATAAATAAGCGGCTATTTTTTCTGCAGAAGGTGGTTGGTAATCCTTTGAAACACTTTCATTAAGAAGTGTATGATCCAACCTTTTTAGAATTTCATTGAGTGCGCTTTTCAGATCTCCGAAATCCAAAACAAAGCCCATTTCATTCAGCTTGTTGGATTCAACGTGAAGCTCAACCTTGTAATTATGCCCGTGTAATCTTCCACACTTAGGATGACCTGGAATGTAATGAGCGGCCGAAAAGCCCGCGCTAATTCCAACGCTCCACAAAATTGTTCCTTTTTTAAACCGCAAACTAATGTATTAACCTAACTTTTATATTGTTGTCAAGGTTATCTACTTATTATGGACTCTCAAGCTTTAACACCCGAAAAAGAGAAGCTAAAACAAAAGATAATTGAAGCTCTTAAAAACTGCTACGACCCAGAAATTCCGATTAACATAGTAGACCTTGGACTTGTGTACGACATCAACATAAACGAAAACAATGAAGTGTTTTTGAGAATAGGTCTTACGGCACCTGGTTGTCCTGTAGGATATCTCCTTGAAGAGGAAGTGATTCAAGAAGTTAGCAAAATTCCTGAGGTAAAGAGTGTACAAGTAGAAATAGCGAGAACGCCCGCGTGGACACCGGACAGAATGAGCGAAGAGGCAAAAAGGCAACTAGGCCTACTTTAGCTTTCTTCTAAACAAACTGAGCAGTTTATCTGCGTCACTTCTGGGTCTATTCTTCCGTGGAACTCACACATGTAACCCTTTTTGATCGAATAGTCGCAGATCTCGTCTATCCTTTTTGCGATAAACGCTTTTGCCACAAGTCCGCTTGCGATTTCTCTAGCGAGCACCTCGACTCTTTCCACAACGTCTTTGTGCGATTCAAGGTCTATAGCAACTCCTCGCTCTTCGGAACCATATCTGCTTATCGCCGATTGTGAAACACCAAGTAGCTCTGCGGCTTCTTTTTGGGTAAGACCGTACTTACTAATCAATCTTTTTGCGACCATTCTTCTTACAGCTGGAATGACGGATTTCACTGCGACTTCGTAAGGAGTTAGCATTAAAGACCACAATCAATTTAGATCATTTATAGCAAACATATAAACTTGATGAACACTTTTAAAAAATCATGATCTTATCCAAATTTATTCAATTGTTTTAGAAGAGTTTAGATTTTTGTAAGGTAAACGCGTAAAATTAATAGCTCCAAATTAATTGAAGGTCAAGAAGCATGGTTCTCATACCTTTGTTTCCGCTGAGCACGGTTCTTTATCCGAATACGCTTCTTCCTCTGTTTATTTTCGAAAAGAGGTATCGCATAATGGTTGAGAGGTGCATTTCTTCCAATTCTTCATTTGGCATAGCTCTTATCAAACGCGGAATGGAAGTTGGTGGACCTGCAGAACCTTACAGCATAGGCACAGAGGCAAGAATCGTCGCAAAGCAGAGACTGCGTGGCGGTTGTTATAACGTGGTCGTAAAAGGCGAAAAGAAGTTCGAAATTATCTGGATTGACTATAGTGAACCCTATCTTCAGGCTGAAATAAAGTGGGTTGATGAAAAGATTGAAGAAGGTGAAGAAGAAAAAAGGCTTAAGAGCGTTGTTCAGTCGCTTTTTAGAAAGTACCTAGCTCTTCTTGAAAAACTCGGTGTTTGCCCTCTTAACGAAGGAGTTCACGAGCTTGACCCGACAAACTACTCATATGTCGTCGCGGATGTTTTACAGCTAGACCCAAGAGAAAAACAAAGACTTCTTGAGGCGAACAGCACATCCGAAAGACTAAAAATGGAAATTGAGTACTTGGTCACACTTCTAGACGAATCTATTTAAAGCTCAAACCAGAAATCTGGCTTCGATTTTTCCACAACCACTTTTACATTCAAACCCACGATTTTAATCGGATCCTTTAGCGCTGTGTTTAACCTTCCCAACAACCTCAAATTGTCTTTAAACTCCACGACCGCGATTCCATATCCTTCTTCGTTGGAATAGCGCTCGGGAGGAACTTGTATAAAAGTGCACGCCACCACTTTTGCGTGACTCAAATCAACCGGTTTTAGAGCAAGGCTCTTTGAGCCGCACACCTTACAAATTTCTCGTGGAGGCAGGTACTTTTGAGAGCACTTTTCACACTGCGAAAAAAGGATTTCACCTCTTTTCAAACCCTCTAAAAAGCTCTTTTTTGTTTTAAGCTGAGAGTGAAATTGAGAGTCCATGCGTATCACCTTGAATAAATCGTCACGAATGAGTATTGACCAGTAAGTCCCATGTTCTGTGTAAGACCCACTTGCGCGCCCGATACGCTTCTTCCCCTTTCCGCTTCTCCCCTAAGTTGCTTTGTGATTTCAACTGCCATGCTAACACCCGTTGCGCCAAGCGGGTGTCCCTTTGCCTTTAGTCCACCAGAGAGGTTAACTGGAATTTTTCCACCAAGCTCGGTCTGACCTTCTCTAACAAGTTGTGCACCCTTGCCTCTTTCAGCGAATCCAAGCTCTTCGTATTCTATGATCTCTGCGATGGTAAAGCAATCGTGTAACTCGGCGATTTGTATATCCGCTGGCGTAAACCCACTTTGGGAGTAGGCGATTTTTGCGGCAAGCCTTACTGAAGGTATTGAAGCCAAGTCACGTCTTTCGGCGATCAAGTTGTTCAAAGAGGCAACACCCATTCCTCGAATCCAGACTGGGGTGTCGGTGAGCTTTCTTCGCAAGCTCTTCGCTAGCCAAAACCACCGCCGCCGCTCCATCTGTAAGAGGTGAGCAATCCAAAAGTTTGAGAGGTGGGGCAACGGGCTTTGAAGAAAGCACGTCAGAAACGCTTATACGCTTATGAAACTGCGCGTAAGGGTTGTAAAACGCGTACTTGTGGTTTTTTACGGAAACAAGCGCCAAATCCTCTTCGCTCGTTCCGTACAGCTTCATATGGGAAGAAGCCATAAGAGCGAAGTAACCAGGAAACGTAATGCCATGCACATACTCCCACTCCATATCACCCATTTGGGCAAGATAGTCTGTGGACACTTTGGTGGGTGTATGAGTCATCACTTCAACACCAACGACAAGCGCTATATCCACAAAACCCGAGGCTATATGCGCATAAGCCGTTCGAAGAGCGGCGCTACCGGTTGCGCAAGCCGCCTCTGAACGGTAATAAGGCACACCAGCTATACCGAGCGCATCCGCAACGCTTGCCGCAGGACTTAGCTGACCACTCATTGAACCCGATGCGACTCCAACCGAAAGCATTTGCACTTCAGTGTTTGCGATACCCGCATCCTCTAGTGCGGCAAAACCCGCTTCAGCCGCAAGCTCTCTTATCGAAAGATCATCGTGATGGCCAAATTTCGTGTGACCAACTCCAACTATCGCAACCTTTTGAACCATTCCAATACAAAAAACCAACAAACCAATTTAGGTGCTTCTAAAGTTCGAATTGGCGAGTGTTTTAAAGCTGGGTGCAATCTTTTTTAAACGTGTCCGCCTTAACAAAGTTTTTTTCTGAGATTGTGCACTCTGGTTGGACGTACATTTTTCTTGGACTTTGGTTTACAATAGGTGGCTCAAGGTCCTCCGACGGTTTTGAGGCGGTGCTCGGCGTGATAATGGTTTTGGGCGGCGCACTCGCTCTTGACAGAAAAGCCAAAAAGCTAGAAGAAGAATTGAAAAAGGCAAACAAAAAAGCTAATGACTAAGCAGCTTGAGCGTTGATTTATAAAGAACTTCAACGCCAATCTTTAAAGCGTCTTCGTCAAGGTTGTATGTTGGGCTGTGTTGCGGGCTAGTTATTCCCTTTTTCTCGTTTCCCACACCAAGGAAGTAAAACGCGCCAGGCACCTTTTTAAGATAGTAACCAAAGTCTTCACCGCCCATTACTGGTGGTGGGTGTAGCACTTTTTGTTCACCCACAACTTCACGCGCGACGCTTTCTATAACCTTGGCGACGCTTTCGTGGTTTACAAGTAGCGGGTACCCATCCTCGTACACAAACTCGTAAGTAGTTCCCGTAGCGGCACACACACCCTCAAGAATCCTTTTGAGTTCGGATTTGACAAGGCTTTTTGTGTCGTCATCAAGCGTTCTTACGGTGCCTGTGAGCTCGGCGTGCGCCGCAATTATGTTGAATCTATAGCCTGCGTTTAGTGTGCCAACACTTACCACGGCGGCTTTTAAAGGGTCAACCCTTCTTGACACAATTGCTTGCAGCGTAACGGTGTAGTAACAGGCGGCAAGCAGAGCATCGACAGTCTCATGTGGCGCAGAGCCGTGACCACCCTTTCCGTGAATCTTTACCACAAATTTATCGGAATTTGCCATCATCGTGCCATAGTATACCGCTATATGCCCTGAGGGTATGTTGGACATAACGTGCTGACCAAGAATATAGTTCACGCCTTCAAGCGCTCCTTCTTCTATAAGCTTTAACGCGCCACCAGGTGGTTGTTCTTCAGCGGGTTGAAAAAGAAGCCTTACTCTTCCGCGAAAGCGCTTTTCACCAAAAATCTTTGCGACGCCTAGTGCCATTGCCATATGCGCATCATGACCACAAGCGTGCATCACACCTTTGTTTTTCGAAGAATAAGGTAGCTCATTTTCTTCAAAAACGGGAAGTGCGTCCATATCCGCCCTGATCGCCACAGTTTTTCCATCCTTTTCTCCTTCGATGTCTGCGATCACCCCAGTTTGCGCAATCCTTCTAGGATTAAGACCCATCGCTTTAAGCTCTTCTTCGATAATCTGCGCGGTTTTGTGCTCAGAAAAGCTGAGCTCAGGATACTCGTGAAACTTCCGCCTCATCGAAATGACATACGGTTCAACTTCCAAAACTTCACTAGAAAGTTTCACGTTCACTCGCCCACAATTTCGTAACTCGTAGTTATTTCCGCCTTTCCCTTGAGAGTGGCTCCCACAGAGCAAAAGAGTTCGTCGGACTCTTTGATCGTTTTTTCAAGGATTGACTTGTCCACCCCCTGACCGTGCACGATATAGTGGATGTGAATACGCTTAAAATAGCGTGGTGGAGTTTCGTTTCTTTCTCCGCTCACCTTGACTTCCAAGCCTCTTAGGGGCTGTTTGAACTTCTTTAAACCTTGCACGATGTCCATTGCGGTGCACGCGCCTAAGGACACAAGAAGCAAATCCATAGGCCTCATTCCAGTTCCTTCGCCATTTGGCGGTTCTGCGTCTATAACTACCGAATGACCTTTTTCGTCAAAACCTACAAGTTGAAAGTTTTTAGACCACCTGACTGTGACTGATTGGGTCATCAGTTTTACTATTTTTGGTGTGATTTAAGCGCTTACGTCACGAAAAAGCGAGATTCCGTTGTCCAAGCGTCTTCATCTTTGCGGATGGTTTCTCTCCGACTTCCCCTCTTGGAAGGGCGAGAGTTTACCCACAAACGATTCATCGTTTCCACGATGATTCGCTATAAAATCACTCACTTGGTGGGCAGTCGGTGGCTCAGAGGACCACCTCCGTTCACCTGTTCTGGCTCCTGTGGTGCTGGTTGCTCCTACTTACTCTTATTAAGTCCTCAACCAAGCTGGGTAGGTTGCCACTAATTTAAATATTCATCCCCACCCTTTAGAGGCTTTCAAATATAAAGAAAGCGGGAATTTGACAAGGTTAGAAAAAGGTTTTGATTTGTTATTCGTGTATATTTCAAAAAATTAATATTTTAAATAATACTCACCTAGCTTAATGGCGTCTTTCGAAAAACTAGAAAACGCTTTGAAATCACTCATAGACAAAGACACGATTTTGGCACTTTTGATTGACAGGTACGGAACGCTCATTATATCAGCCGGAAGAACTGACTTACCGAAGGAAAGTCTTGCAAAGCTTGCGTCTTTAATAGGGGGTAGCTCAATACGCTTTGCCGAAGTCGCTGGTTTTGAAAGACCCAAAAAAATTTTGGTCGACTACGAAAGGTTCACGCTACTTTTGGTTTTTACTGGAAAAAAATACGATCTTGTAGTCATAAGCTCAGGAAGGGTTGAGCTTGTCACAAAAAGGCTTGAAGAAATATCAAGACTCGTACCTTAAGCGTGAAAAAGCGGTTCACTTTCTCACTTGAATCTTTTGCACGCTTACAATAAAGCTCAAAAGGTTTGCCTTTGCGTATTTCCTTACGAAATCCGCGTCCAAAGTTGTCTTTAAAGTTTTTGTGGACAAAATTGTGTCGCTCGCTTCTTCAGCCGAAAGTCCGTCTTTAAGAAGCAAGTCGACTTGCGACCTTAACCACTTTACAGAGTCGATCGATCTGGTTATCACGTCTGTGGGCGAGTCGTAATGCCCATAGTGCGAGATGCAAAGCTTTGAAAAATTGAGCGCGAGTAGTGTGTCCAAATCTTGAAGATATTTTTGTAGGTCAAAACCCTGCGGAAAACTTGCGGGCAAATAGTGTTCGTCCAAGCTGATGTGCGTTGAAAGCACATCAGCGCCAAAAAGCAGTTCGCCCATCTTAAGGCATAACTGGTGGTGCGCGCGACCTTGACAAGAAACCACTTTTACAGGTTGTCCAGCGAGTTCAAACTCGGTGGGCGCGCTTTTAATTCGCTCCGAGGGAACGGGTGGAAAATCGCCCAAGAGCTTTGCGAAATCACCAAGATACGCTTGGTAAGTCTGTTGCATTTTTGAGGGATCTATCAAGTGTCTTGTTCCTGTGGAAGACACAAGAGCGCACGCATTGCGAGCGCGGTCCAAAATTCTCTTTAAACCTGAAGCGTGATCGGGATAAACCTGAGAAACAAAAACGTATCGCAAATCTTCTGGCTTAAAACCAATGCTTTCGATTGCTGAAAACACAGTTTCAACAGCCGAATCCGGTCCTGGATCAAAAAGAAGTGGTGCGTCGCTCGCCACAAAATAAAGTGAAATGTATCCTTTTTGACCAAAAACGTAAGGGTCTATCATATAAACGGTGTCGTTTATCTTTTCTAGCGCAAACTGCAACTGGACCTTTCATCTCGCTCTTTTTAGTTTTAAAGTTCACACCCTTGTTAAAAGCTTTAACATTGGTTCTTAACAGTGAAGCTTATTTGACAAGAATGGCAACCAGTTCTTGTGGACATAGACGCACAGCTTTACAGATTTCTTAGTATTGTCACAGGAAAGCACAGCTTTGATTGGGTAACTCAGAATTTGGCAATAGGGTCAAGCGATGTGAGTAAGGATAAGCTAAAAAAAGAAGGAATAACTGCGGTGCTAAGTGTGGGTGCAAAGCTCGACTGTGCTGACTTTGAATGTAAATACCTTGACGTGCTCGACAAACACGCGCCAAACGAAAAGGAGTTGTTAGACGCTCTGTCTTGGATAAAGCAAAAGATAAAACAAGGAAAGAAGGTTTTTGTGCACTGTCATGCAGGCATGGGAAGGTCCGTAACAGTCGTTACAGCCTATCTTATTCTCGAAGGATTCTCGCTCAAGGAAGCGCTGGAGTATTTAAAAAGCGTTCATCCACAATCCTCTCCGACAAAAGAGCAACTCGAGTTTCTTGAAAAGTTTTATGAAAATTTAAAAAGGTGAATTCCGAAAAATATGAGAAGTGTTTCAGAAATACCGTAAACAAAAACCCCTGTGGCTTGTAAAAGATCGCATCCTGGTTAAGCCAATGATTTGTGTACCAAGAGAAGTTGCGTAAACACCCAAAATGGGAGTAATAAAACACAAAAGAAAGCAAATGTGGATTTGCTTTTTTAAGTGTTTTATCAACTCTTTTTGAAAAGAGGTTAAAAAATCTTGGAAATTTTTGAATCTTCTCTAAAAGAATCAACAAGAGTACGCACGGAAGAATATTTGCTATATACCAAAAAAGAAAGAAATGGATCAACGCCGTAGTCAGCAGTTTCAAAATAGGTTTATATAGATTTCTGGATTTGAGTGTGTGCACGCGCAGTAGGGTGGTAGTAGAGAAGACCCAAGACCTCCTTCTCGAGGGAGGGGTACGTGCACACACAGGGGGACTGAAGATGGTCGGCGTTCCCCATGATGCCTTCCCCGGCGTGTGAGTGGGTGCGTCGAGACAGGGGGAAAGCTGAAGGGGACCAATGAACCCGTGAGGTTCCTAAATGATGCGCTGAAGCCCAAGCTCTACGCGTATGATAGGTACAATGATATGTACCTAAGTATACCTACGTAGAGTGAAACCCCAACGCGACACCTAAAGGAATCGCAATCAGAATCTCGCCAATTGGTGAAGCTGCTAACACGAAGATCGCAATGAGTTTTTCGAGCGTCAATTTAGACTCTTTTGATAAATTCGAAGTAGCTTTTGGTTTACTATCTCTGGATGATAGCGCTCTTCAACAACTCTTTTAAGCGCCTTACCCACAGTTTTTCTTAGCTTTTCGTCGCTTAGCAAGCAAACTAGCCTTTCAAAGAATTGCTCGAAATTGTCTCGTTCAAAATAAATCGCTTCGTGACTTACTCTAGTGACTTCTCTTAAAACTGGCAAGTCGGTAATAAGCACTGGCACACCATAGCTCATCGCTTCAAGAACGGTGATTCCGTAAGCTTCCGCCTTAGTGGGTAGTAACAACAAATCCGTTTTCGGAAAAACCTTTGCGTGTAGTTCCTGATTGAGCATGAATTCGTGATACTCGATATGACAATTGTTTTTTGCCCATTGTTTTAGCGCTGGATTTTCAATTGGACCGATGTACTTTAGGCGAACTTGCCACCCTTTCTCTCTCAGAGCTTTAAACGCTTTTAACACAAACTCTCCACCTTTTCTTTCGTAGTCTCTTCCGACAAAAGTCAAAACGAGCTCTTTTTCATCATCTTGCTTTCTTTCATGAGGTGGCATGGGAGGTGGTACCACTTCTATCTTTTGTTCTTCGACGCCGTCTTTCACCATGCTCTTTTTTGCGACATCGCTCCAAACGATCACCGCTTTACAGCTTTTGGCATTTAGGATCGACGTTGCGATCTTTAACACTTTTTGGTAAGCGTTTTTGTTAAACCCAAAATATCCTGAAAGATACTGGCTAAGCGAGCTATCATTTTCGTGAATCCAGGGTTGCCAAAGGTTAAAATAGCTCCAAAAAAACGAGTGTATCAACTCGCCTTCAGGCTTCTTGAGATGATCGCTCAGTGCGCTCCACAGCCAATAAAGAAAAGCTGCTGGTGTGGGTTTGTACTGCTCAAAGCGTGGAGGCACCCTCACAAGCTTTTCGTCAACCTTGTACTTTACACCTCTTGGTGGGTGTTGCGCCCTAAGAGCGGCGCCCACTCTATAGAATCCACCGGTGACGGCGCTTTTTGGTGCAACCAAGCTCACCAGTAGCTCACGATTAAGTGTTAGCATACAACTTGGAAAAATTCTTAACTTTTTAAAGTGGATGAACAATTTGTCTATCGTGTTAGCTATTGTCACCTACAAGTCTTGTTACGCCAATAGCGGCTTCAAACAGACAAAAGAGTTTCAAAAGTTCAACAAGAAACGCGTAGTTCACCACGATGTATTCGCCGCTTATGTGGTACACCGCACTTACGCTTTTGAAAGCTTCTGAAACAAAAGCAAAAGACACAAAACCGAGCGCGACTCCAAACACACCTCTTATTTTTGTGTGCGAAAAAAGCGCGGAAATTGCGCTCAAAGCGATCAAGATCGCTGCAACAATTATCGAACTTGAGTTCAAAAACATGTGAACGCTTTCTTGTGGCGCATAGTTTCTTAGCAAATAAGGTAGAGCGACAAAAATCAAAAGGTACGAAAAAAGGGCGTAAACCACAGACATCACCGCTTTTTGATAGTTCAAGCGCAAAGGCTTTCACTTCCTTTCAAAGAAACTGGTAGAGCGCCTTGGTAGAGCGTGTATGTGTATCCAAGCGCATCAAGCTGAATGTTCACAGAAGAAGGGATAAAACTTGTGTTTAGCTCGTACGTGGCTGACACGCTCGAGTTGGGCTTTCCTTGTAAGCTAATGGTATAGCTCGATGAACCCCCTATACCAAAGAGCGAAATCGTCAAATTCGCGCTTGGATAGAAAAGCTCTCCTTTGCTAAAAAAGCTATAAGAAAAGTTGCACCGTGCGATGACGGATAAACCGAAAAGCTTGCGTTTGAAAAAAGCGCTCCAAGGGACACGTTACGTTCCACGTAAAACGAAAGTGGCAAAATCCCCTGAATTGACGTGTTCACAGACAGTGTGTACACGCCCAGTGTGTCTTCAAAGAGAATTTTGCAAACTTCATCTTTGCTTAATGAAAAACGCAAGACCAAAGGAACAGAAATAGCCTTACCCGAGCTCAACTCAAGTGGTTTTGTGGAGTTCGAAAAGCTTGAAGGTGGGATGGCAAAAGAAACACCAGCCAGAGTGTTCTTTAAAGTCAATGGTCCTGGGTTACTTATTTCAAAAACTATGCTCAGATAAACATCGTGGCCTTCTACCGACAAACTGCCGTTTGAGAAGGCGATCTTAGAAGATGAAAGGTTGTTGAGTGTTAACGCGGCAAGAGAAAGTAGCACGATGAGAACAAAAATGAGAAAATAAAGCGCAACTTTCAAGCTGTTTGTGAGCGCGTTGTCCTGCAATCTTACACATTCACCTCAAAACTTCAAGACCCTTGGCCAAAAGCACCGAACCGCCCCAAACCGCGACTGCAAGAAAAAGAACCTGTGAAAGCGCGTAAACCAGCCAGCTCACTGAAGCGTTTAAGTCGGAGGTCGTTTTGCTTGAAGAAGAAAGTGTAACGAATTCGCTGAAAGCGAAAAAAGCGGCTAAAACAATTATTACTACGCCTACGGTAATCAAAACCACGCTAACCGCGGTTTGTCGCTCCACCTGTATCGAATTTCACACAACCAAATAAACTCTTCGAATTGGAAACGCTTTTTTTATCCTGTGTTGATAAACTATTCGTGGCAAATGTAATATTTTCGCACAGGCGTGACGTTGACGGTTTGATGAGCGCGGCCATATTCCTAAGGCGCTTCAGGGATGCGAAGCTCAACTTTGTGGACTATGGCAAAGAAAATGTTGAAGAGTTAATCAAAAAACTATACGCTCTTTCACAAGGAGACTTTGTGGTGATAGCGGATTTTGGTTTGGACGACGATTACGCAAAGCGGTTGTCGGACGTGCTAAGCGAGCTTACAAAAAAGGAGCGATCGTTTACTGGCTCGACCATCACAACTGGTCAGAACAATCAATTTCACTCGTTAAGCAAGCTGGTGTACACCTCTTAAAAGTAAAGGACGAAGAAGCGTGTGGCGCTGAGCTTGTGCACAAATTGTTCGGAGGAAACGACAAATTTTCTCTCACGCTTTCTCAAATCGCTCACTCAACCGACTTTCATCTTCCGCTTGACGAAGTCGCAAAGACCCTTGTTTGCGTCGTGGATTACTACAATTCCATGGAAAAAAGCGTTTGCGACAAAAACTTGGAAAGACTTGCTCAGAATTTGGCGGAAGGCGTTTTTCTTGATAGTTTGACTTACGAACACTTTTTGGAGTACAAAAAGCAAGAAGAAAAAGCGATAGAGCAACTTCTAAAAGACACAAGGACGTTTAAAGTAAATGACTTTGTTGTGGCGGTCGGGTTTGCAAAGGACCCTCTTGGACCAACCAAGACGTGTGACATCATAAGAGAAAACGTGAAAAGCGACATCCAAGTTTACGTAAAAGGTAAAAAGGTGAGCTTTAGACGTAGCAACAACGCCATTGATTGCTCAAAGATCGCAAAAAACCTTAGTGGTGGAGGGCACGAATACGCCGCAGGAGGAGAGCTTGCGTTTGATGCTGAAAAACACAGAGATGAGGCTTTAGAAGAAATAAAAAAGGCGATACAAAAAGCGCTCAGCTAATGCTTTCTCTTATCTTCTGCGCTATGTTTTCAAGTTCTAAATCTGTAAGATCAAGCCTTTTTAAGAACACATTCCTTTGCTCGTTTCTTAAAGGTAGTATGTGAACGTGTACGTGTTTCACAACTTGTGCCGCCGCTTCGCCGTTGTTTTGAATTAAACGAAACCCGTGAGCGTTAACAGCGCGCACTATTTTTGGTGCGATGGTCGCCACGGTTTTAAAAAGCAAGCCCACCTCTTCGACTTGCATATCCTCGAGTGTGTCGTAATGCTTTTTGGGTATCACAAGCGTGTGTCCAACGACAAATGGACGAATGTCCAAAAAAGCCAAGTGGTCTACGCTTTCGAAAACCTTGTGACTACTTTTTTCGCCCTTTACGATTGCACAAAACACGCATTCACACAACTCAAAGAGAAAGCGACTGGCGCTCTAAAAGGTTAACTTTTAAGCGAATTCAACTTACGATGTTTATGCGCAAATCAACAAAAAACAAACTTGTGAAAAAAGCGTTTGAAGCTTTGAGATATAGCTATTCTCCATATTCCAAGTACGCGGTCGGCTGCGCCTTGCTTTCGTCTGATGGACGCGTTTTCACAGGATGCAACATCGAAAACTCATCTTATAGCTTAACGATCTGCGCGGAAAGAGTGGCCCTTTTTAAGGCGATTTCCGAAGGCGCGACTCAGTTTGTCGCGATTTGCGTTGCCACAAACACCGAAAACCCACCTTCGATGTGCGGCGCGTGTAGACAGGCGCTTATTGAGTTTTCACGAAATGTTGTGGTGATTTATGCCTCTAAAATAGGCGTAAAAACTTCAAACCTACAAAGGCTACTTCCAGAGCCCTTCTTGCTTCAGTAGTTTTCGACTACGGCCTTTATATTTTCCAAAAAGTCACCAAAGGGTGAGGGTGCTATCAAAACTTCGCTTATTCCGACTTCGTGATACTGCTTTACCCTATCTCTTAAAAGCTTTATGTCTCCCAAAACCATGAGATCCTCAACCATTTTTTGCGTCACCGCGCGCTTTGCTTCTTCTCCGTCCTTTCTTTCCCAAGCGTTGAGCATCGCCTTTGCTTCTTCCGAAAAACCAAAACTTGCAAACAGCCTTGCGTACGCTTGGGAACTACCGTAAAACGCCAAAAGCTCCTTTGCGGCATCAAGCGCTTTTTCGTCGCTGGCTATAACGCAGTAGAGCATCACAGAGCTTTCAGCGCTTTTTGTCAAAGGTAGCACATACTTCACTTTTTCAACGGGATAAAGGTTTAGTATCACTTGGTCGGCGTGTTGAGACGCAAGCCGAATCATTTTGGGATTTAGCGCTGCAACCGCAATTCTAGGTGAACTTCGTAGCTTTAGCCTTGCGTTTGTTGGCGAGAAAAACTCGCCTTGATAATTAAACCTTTCAAAAGTATTTCTTAAAGAAGTTTGAGCGTCTCTTCCATCCTTTTCAATGGGCGTTCGTTAATTTACGCCATGCCAACCTTGCACAATCGACGGGGTGCTTACGCCTAAGCCTAGCGTGAACCTCCCACCGCTTAATTCGCTAAGGGTTGCGCCTAGCATAGCAAGTTGACCTGGAGTTCTCGTGAACACGTTTATGATGGACGTTCAGAGTGCCAGCTTTTTTGTGACAAAAGCCGCTATACCTGCGAGCACGCCCGCGTCCCTGAGCGTGGTTTCTCCGAACCAAAGCGCATAAAAACCCCTTTCTTCTGCTTTTTGCGAAATTGAAGCGATAAGTGTGCTTGTCGCCGTTTCCGCTAAGCATCTAGTCTTCATCGCTATCCCTCAACAAGCGAACGCGCAAGGTTGCTGAGCACTTCAAGCTTGTAGTCGGTGGACCCTGCGACGTAGGGATAAATTATC
>NEXD01000029.1 GCA_003019595.1 Candidatus Marsarchaeota G1 archaeon BE_D
GAAAGCCGAATTTGGTGAGGTACGCGCTTCCTGTAGGGTTTAGAAGGTCTGATCAAAAGCGCCTTCAGAAAGGTCCCAAATATCTTACGTTTAAAAGTTTAAAACTTTATCCCAAGTGTGAGATTTGGGAAAAGCTTTTTGAGCTTCACGATTTTCGGCGCGATCACAAAAACGCAGTAAGGGTTGCTCGTGTTTTTAAAGTAGAACCTTTTGTGGTACTCTTCTGCGGGATAAAAGCTTTTAAAAGGTTCAACCTGTGTGACCACTGGTTTGGGATAAACCTTGGCTTCTTCTAGCTTGCGTATCTTTTCAAGCGCCTTTGTCTTTTGCTCTTCACTGTGGTAAAAGATCACCGACCTGTACTGAGGTCCCACGTCGTAGCCTTGTCTGTTTGGGGTCGTCGGGTCGTGCGTCGCAAAAAACACGTCCAAGAGTTCATCGTAAGTGACCTCATTTGGGTCAAACGTTATTTGCACCACTTCTGCATGGCCCGTCGTGCCCGTGCAAACCAGTTCGTACGTTGGATTTGGCACATGTCCTCCTGAGTAACCGGGTTCAACCTTTAAAACGCCTTTTACAAGAGAAAAAACCGCCTCAGTGCACCAAAAGCAACCACCGCCAAAAGTGGCCAACTGTGTCATACGCTTGATTTCTAAAAAACAAATTTAGAGTTTTCGCGTAACCCTGCGAAGGCTTTGCTCGAATATCCTAAGCCCATTGTCCAAAAGGTCCTGCTCTATCGTAAGGGGTGCCATAAACCTCATCACGTTTGAATAGTGGCCACAGGTGTGCATAAGAACACCTTTTTGAAACATCTCGCTCCTTAAAGCGCTCGCAAGCTCGGGCGCGGGTGTCTTGTTTTGGTCTTTTACAAGCTCAACCCCTATCATGTAACCCTTTCCTCTGACTTCTCCTATTTCAGGAATGGCCATTGCGATTTCCTCAAACCTCTTTTTGAGGGTTTCACCGTTTGCTCTCACGTGTTCGAGTAGGTCAGAGTTTTTGAGCTCCTCTAAAACCGCTCTTCCGGCAGCAAGAGCAACCGGGTTTGCTCTGTACGTTCCTAGGTGAAACGCCTTGGGCAAGTTTTGGTCATACTCTTTTCTGTAAGCGATCATCGAAACAGGGATTCCTCCGCCAATGCTTTTTGAGACGCACATTATGTCTGGGGTGATCGAGTAGTTTTCGGAAGCCCAAATTCTTCCTGTTCTCCCAACACCAGTTTGAATCTCGTCCACGATCAAAGGAACGGAGTACTTCTCCGTGACCTCTCTGAGCATTGGTAGAAAATCATCAGGCGGGACGATGTATCCACCCTCTCCCTGAATGGGTTCAACCAAAACGCCCGCAACAGGACCCACGCCTGAGTAAGGGTCTTTGAGCGTGTACTCCAAAGAGTCGACCACAACTTTTGCCACATCTTCCTCTTTCACTTTTATCGGGAAGCGATAGGTGTAAGGGTAAGGCAAGTGGTAAATTTCGTAGGGGGGTACACCCGCGTACTCCCTGTAGTGAATGTTACCGGTTGCGCCAACAATTGCACCGTGCACACCATGGTACGCACCTCCAAAAGCGATGATTGTCTTCTTTTTTGTGACAAAGCGCGCAAGGCTGATTGCGGCTTCGCACGCATCGGCGCCTGTCACGGTGAACATCACGCGCGCGTTGTTTTGAAGTTCACCTGGTAGAGTCGACACAAGCGTTTCAAGAAACTCTATCCTCGCCTCTGTTGGTAGCTCGTTTATGTGAACGATCTTTTCTATTTGCTCTCTTATTGCTTTGAGCACTGCGGGATGAGCGTGTCCCAAATTGAGAACGCAAATACCCGCAAACCAGTCGATTAAGATGTTTCCGTCCATATCTTTGATCGTTGAGCCACGAGCATCTGAAATCGCAACGGGAAAGTATTCCGTGTAAATTCTTGTCGATGTTTCAAGCTGCGACTGCTTTTCGAGCATAGCCTTCGAAACTGGACCTGGTAACTCGGTTTTTATCACGGGCGCTTCTTGGTAACTCAGCCTTTTGTTCATGTTTGTTTCACGCCATCTTTTAGATTTAAATATTTTTAAAGCTTACAAACTAAAGTGAGCGAATACTACAAGAACGGAGAAGAAAAGTTTGGCAGAATTTCCACGTGGTTTTATTCACATTTTTCTCGTTTTTTTGTAAGAGAGCTTCACAGAGTGGCATTCGAAGAAATCACGAGACGCATAGACCAAAACGTAAAGAGCGTGCTAGACATCGGTTGTGGACCAGGCTCACTCACACTCAAAATTGCAAAAAACGCGCCCGAAGTAAGAGTTTACGGAATAGACCCTTCGCCTTATATGATCAAAGAAGCGAACAAAATTGCGCAAAAAAACGTGAAATTCGAACTCGGAAGCTCCACGCTTCTTCCTCCTCTTAACTTTGACTTGATTTACACCGTTCTTTCCTTCCATCACTGGGCAAATCAAGAAGATTCACTCGAAAAAATCTACGAACACCTATCAGGAAATGTGTTCCTTGTGTTTGAATACAATAAAGACTCTCCACTTTTTCACCTAAACTCCCACAGCATGTCGAAAAAGCAGTTTGAAAGCCTAAAATCACCCTTTCAAAAGCTTGAGGTGCGAACAATTGGAAGAGTGGTCGAAGCGATCTTTTACAAGCTATAAGGTTGGGTTGAGTGTTATACTTTTTGTGACACAGACATGGTCGCAAGCAAGGAAAGGTTCGCCATTCACTGACTTACAAATGTTACACGCGTAGCCTTGCGAAAGGGCGTAAAGCGCAATTCTATCGATTTCGTGTAAAATTCGATATACAGGAAGCTTTCTTTGTGCGATCAACTCGCTTAAAGTGTTCACCTTTTCTAATATTTCTGGGTGTTGCGAAAGGTCTCCAAACGCGCCTCTTTTGCGATGCTTGTATCTGCTCACACTTGGTTGTGTCAACCCTAAAATTGAAGCAATCTCAAACTCAGTAAGCCCCTTTTCCATTAAACTGAGCGCGATCATTCTCTTAATTCCTGGAATTAAGGATTTTGACACAACTTCAAGCGGCGTGTAAAATGTCATAAATCACACATGTAAAAAGCAAGATAAAGACCTTACTATAATTGTGTTATTCCTTCGAGCAAAAAAAGCAAATAGCCAAGAAACACCGCTTCCACATAAAGAGTGAGTGAAGACATCAAAAACATCGAAGATGAAATTGCAATCAAGCTAAAAAGCGAAATTTTTAAAGAGCGTTTTACGCTTTTTAGCATCGTCAAAAACACTCCAGTAAGCAGAAACAAGGCGTAAACAAGACCTTGAGGTAGAGGTAGCGGGGTGCCAAACGAAGTTTCCCATGTTAATTCGAATATTTTTTGCCAAAAAACGCTTGTATAAAGCTTATAGCCAAAAAGAAAAACGAAAAAAGTGGAAAAGCTGAGCGTTAAGGCCTTGTACACCTTAAAGGTGCTTATCAAACACTCCAAAACCAAAAGCACTACGGAAAGCCCAAGCAAGTTGAGCACTAAGTTGTAAACCACACCAACAAAAAGGTACGAAGTTGTCGCAAACACCCTTAAGTAGAGCTCAAAAACAGACATTATATTAATAGCCGCCGTTAACGCAAACGCGCTGGCTTTAAAAAGCGTGTTTTTTGTTTTTGTGACCAAAGGGTATGCGAGAATCACAAGAATCGCGAGAAATAAGTACAGCGATAGAGAGAAAGCGTACCAAATTGTCGAACCGTATATTGAGCTAAATAAGCTCACAGGTAAGGTGGCACGCAAAAAGTCCATCACTACTAAAAGCGTTATAAAGAAAAAAACTGGTACCGAAATTGCTCGTGTGTGTCCGTGTTTACCAGCCGACACGCCGATTGCGACAAGCGTCACCAAACCAACGATAGTCGCAGTGTCAGTGGCCACCGTTGCAACTTTAGAGAAGTCTACAAGAATAGGAGCGATACCTGAAGCAAAAAGGTAAGGGGCTAGTCTCAAAACAACTGCTGGAAAATTATTTGAAGGAGAAACACAAAAAGAAAAACCCATGAAAGCGAGTGTGTGAGTTCTGTGACCTCTTTAGCCATTCTTTTCACCAGACAAGGCAACCTTCTCCCTTGCCTTTCTGAGCTCGCTCAGCCCCTCTTCTTTGAATTTCTCCGAAATTTCCATCGCGTAGATCATCTCGAGGTCGAGTGCACGCCTAAACTCCAATGGGTTTAGCGCAACTTGTCTTGTCGCAGAAAGAATCTTACTAGAATTCGCAAGCGACGAAACCCAAGTTTTTGCATCACCATAAAAGTTTGTTTTCTCGAAGACCATGTCCACAAGTCCTAGTTGCAAAGCGGTTTGAGAGTCAAACATCTCCCCAAGTGTTAGAATCTTTTTGGCTACGCTTGGGCCAACAATTTTGTTCAAAATGTAAAAACTAGCGAAAACTGTGGGGTAACCCAGTCTTCCTTCAGGAAAACCGAGTTTTGCTCCCTGTGCGCTCAATCTAAAATCCGTAAGAAGTGAAAGCTCAAATCCCGCACCTAAGGCGTGCGAATTGACGAGAGAAACCGTGGGTTTGCTCAAAGCTAAGAGAATAGAAGCAAGGGCGTGAGTCTTTTGGATAAATCCTTTTAAATCTTCAATCCTTTCCCATCGCACGCCCGCAGAAAAAAATGTGGGACCGCTTCCTGTTATGCACAAAACCTTAATCCTCTCATCTCCTTCCGCAATCGTAAGAGCGCTAGAAAGCTGGTCCACCAACTCTTCGTCCAAAAAGTTTTGGGAAAAGTTGTTAAGCGCGATAATTCCAACATGTTCTTCACGCCAAATTTGTAGCTTTGTAAAGAACGGTTTAGCCACTTTGTTCGCCACGTTTTTTCGCATAGCTATAAACCGCATAGTGGTAAAGCGCTATTACCTCACCAAAGATCACAAAAAGCGTTCCAAGACCTATACCAAAGTAAGATGTTTGCGTAATCGGATCGAAACTCCAAATCGTCACCGCTATTATAACCGCTAGAACCACAAGAAACGTCAAAAAGAAGTAAACCCAGCCCAAACCGATTTTCTTTTTCATGCTTTTAACGTGAGGTTTTTCGGTTGAAGTCACTTCTATTTTCATCAACACTACGCCTATCAAACCTGTGCTCAAAAGCCCGCTTATCACAGGAACGACCTTTGTAGCGCTAAAGCTTTCAACCAACGACGATATCGAATTTGAGGTAACTGTGAATAAACCAATAGCGGTGGCTAAAAGCGTAATAAGCATCGCGGCTCCTTTAACGTTTGTAGACGGCTGAGCGTGCGGGCCATACCTTTTTGCCAAAAAGTAAAAACCTATCAAAACGATTATCGCAGGTTCGGCGAGCACCGGAATATAAACATTTGGTTCAACCGGAACTCCTGGCGCAACAGCCGCCCACACACTCGCTTGAATGAAGTTTATTATCGCAATTACGCCTATTGCCTGAAAAACCCATCCACTTAATGGGTGTAAGCTATCGCTCCTATCGAGGATAGGAACGAACAAAAAGTAAAGTATTGGAACGAACGCAGAAATTATCACTACATCAAATGGTGAAAGGGGTCTAAAATCAAGAACCTTATACATAAACAAGAAGAACCAAGGCGGATAGGCGGGTATAGTTTTTGCCTGCGGGCTTGTGGGCGAAACAGACGGATACGGAGAAAACAGTATCGGAACATGAGGTAAAATGCTAAGGATTGAAGGTATGATGATTATAAAGCCAAATGTGAAGAACGCGAGTTCTAACATGTAGAGCAGGTTTCTCGGATACCATGGATTTAGAGTTGTGTCTTTTTGGTCGATTATCGCGGGCGCTTTGTACGCAGCTTTTTTTGGATGTGGCATGAAGCCGTTCATTTCCGCAAGATAGAAGTGATACCCAAAGAGCAATCCTGTAAGAGCGACCAATAGCACGTGATAACCCAAAAGTCGAGTAAACAAGTCTAAAGTGGTGCCGTTACCAAAAATTATCGATTCGAAAAGCTTTCCAACCAAAGGGAAACCCTCTGTGATCCCACGCCCTACATCGACGGCGTCCGTGGCCAAGATGTCTCCTGTCATACTATAGCCCATAAACGCAACACCTTGTAACAGTGTTAGCAAAATCACTCCTACCATCCACTGAAGCTCTCGAGGTTTTTTGTAGGCTTTAACAAAATAATTTCTAAACATGTGAACATAAGCAAGAAAGATCATCGCGTAAGCGCCGTAAAGGTGGGTTGCTAATAACAATGAGCCATAAGGCACCTTTTGAATAAGATACATGGTTTGCGTGTACGGTTCGCTTGGCGCGTAATAAAGTAGGAGGAATAGACCCGTTATTATTTCATAGAAAAACGCGGCGGCGACCATTGATCCAAGCCAGTAATTCACGGAATACATGTAGTCAGGAATTTTTGAAAGCGGAACGTCCTTTATGTGTAGCCTGTCACTCCACCAATTGATAAATCTTTGTCGTAAACTCATTTACACGTCTCCTCCTATCCAAACGGATTTCCTACGTCCTCCACCACTGTTGTGTCTCCACTTGGCGGTGAACCACCTTGTAGGTCGCTCGCATGACCGTAAATCACTGGACCCACCATTCTTGTTGCGTAAAGCTGGTCGGTTGTCGGATCCCACTGTAACACCACCGCGGGCAGAGGATACTGCGTGGGACCTGTAACAACCTTCCCTCCTTGATAAGGGTCATAGGTGCTACCGTGGCAACTGCAGTGAATCACCTTAGACATTGGCCCGTTAAAGGTTTGCGCGGTATATCCAGGCGGGTAAAAGTGAAGTTCTGGATACTTGCAACCCAAGTGTTGACAAATTGCGCTATAAGCGACAATCGACTTATGAGGACCAACACCACCTGGTGCAGTGTATTTTTCTCCTGTTGCGGGTATCACCACGTCGACTGGTGGGATTTCAACCGGATTTCCGCTATCATCCCCTAAATTCAAAAGAAAGTTTGGTTCGTTAGTGAGCGGATAAGAGAACTGGAAAGTTTGAGGGGAGTTCACTGGTAGGCTTGAAGCTTTGATGGGATTTCCTGAAGAGTCCACGAGTAAAAGCGTCGGAAAGGAGCTCAAACCCACTGCGGGAGGGACAAGATATCGTAATGAAGGAAGAGCGCCAGCTATTGTCGCAGCACCAGCTATCACCAACAAAGACTTAAGAAAGCGTCTACGAGAAGGATCTTGCACTTGAGCCAAACCGCTCACCCCCTGCGCATAAGAGAGCCCGTGACAACGAGCGTCAAAATTGAAAGCACCAATCCAATGATCACGACCAAAACCGCGGGCGTTAGCGCGCCTGGAGGCGCTGGCGGTGGGCTTGTAGATATGTAAAGAGTTTGGAACGTTGAAATCGATTTGATAAACGCGTTCTCACCGTAATACCCTTGCCAAACCGCAAACGCAACGTCATACGTGTTGCCAGGCGTAATGTTCACAAGATAGGGATTACCACCAACAGGTTCACCGATTTGTCTAATCATTTCCACCGTCCAAGAATGGGCTCCCATTATAGCGTTAGCCTGAACTACAAATGGGTCGGTGTGGTTCGTGTCAACGTCGGTATAGAAAAGCCCGGTTCCCAAACCAACCTCATAAAGATCAGTGGCATTGGTGTAAAGATTAAGCGCAAATCCAGTTGGGGGTGCTTGGTAGTCCACGCCAGTAAAACTCACATTACGATTCCACCAATTGTAGAATTTGCTTAAAGGAGTGAGTGGGTAGCCTATTTGTGGTAGAAACGGTGTTGTAGTGTTCCAAGTTGCCCCAGTCATAAAGTCCCAAATGTTTGCCGCTCCTCCTGCTTCTAGTGCGCCTCCATTTGGTCTTCCGACAACCATACAGTCATCAGGAGTTCCCGTTTGTCCACCTAGATACCACATCATCGCAACCCTGTCTTGAGAATAATAAGTTGAGTTGACATAGTAGTATTTTACGATGTTTTCTTCAACCGAGCGTGGAGGAGCAACTACGAACTGACCAGATGATTGATTGTACCAAAGCGGAGGAAAGCCAAAGGGTCCGCCGCCAAGTGAAAAGACGCTTGACATCCTGTTACTCGGTTTTGTGGCGTTCCAAGTAAGAAGAACAAAAATATAAGTTCCGTTCCAAGCTACTTTGACGTTTATCGCGGGTGTGTGACCGCCATTTGGTACGTTCGCAGAAAGCGGAATCGTCACCCAAGGAATGTCTTGCCAAAACTTTGCGCTACCAGGATGTTGTATGTCTGCGTTTCCCTTGACTTTATACGCTATTATGTTGGCACTTGGTTGCGCCGATACGCCAACACTAGAATAAAGCGCGTATACGCTTACACCCAGCGCAAAAAGCAAAATCACAAATGTTACTAAATAAGTTCTGCTTTTAGTGGAACTGATCGCGTGGAACACGGCGCAATCAAAAGTGTTTTCGATAATCAGGCTTAATAAGCGTTACTAAAACTAAAAATTATTCACTTACGCATATTTATATCAAATATGACATAAGGTATAAAACATTTCAATTTGTGCTTAATTTGACATTATACACAAATTTCCGATGCAAGCTTCGCAGTGAGTGCATTAAGCACGCTTAAATTTTCACACTTATAACACCATGGATTGACAGTGCCTGCTTGGAGGTTGGCGTGTAGCTTCCAAGCATAGAAAACTATTATCTAGACACAATCTTTACTGTAAATGTAAAAATATAAGGCATTTACTCAATATCCTTTGAATAAACTTTTGATATGAAAGCGCCTTTACTTGCGACAAATCCTTTTTGGTACTGCCATCGCATTTCCACATAGGTGCCTATCGATATTACTAAACCAAGTATAACTGGTAACGAATAAGCGATCGCATCACCAACTGGTAAATAAGCGACGCCTGTTACTGGGCAGAGATAATTGGGGGGCGGGCCAAAGCAAGCCTTGCGTATTACCGTCGAAAACAAATACAACAACACCAATATACCTGAGAATAAGAAGCTTAATGCCAAGGGAACGTTCTGTTTGTCCATATGGCATTAATTTTAAATACTTTCTAATAAATTTTTTGTTGAGTTACGATAATCTTCAGAAAGTTGGTTAGCGGTACTGACCTCCTCCCCGCTTCTTAAGCGCGAGGGTCCCCGAGGTCTTAAAGGTTACACTCCTTTACGGGTGCTACTCCGTTGTGGTCTACGATGAAAGACAACGGCTTCTTAATTGCCGAAACTACAATGTTTGTTGCCCTCTTTAAAATGTTTAACATACCGTTAAGGTCGCTGTGCAGTTTATGACCTAACGGACAGTTGGCTATACCTCTAGGATGCCTTTTAACATGTTGTGGTGAATACACACCTTGTAGGTGTTGTACTCAACTAACTCAAACACTCTCATACCATACTCTTGAGCCTTCAACTCAATAGCATCCATTAGTTTACGGTATACCACATGTTTGCCGTGAACTTTTTGCCTTGTTCAATGTTGAAGGGGTAGCCCAAATAGATGGTTGAAACACCTAGTTCGTGAAGTGTCTCAACCAGATGGGACGCCAAGTTTCTGTATAGGTGGAGGAGTCTTTCTAATTTGCTGAACAACCTCCTCTTCTCCTTTAACAACTCTTCATGAGCTTCGTGCTCATCAAGGCCAAAAACTCGCGGAAATCGCCTCATCCAAAGATGCTTCGAAAGCGCAATTAATTGTCAACCCGTAGTCAGCAGTTTCAAAAATTTGTATGGTTGCGCATGGTTTTTCTTGGTTGGAGAAGCTAGTCGACGTGCCACAGAGCGGCTCTAGGGCCACCTTGGGCGTGAGCGCAAGAGACCCGAACATGGTGGTGAAGGGAGCATGCGCGCCCGCTGAAGATGGAAGGTGCTTCTCACTTCACTACGTGGCGTGGTGCCCATTGACAAGGGGAAAAGCGGAAGGACCCCAGTGAACTCGTGTGGGGTCTGGTGTGCTTAAGCCCAAGCTTCACTATGCGTACGACATGCGGATAAATACCTACGTACCACAGTAGAGCGAAATTCGTGTCCAAACTAAAACCAGTCGTGGCACACCGACAGCCGAAAAGATGCACGGCGCTTACACCTTCCGCGCGAATACTTATTCAGAGGTTGCTCTTGTTACCAAAAGAATATAAAGAATAGCGTGATTTATTATAGAATGCGCGTCGTATACAGCCTTTACTATCCTGCGTGTTGGGCTTGTTGTTTGACAACAGAGTTTGGGGTTTACACACGGTTTCTTTATTGGAAAAGGTATGCTCACGGAATTGTAGAAATTGTGGAAGTTTTTGGAAAGGACAGCGGTGCAGTAGAAAAAGCCTTAAACTGGCTTTATAATTACCCGCCTGCAAGCAGTGTGCGCGTGCTGTCAAAAACGGACGACGGTAGGCGTGTGACGCTCAGAGTTACAATACCCCCTGCGCGTTGCCCTCTTTACACAATCCTTGCAAAGTACTCTTCTGACAAATCTTCTCCAGTTGAGGAAAAAGTTGACTCAAAGGGCAAGGTTTACTGGACGCTAGAAGTAAAGAACTTGCGCAAGGCAAACCTTATTGCAAAATACATCAGACAAAAGAGTCTCACAAATCAACTAGAAATGAAAATAATTAGAGGAAGACCACCTTCAATTGACGGTTTGTATGTGTTAAAAAGGGCTTTAGAAGAAGGATACTTTGATGTGCCAAAAAAGATATCCGCTCGAGAGCTTTCTAAGAAACTAGGAATTCCGCTTTCAACCTTTGACACCCAACTCAGACGTGCCTTAAAACGTGTTCTAAGCGAGGTTATAAGATAAGTTCTTGAAAAGTGCGCCTTGACCCACGAAGCTGAGCGGACGATTACGAATTGTACCATTCGTAGAACGCTTTTTGAGTCACGACGTCAAGGTTAGCGAGCATGTAAGAATGACCTGCACCGCACAACTCATAACATCTTATTGCGCTCGTGTAATTACCAGTAGTTGTCACCAAAAACCAAAGCGTGTTCCAAAAGCCTGGGATCGCGTCCGCTTTAACATCTAACATTGGTATACCAAGTGAATGCATCACGTCTTTTGAGGTGATGTTGAGAACTATGGTCGTGTTAACAGGCACGATAAGCAGGTCTACCAATGATTTGCCATTTTGGTAGGTAAAGTTCCAGCCCCATTGGTACGCGTATACTCTTACGACAAGTTTTGGGCCAGAAGGGGGATTATAGTAAAACGGTGTGGCTTCTTCTAAAGACACGTAAAGCGTAGAGCCCACGACACACATGATCACAAACAAAACCAAAACAAATCGCTTGCTAGAACCGCTCTCTTTAACGCTTTTTGTAGAACTTCTGTTTTTAATTACCAGATAAACCATGTAACCAAGCACCAAAACAGCTATTGTGCTTCCAAAAACAAGGAAGAGCTCAAAAAGAGAGTTCCAAAGTTCGACGTTAGGTGAAACAAGAACCACTCCCTTCACCTCTAAACCAATGACGTGAGCACGCCTGTGAGCAGTCCTAGAGCAAACATGAGTGAAGCAACGAAAATCCAGCGTAGATATCTGTTTTCAGAGTCTAAGTGCATAAAGTAGCGCGCAAGCAAAGTGAGCTGTGACACCACAAGCGCAAAAATCAGCGCCAACACGATTTTCTGTTGTGTTAACGCAAGCAGAGTTTCTAAGATCGCCGTAAAAATCAGATAACCCCAAATCACAAGTGCAAGCGATGACTTCCGCATATGCTCTCACCCAAGGTAGAAAAAGAAGTAAAGAATTACCCAAATCGCGTCAACAAATGACCAGTATATCGCCCAAGCCTCTAGTGCCTCGTAATCGCTCTTATTTACCCATAGCTTTCTAAGCAAGTAAACTGCAACAGAAATCGCCGAAAGGACGTGCGCCATGTGTACGCCCGTCGTAAAGAAGTAGGTCGAAAGAGCGTTGTTTGAAAAAGGAGCTAAACCTTGCGCGAAAAGCTGCGACCATTCGTCGCCTTCTACTATTATAAAAAGAGAACCAAGCACAACCGTGACCAAAAGCCATAGAAAACCGCGCTTGTTGTTTCCGTTTTTTGCGCTATTCAACGCCAAAAATCCGGTTAAGCTACCTGAAAGAAGAACTATTGTAAGAAGCAAACCAGGAAGCACTGGGTGGAGCGTATTTATCGCAGGCCAGTTTTGCGTGAGCATTCTCAAATAGGTGTCAGATGTGAGTATTGTTGTAAACATGATCACTTCAGAAAGAAGAAAAATCCACACTGCTAATCGAAGACGGGTCACGCCTTTAAACGGCCATGCCTCAACCAAGCCGTTTTCAAAAGCGTTGAATTTAGCGTGCAAACTTTCTCTGGCTAGTCCAGTTAAACCGTATAGCGTCAACAACAGTCCAAGCACAAAAATTGGCCCTGCAAAAACGTAGTTAAGTATAGCAAATCCAAATAGAAAAAGCGTCAAACCTGCGGCAATGGTCACAGGTTTTGAGCTAACGTGTTCCAAAACGACAACGTCTTCTTTGATTTCCTGATTGTTTTGAATCGTAATGTTTTTTGTAGTGGGAACAAAAATCAAGCGCAAAAGAAGAGATGATAGCTTTATTTGTGAACGAGATGTCTGAGAAAACGTCACAAGCGCTTCATCACTCTGCCACTCGCTGGTGTGCGCTTCCCACGGGTTTTTAGGAGCGATGCCGCCGTACAGCGTGCTAAACACAAGATTCACAACCATGATCGCCTGAACTGCGACAAAAAGAAAGGCGCCGATTGAAGCCACGAAGTTTGGTAAAACCCATGATTCCACGTTATAAGTGAAGATTCTTCTTGGCATCTGGTACAAAAAGAACATTGGGAAAAATGTGACGTTAAAGAGCAAAAAGCTAAGAGCAAAATGAATTTTTCCAAGAGTTTCACTAAACATTTTGCCTGTGATTTTTGGGAACCAGTAGTAAAGAGCCGCGAATAACCCAAAAAGCGTAGCGCCCACCATAACGTAGTGAAAGTGCGCAACGACAAAGTACGCCCCACGAAACTCTTGATCCAAGACGATTGACGAAAGAAACACCCCTGTGATACCGCCTATTATAAAAAGCGCAAGCGAACCCAAAGCAAAAAGCATGGGTGTTGACAGTCGAATTCTTCCTGTTTCAAGCGTCCAAAGAAAACCAAAAACCATTAATCCAAAAGGTAGCGAAATCGCTTCGGTTCCTACTTCAAACATTTCTTTTTCGGGTAAAGGTAAAATCGTTGTGTACATATGATGCCCCCATATAAACAGACTAAGAGGGATCACCGTGGTGAATGTGGCAATTAAGAACACTTTTTTTCCGTATAACTCTCTTCGACCAGAAAACACAGGAATGATTTCGGCAAGCGCTCCAAAAGCTGGCAAAAGAATTATATAAACCTCAGGGTGGCCAAAGTACCAAAACAGGTTGTCCCACAGCATCGAAGCACCACGCGCCGTGAAAAACAGCATACCAGCCACCCTATCCATTCCAAGCATGAGCGCGGCCGCAAGCAGTCCGGGAAACGCGAACACCATTTGTATCACGGTAAACACTATAAACCAAGTGAACATGGGAATCTTGCTTATGGTGATTTCGGGCGCGCGCATCGTAAAAACCGTAACAAGAAAGTTCACTCCTGTCATAGTCACAGAAGCGATGAGCATGAGTAGCGCAAGAAGAGAAACCGTAGGCCCTGCGCCTGGCATAAACTCCGCTCCGTTAAGCGGTGCGTAAAGCGTCCATCCCGCATTTACGCTTCCACCGGGCAAAAAGAATGACGATATGAGTAACACACAACTAAACGCGTAAAACCAAAATGACATTGCGTTAAGCCTCGGAAAGGCCAGGTCTTTTGCTCCTATTTGCAAAGGAACGATGTAATTCGCCAAGCCAAACGCAAAAGGTGAAAGAAACCAGAGCACCATAATTAGCCCGTGTGCCGACACAGCCTCGTTGTACTGGTTGCCAACTAAAAGACTGCTGTTCGGATGCATAAGCTGGGCCCTCATTAGTATTGCGAGCGCCCCTCCAACAAAAGCCATGTAAAATGATGTGAGTATGTACATTATCCCAATGTCTCGATGGTTCGTGGTCATAAGCCAACGCATAATCCAAGACTTGGGACCCTCTTTGTGTGAGAATAGATAGGGCTTTTTCCAAAGGAAGTAAACAAAAACCGCTATGCTCCAAGTGATTAAAATTTGTGGAGTTTGGTAAAGAAAATCGTTATGAAGAAAAATTTCAAGAAGCGTTCCGCCCAGTAACCCGCAAAAAAGCAGCCAAAAGTGTGCGGAATCCGAAGTACGAGAAGACATGCACAACACCTTTTTGGTATAAACCTTTCAGAAACTATGAGCGATTTTCAGGAACATGTTCCAAAAAAACTCTTATTTCGTAACGTGTGTGAAGTTAAAGCGTGGCCACATTACGCACTTTTACTATAGTGGACTGGGATCGAGAGTATCGCAAGGTGGTCGAAAGAGAAAGTCGTAGACCTCTTTGGCTAAGGATTATGTACAGTGAAGAATACCGCTTGTTATCTTTGAAAACGATCCTAGTGGCGGTGATATTCTTGGTTATGGGCGGTGCGTTTGCTTTGATTCTGCGTTCACAAGCTGGTTTGACAAACACTGGAGTGCCTTATGTCGTGTCGCCTGTGGTGTATTTTGAAATAATGACCGATCATGTTATGTCTATGGTTTTTGGACTCGCTTTTGATGTTGTGTTCGGCGTTAGTTTGTATCTCGTTCCACTATTAACAGGCACAAGAATTGTAAAGTATCCAAAACTCGCAAACGCAGGTCTTTGGATTTCCACAGCTGGAATCCTAATGATGTTACTAGGAGGCCCACAAAACCAGTACATGTTTACCTTTTTGAACCCTCTTATGCCTGCTAGTAACTGGTTCATAGGTTACGACCTCATGATCGCGGGCGAGTGGCTTGTGATGACGAGCATCATCGCCACCTCGTTCAACTGGCGTAGCAACGGCAGGCTACTTCCTTTGGGTGTGGCTTTCATCGTTATGGACATGATTCAAATGGCGTTAGCTAATATGTCTGTTTTCGGTGCTGTGATCTGGTCTCTGTTTTCGCCTTTGGGACAGCTCGGAATTAATCTTACAGGTGTGCCAAATTCCGAGGTTTGGAAAGGACTCTTCTGGTACGCCGACCACCCGCTCGTTTACTTTGCACCGTACACTCTTTTGGGCGCCTCTTTAACGATCATCCCGCTTTACGCGCAAAGACCCATTTATAGCTACAGGGTTCTTCGCTGGATGGTTCCCGTTCTTTTCGTTTTGGGAATGTCGGTTTACGTTCACCACATCGCAACAGATCCTTGGCCTTTGGTTTTGAGAGACGTGTTCGCGCAAACTTCCACCGCGCTCATCGCAATTCCTTTCGCTGTTGTGTGGTTTTTGGTTTTAATAACTTTGGGCGACCCAAGAAAGCTCAAGTGGGACGTAACCCTTGCCTTTCTTTACGCTTCGATCGTTTGGAACATAATAGGTGGAATTCAAGCAGAACCCGTTCAGCCATCACCTGCGACCGATCCGACAATTCACAACACGCTTTGGCTGCCCTCACATTTTCACATAATGCTTGCGCTCTTTATCGTTGGCGGCTTCTTTGGAGTGCTTTACTTCATTTTACCGTCGATAATTCACAGAGCTTGGTACAGCAAAACGCTCGCTTGGATAAACTTCTGGGGTTGGCAAATCGGAATGGCGCTACTTGCTGTGGCATTTAACGTAGGAGGCTTCTTCGGCGCAATCAGGCGAGAAGTCGCATGGCCTGCGGTTTACCAGATATACTACCAAGTTGCCGCGATCGGCGGTTGGATTGCTGGTTTTTCCGCGGCCGCCTTGGTGCTAAATCTTGTGTTAACAGTCTTTCTTGGGCAAAGATTACACGAAGAAGATTTTCCAAAGTGGTTACGTGTAGCACTTGCGTTTGAGCGTAGAGGCATGCGAAACGAAGGATATAAAGAGGAGGAGCTTCCGTACTTACCACCTGAAAGCATTAAGAATGCGTGAATATTTTTGTAATATATTACGAAAAGTAATATTTATGACACCCTTTTCGCTTTTAGTTACGTGTCAACAAAATTAACTGATGTCGTTCATGAGCTTGTGCTAGCCGATCCTTGCACCGCACAGCTCCTTAGTTCTGGTGTGGTAAACTACACAGCACTCGCCAAAAGACTGAGACCTGGTATAGAAAGGCTTACAGGAGAAAGCGTGCGCCTAAACACCATTGTTCAAGCGCTAAGAAGGCTGGCCACAAAAGCTGAGCCTGTGGACTACTTTGAAATCGCAAATTCGATTGCTGAAGCGGACTACCACATCGTGCGGGGCATCACAGAGGTGAGTTTTCCACTAAAAGAGTTTCCAGAGCTTGTTTCAAAGCTTACGTCAAGCCACATTTCTCAAGACTCTCTCATGATTCTTTTTGTGGCCGAAGGTTCGGTGAGCGTTTTGCTCGATCGTTCGCTTGCACACTCTTTGAACTTAAAACCGCAAAAAGAGTACACTTTACTTGAAATAGTGATAAAGGGCAAGGCTGGTTTAGTGCCAGGGTCTTCGGCTTATATCGCGCAGGTGCTCGGTTTTCAAAAGATAACACCGAGTAACATTATTAGAAGGGCAAACCAGCTTTTTGTTCTGTTTAGTGGAGAAGAAATGAGTCAGGTTTTGAAAGCTGTCGAAGTTTTGCAGAAAACAAAATTTTTGAGATAACATTTATATTACTCTTTGTCATAAATATGACTGATAGTCATGAGTGAAAAGTTGCAACAGTTGGATTATTCTACGCCTTCAGAGTATCTACTTCCTTTGAGAATTGGCGTAGGCTGGATGTGGTTTGACGGTGGGCTGAGAAAACTCGTTTTGGCACCTGACAAAGTTAATCCTTCCTCTTCTTCTTTCGTTCTGGGAAAGCTTGTTACCTTTTTGCCACACGCTGGGTTTTTCCAACCGTTTCTCAAGTTTGTTCTCGAAAACCCGGCAATAGGCGCTCCTTTTTTGGTTGTGTACAGCGTGCTTGAGCTTGTCATAGGATCGTTACTTGTTATTGGGCTTTTCACAAGGCTTGCGGGTTTTGGAAGTGCTCTCATGGCTTCTTCGCTTGCACCCGCTTTTTGGCTTGGCTCAACTTGCGAAGATGAGTGGCAAATAGGAAGCCTACTTCTTGCTGGTGGGGTTGTGCTCATGCTCTCAGCCGCTGGACGAAAGTTTGGATTGGATTCTTTACTGTTTCGAAAGTACGGAGATAGGGGGTTACTCAACGTTCCTTTACTAAAACACATCAAGCTTTGGTGACAAAAAATGGAAAGACGCGAAACTTTGGCTCTGACGTTTTCAGTAATAGTCGCACTTTTCATTCTAGGAACTGGACAGTGGGCGTATGGAAATCTCTTTGGACCTTTGCACAACTATTCAAAAACACCTAAAGTGGTGATTGTGGCGGTACAAGCGGAGAACACAAAACAAGCCACTTTGCTCACCCTAAACCTAACTAATGAGAACGGGCCTGACGCTTATCCAGCTAGTGTGTCGCTAATCAAAATATGGAATACGAGTTACACTCTTATCTTAAACTCAACCCAAATATACGCGCACACTGTAAAAATTCAACAAGCGCCTTGGAATCTCAACAAAAAAGACGGCGTAAACCCAGTTGGCGGCTTCGAGCTTTGGCTTGGTGCTGAGGCTAGCTTTACTCTCGTTTTACCGCCACTTTCTCCTGGTTTGTACAACGTGACGCTATACGTTCCATACACACCACCAGTGACAGCTAGCTTTGTGTTAAGGTGATAAGAATGTTTCCAGCACCAAGCGCACTACAGGCGTTATTAGCGATTCTTTCTGGTTTCCTTGTTGGTTTTTCGCTAGGACTTATCGGAGGTGGTGGTTCGATACTCGCAGTTCCGCTGTTACTATACCGTGGGATACTCCAAATATCCACACCTTGTGATTGGCACGACAGCGTTCGCGGTGGGCGTCAACGCTTACATAAACCTTTTTCAACACATGCGCCATAAAACTGTTAAACTTAAACCCGGCTTGGTTTTCGCATTAATTGGTGCGCTTGGTGACTATATCGGTGCGACTTTGGGGTTAATCACGCCTGGTAAGACGCTACTTTTGTTATTTGGTGTGCTTATGATAATTGTCGCACTACTTATGTTAAGAAACAACACAGCCACTTCACAAAGGCAGAGCACAAGCTGGACAAGACTAACTGTAACCGCTTTTCTTGTTGGAATCGCAGCGGGATACTTCGGAATAGGCGGCGGCTTTCTAATCGTACCCGGTTTGATGTTTTCCACGTCAATTTCGATCGTCGAAGCTATTTCCACGTCATTGCTTTCTGTGGGAACGTTCGGTGTGGTCGCCGCTTTAAGGTACTTTCTTGCGGGTGAAGTGGACTTTTTGATCGCCGCGCTTTACTTAGTGGGTGGCGTGCTAGGCGGATACTTCGGAACAAAGATTGAACACTCTGTACCAAAAAGAACACTTAAACTTATTTTTTCGGCGATTGTTATTGTGGTCGCACTTTATTTGATTTACTCTAACATTTAACTGGTGAGTGGTTATGGCAAAAGTTTTGTTTCTTATCATAAGTGGCAAAGAGGCGCCTCAAAAAGCGGAGTTGGGAATTATCGTAGCCGCAAGGTCGGTTTTGGCAAAAAGATACGAGGATTTAAAAGTGATCTTTTTTGGTCCAAGTCAAGAGTACATCACAAAACTCAGTGGGCAGGCAAAAGAACACTTTGAAATACTATTAAAAAATCGCGCAATAGATTCGGCTTGTGTGAATATCGCGCAAAACATGGGAATTAAACCCGAGCTAGAGGCTTTGGGAGTAGAGCTTCTACCAGCTGGAGAGCGGATCGCGCATTATGTGAATCAAGGATACCAAGTGATAACCTTTTAGCCGAAAAAAAGCAAAGAAAGGTAGTTTGCTATTTCTTTCAGGTTCAGCTTGCTTTTTCCCGCTTTTCTTTCGCAAAAAACGTACGGAACCTCCTTCACCTTTACGTCTTTCGATTCTCTCAAAAGCTCTAAAAGAAGCTTAAAGCCCTTTGGGGCGATTCGCATTTTAAATACGCTCTTTCTAGCGGCAAAAAAGCCAGAAAGCGGGTCTTTCACCTTTCGAGTTTGCGGCACAAAAAAGCGCGCAAGCATTGTCGCAACCTTTGAGATAATTAAACGTGTCACGCTCCAACCCTGAATTCCCCCGCCTCTCACATAACGCGAGGCAATCGCTATGTCAGCCCCTTTTTCCACTTCTTCGACAAGCTTTGGAACAATTTCGGGAGGGTGTTGCAGGTCTGCGTCCATCACCACGATCACATCTCCCTGAGCGCTCTCTACACCCTGTAAAACAGCAGAGGCAAGTCCCAAACGCCTTCCACGGTTTATCACTTTTATTTTACCGTACAAGCCGTTTAAGCTCTTTGCGAGCTCTGCTGTTCCGTCTGGACTCCCATCGTCCACAACAATCACTTCATAGTCTGTGAGATTGCGCTTTAGTCTCTTTAAAAGCTCGGTGATGTTTTGCGCCTCGTTGTACGTAGGAATGACAACGCTTGTCCGCAAGTTTTTGAATAATTACGCACACTGTAAAGTAAGCCTTTTGTTTTTAAAATGTGCCAAGTGAAAGCCTCCTGACACACTCCTTAAAAACCAATAGTTACACACAAGATGCTGTCTTGATAAGGCTTGTTGTTCACAAAGGTTGTGCGTGAACTGCCAAAAAAGGGTTTCGAAAAAGCTGCGCGTAGCAGTGTAAAGCTCAAGGCTGTCTTGACAAGGCGTGGAATAGGGGACTAATACACACCTTATCCAGACGGTTGTGGGTTGGAGTAACGGTGATAGGGGTAACACCACAATCACCGTTAATGCTCCGCTAAACATGAGCGCGATCTACCAAACCTTATCCAAACGGTTCTGTAACAGCCGCGCCGCCAACAACATTACGCCTTTCTAAGACGCACACGTTAAAACCGGCTTTAGCCAGACGGAGAGTTCATATAATAAGACAGGCTGAAGAGGTGATAAACGCGAGCTCAAAGCCAGTCATACTCATCGGTGGAGGTGCGAGAGGAGCATCCCACATGCTCGACGAATTCGCCGAAAGGATAGGCGCACCCATAGTGTACAGTCTTAACGGCAAAGGCGTCTTACCTGAGACAGACCCTAAAGTAATGGGGGGACTCGGTCTGCTCTGTTCAAAACCTAGTTCGATCGCCCTTAGGCGGCGCCGTAGTCAGCAGTTTCAAAATAAATAACTTTTTATAGGTGCTTGTCATATAGTATTCTGTGCCTGAAAGATTATATACCTTGAAAGAGGCATGTTTGCTCCTTGGCCTTCACCCTATTCAGAAGTGGGATAAGGCAAAATCAGGGTTGTGAGGACACCTGGCGGTCGCAGGAGGATACCTGAGTCAGAAATCAGGAGGTTACAGGGAGAGAAAGGTATACGAAGCATTATTGGATATGCAAGAGTTTCTTCTAATACGCAGAAAGATGACTTGAAGAGGCAGGTTGAATATTTGAGACAGAGCGGTGTACAAGAAGTGATCACCGATATAGGCTCAGGCTTGAACGAGAAGAGAAAGGGCTTCCTGAGGCTTCTCGAGCGGGTGCTACACAACGAGGTTGATAAAGTAGTTATATTGTATGAAGACAGGCTCACAAGGTTTTGACACATTGAAAAAAGTGTTTGAAGCACATGGAACAACAATCGAAGTGC
>NEXD01000030.1 GCA_003019595.1 Candidatus Marsarchaeota G1 archaeon BE_D
GTTTACGAGGGATATGCTGGAAGGAGAAAGGTTTTTGCAGATGAGTTTATTGACGTGAATGAGCTTAACTCGTGATCAAACGACAAACCTCGCTTTTGTGTAACAGATCACAAATTTAGTTGTCTGAACACTTTTTGGTCTACATTTTGGGAGACCAATAAACTCTCCTATATGGTTATACATGAACATTTAAACCATTTTTGTTAGTAAGGTGAGCTACCTAGCACCGCATTAAATCAAAATTCTTGGCATTCGTCGTCAATCGGCACACATATCCTTTGATCTACTGTTTAAGGCGAGCTAGCGCGCTTCCGTTTGCTCTCTCGATTATACATGTAACCCAAATGCCTATTTCGCGCTTGTATCATAATGATTCCACACTTTGTGCGTTCACCAACGCGTCATCCCTACACTATCTACTTTTAATAAGAAGCGCCGAAAACGGTAGTGGTCCACTACAGCTTTTTAGCAAAAAATCTTTATTACTGTACGCGTTTTGGATTGGGTTTCGATATGTCGCTAGCTATTGAAAAACGTGAAGCCGTTCAAAAAAGAAGGTATTTCGGCCAACCTCTAAAGAGGATGGAAGACCCAAGACTTGTCAGCGGGCAAGGCCGCTACTTGGATGACATAAAGCTACCTGGAATGGTTTACGCGTCCTTTGTGAGAAGTTCATACGCACACGCTTTAATCAAAAAAATAGACAAGAGCGAAGCGCTCAAGCTTCCTGGTGTTCTTGCGATTTTCACAGGCGGCGACTTGGCTGACGTGAAGGATCTGCCAACAGTGGAAGAAAGCGAGGAAGCGAAGTCAACGCCAAGACCCGCTCTTGTAATAGACGAAGCAAGATATCAGGGTGAAGCGATTGCTGTGGTTATAGCAAAAGACCCGTACACCGCAGAAGACGCAGCAGAGCTCGTGCAGGTGGAGTATGAACCTCTTCCTGTGGTTCTTGACGTGAAAGAAGCGATGAAGCCTACCTCGCCAAAAGCTCACAGCTATGTGAAAGACAACATCGCGTACCACTCAGTGTACGAAGCTGGTGATATCGAGACCGCTTTTAAAAACGCGGATCGCGTGATAACGCTTGAGCTTGTGAACCAAAGAGTTGCGCCAGTTCCTTTAGAGCCACGCGGTGTTTTGGCCAGTTACGACTCTGGATCCCAGATTTTGACGGTTTGGGTGTCTTCTCAAGACCCGCACGGTTTAAGGGACGCTATCGCAGACATTCTCGGGCTACCCCAATCCAGAGTTCGCGTGATCGCACCAGACGTGGGTGGTGCGTTTGGTTCAAAGATTTCGGTTTACCCAGAAGACGTGGTTGTTTGCTACGCCGCAATCAAACTCGGGCGACCTGTTAAATGGGTTGAAAAGAGGAGAGAGAACCTTCTCACAACCACACACGGAAGGGGGCAGAAGCAACACATTGAAGTCGCGGTGAAAAAAGACGGAAGGATCCTAGGTCTTAAAATTAAGATAATATCAGATAGCGGCGCGTACAACACACCCGGTGCGCTCGACAATCCCACGATGACCACACTCATGGCACCTGGTGTTTACGACATCAAGGCGTATCGAGTGGAGATGTTCTCTGTTTTGACTAACAAAGTGCCACAAGACGCTTATCGAGGTGCAGGCAGGCCAGAGGCGGCTTATCTAATCGAAAGGACGATGAACGTGGTCGCAAGGGAATTAGGTTTAGATCCTGTGGAAGTGAGCGTGTGAACTACATAAAGAAAGAGCTTTTTCCGTTCAAAACGATAACAGGACTCACTTATGACAGCGCGGACTACGAATCCAACTTAAACAAAGCGCTTGAAGTGAGCAACTACTGGACTCTTCGTGAAGAGCAGAGAAGAGCAAGAAAACAAGGAAGGCTTGTGGGAATTGGCGTTTCAACCTACACTGAAATCTGCGGTTTTGGTCCTTCTTTTGCGCAAACCGCGGCGATAACCGTCACAAGCTCTGGAAATGTGATTGTGACAATAGGCGGCCACCCGCACGGCCAAGGTCATTACACACCAATCGCCCAGCTTGTCGCAGACGAGTTCGGTATTGAGTTAGAGCGTATAAGTGTGCGAGACGGTGACACAGAGCTTTTGCCTTGGAGCTCCTTTACCGCGGGAAGTAGATCCGCTGCACTTACTGGTAGTGCTGCAGTTATCTGTGCAAGAAAAATAAAAAGAAAAATGACAAAAATCGCCCAAAAGCTTTTGGGCGTTGATGGCGAGCTCGTTTTCGAAAATGGGTACATACAAGCAGTGAACGACCCTGAAAAAAAGATTTCTTTTGATGCGGTGGCGCAAGCGGCTTACCAACCATCGAAGTTACCAGAAGGCGTTGAGCCCACGCTTTTTGAGTACACCGCGTTTGTCCCCCCAAACTACCTTTTTCCGTATGGAACGCACATAGCCGTGGTCGAAGTTGACCGCGAAACAGGTGAGCTCAAACTTCTGAAATATTTCGCGGTGGACGATATCGGTCGCGTGATCAACCCGCTTGTTGTCGAAGGTCAAGTGCACGGGGGAGTTGCTCAAGGAGTGGGACAAGCGCTTTTGGAAGAAGTGGTTTACGACTCAAACGGACAGCTTCTTACTTCCAACCTCGGCGATTACCTGATACCAACTTCAGATGTTATTCCTGAGATCGTTTGGGAAAGGACGGAAACACCAAGCGATTCAAATCCGCTTGGGGTAAAGGGTGTGGGCGAAGCAGGCACAATCGGTTCAACGCCAACGATCGTGAACGCGGTAGAGGACGCGCTTTCACCTTATTCAGTGACGATAGACCGAATGCCACTCAAAGCGGAGTATATAAGGTGGCTCATCAAAAACGCCGAGGAAAGAAAGATTTCATCAACCTAAAGAAAACATAAGTGAATAGCAACGCAAAAGCGAGCGAAGGAAGCGCGATTAGCGGATTTGAGATTTCGTTTGTTATAGTGCTTACCAAAGTGGAAAAAACGTTTTGAGCCCCGCTTCTTATGTCAAAAGGACGGGCTAGGGGAGCAAGGCTTTGTATGCTTTGAAGCGCGCTTGTGACCGTGTTGGTGGTCGTTTCACTAGGAGTGATTACGCGTGTCGCATAGGACGTAACGATTGAGCGAATGCCCGTGCCGATCGCAACAAAGCTTGTGAACCCCACTGCAAAGCCGCCAGTTATCCTTTTTACAAGCTTTAAGAGTGCGTTCTTACTCGTTTCTTTGGCTTCGGCGTTTTGTTTGAGAAGCTTTATAGAAGGCACGATCATTATCGCAATACGAGCGGGCGCGTAGTGCTTTACTCTCCTACCCTTTTCGCTAAACCACACGCCTTCGTCTTTTTCTTTGATCAAACCCGCCATAAGTAGCTTTTCCACGTGGTAGCTCACAAGCTGAATCGTGAGATTCAACTTTTGAGAGATTTCGGAAACCGTTTCAACACCTTCGTAAATCAGCTCAAAAATCGCCCTTCCTGTGTCGTTGTCAAGCTCTTCGGCGATGAGCTTCAACCTTTCTACATCTTTTGGGGAGTCAGCGCTCAGAAGGTCGATCGCCTCATCTTCGTTTATTCTCTTGAATCTTGAGCTCAAGCCTTACCCCAAAGCTCAAACACACCAAAGAATTTAACCATAACTCAAAAAACTTTTTGAGTCAAACATTTAAACGAAAAATTTCTAAAATTGTTGTGAGTTGCGTGAAAGAGATTGGAGCTCGTATAAGCGTGATAATTCCCACGTTGAACGAAGCTAATGGTGTAGCGCACGTGATAAGAGAGGTAAGGCGTGCGCTTCCTTGCTCTGAAATAATCGTGGTCGATGGAGACTCGAGCGACGGAACACCCGATATTGCAAAAAGGGAGGGGGCTAAGCTCATTACCGTTACAAAAAGAGGATATGGAGCTGCGATAAAAGAAGGAATTCGAAAAAGTAGCGGTGAATTCTTGTTGATAGTGGACGGCGATGGCACCTACGACCTTTCAAATTTGGAGGAACTCGTAAAGTGTGCAGACCAAAACACTGTGGTTGTGGGTTGTAGGTTTCACTCCAAACCAGCGGGAATGGGATTTGTGAACTTTGTTGGAAATTTCTTGCTCTCGCTTCTTTTTCGTGTTCTGTGGTTTGTTCCGATAAAAGACTCCCAGTCTGGTCTTAAACTCTTTCCGAAAAAGCTGGGACTCACGCTTTCACAGGATGGTATGGAGATTAGCACAGAGATTCTTGTAAACGCCAAACGAAACTTTTTAAGAATAAAAGAAGTGCAAATTCCAAGCTATAGAAAAAGGTTGGGTGGAAGCTCAAAGCTCAATCCCTTGCGTGATGGCGTGCGCATCGCGCTTTTTGTTTTAAAGCAGAGGTTGACAAGATGAAAGTGGCGTTTGTTCTTGAAAGCTATCCGCCGCACATAGGGGGTTCAGAGAGTAGAGCGTACAACCTCATTAAAAGGTTGCCAAAGAGCTGGGAGATCCACGTGATAACTCCTTGTTTTGACTACGCAAAAAAAGAAGAAGTGCGAGAAAACGTTTTCGTGCACAGATTTGGCGCTTACCACTCCTTTTCATACTTTAAGAACGGCTCAAGACCGCTTTCTCTTTCTTTGGACATCTCTCAAAGAGCGCTTTTTACGCTAAAAAAGCTTGGAAGTTTTGACGCTTGTGTTTACAGCGAATGGAACCTTTTGACTTTTGCTCTCACACACGCTTTCGTGAGCTCACCAAAGCTTGTAGACTGGTGTGAAGTTCTTGCTGGCCGTATTGCGGGTCTTGCTGGCGTTCTTGAAGCGCTTTTGGAAAAAAACTTGGCGCAAAGAGCGACGCATCACATAGCGGTGAACGAAAAGGTTAAAGAGTTGTTAAAAAACGTGCACAAAGTGGACTCAAAAAGGATAAGCGTTGTTCAAAACGGTGTGGACGAGCGCTTTATCGCTTCATCATTTCCGAAAAAGCAGAGCGGAAGGTTGCTTTACGTGGGAAGGCTCACTCCACACAAAGGTGTTCACAGCTTGTTAATGGTGTTTTCGCGCTTACGTAAGACCCATCCTTACGCCACGCTCCATATCGTGGGAGCCGGTGACCCCTCCTACACGCTTAGTTTAAAAAAGCTTGCGGTTGAGGGTGTTGAATTTTTGGGTGTGCTCAGCGAAAGCGAACTAATTGAAGAGTATAGAAGCGCGCAACTACTCGTTTTGCCAAGCGAAAGAGAGGGTTCTTCACTCGTTTCTCTTGAAGCTATGGCGAACTATACGCCCGTGGTCACAATCGATGCGCCGCTCAACCTTAGTAAGAGCGACACGGTGATTCACGGCTTTAATGGGCTAGTGGTCAAACCCTCAAATCTTTTAGACGCTTTACAAGCTGTGTTGAGCGATGAAACCCTTTGGAAGTCGCTTTCACAAAACGCGAACTTGTACGCAAAAGAGAGAAGCTGGAGTAAGTGCGCAAAAAAGCTTGAAGAGGTGCTAAAAAGTGTTTAATCCTTTTAGGTTTCTAAAGTTTGGTGTAAGCGGTGTTGCCGGGTTTTGCGTTTCCGAGTTCACGCTTTGGGTTTGCGTTAGAGTTTTCGGCTATAAGGAGCTACTTGCGGTAAACGTTCTTGCGGCTTTCTTGGGAGTGAGCACAGGGTTTGCGCTCAACGAAAGGTTCACGCTAAAAAGAGAGTTCGTTTCAAAAAGCGGTTTTTTGAACACCCTTCTTAGACTTTTTAAGTTCCAACTCGTCTACGCGCTCGGAAACGCGGTTTCAATCGCAATTGAGCTTTTTCTTTTCTACGTGTTTCGTTTTAATCCGGTTTACGGAAACGTGGCAGGCGCGCTTGTTGCGTACCCTGTGAACTATGTGGTGAGCATGAGCTATGTCTGGAAAGTCAAGCCTTAACGAAGCGCTTGTTTTGACACTTTGCGTCACGCTTTCGCTAATCGTGAGATTTGCGGTTTTGCTCACAAAGCCGAGTTTCGTGGTAGCGGGTGACAGCGGTGAATACGCCGCTTTGGTGCGCGAGCTGGTTTCGAACAATTTTGCGGTTCCTTCTAAAAACTGGATATACTACCCTGGAAGTAGCTGGATTTACCCTCCGCTTTTGCTTGAAATCTTTGCGCTTCTTACGAAAATTTTTGGTGAGCGTGGTCTTACTATACTTCACATCATGAGCGTTTTTTCGGTGACAGTCGACTCTTTGTGTGTTATTCCTTTTTACTACACCATTAAACGGCTTTTCGGAAAAGCGAGCGCGGTGTTCGGAGCTTTCCTTTTTGTGGGCTATTATCCTGACATTTACGCGCTCACGTGGGGCGCTCACCCGCAGATATTTGCGACGTTTTTACTTTTGTGTTCGTTTTACTTTTTGGTGCGCGCGGTTGAGTCGCAAAGCCTACGCTTTTTTGCTTTTTCTGGATTAACTCTTTCGCTCATTTCGCTGAGCCACGACCTTACAACGTTTGTTGCGCTTAGCGGTTTAGGCGTTTACTTTGTGACAAGATGTATAAAAGCGATACACACCAAAATCGTAGACAAAACACTCGTGGGAGTAGCGATTTCACTTGCAATCTTTTTGCCTTCTTTTGGTTACTGGTATTTACCACGTTTGAGCTGGGTTTTGGGCGTCGCCTTTTCAGCTCAAAGCGCAGGCTTTACGCCAAACTTCTCGTCTTTTGTGGGCTCTGTGGTTCAACCTTTAGGACCTGTTTTCCCGTTTTTGCTACTACTTCTTCTTTTGTTTTCGTTCTTATCGGCAAAGAAGCTATCAAGAATGGAAAAGGGTGAGGGAGTTTGGTTGCTTATCAGTTTTGTCATAGGCGCTTTCATTCTTATGCTTTTTGAGTTGAAAGACGTGGTTCTTGCGACGAGGTTGAGCTACTATATTTTTCTTCCTGCGGCGTTGCTTGTGTGTTTTGTCAACAGAAAAAGAAGCACACTTTTTGCGCTCTTTTTGGCTTCTCTTCTTGTTTTAAACGTAGCGGTTGCGGTTCAAGCGAACTCACGCGCGCACACCTATTTTGATGAGTGTTTCGAGTGCGACTCAAGAGCGCTTGTCACGCAGATGCGAGTTCTTACTTGGATTGCCCAAAACGTCCCAAGAAGTGCTGTCTTTGCGAGTGCTGGTGAACTTGGGTATTACATCGCGGGTTTGGATGGCAACCCTACGCTGGTGTACCATCCGCTTGAATATCTCACACAACCTCAGGAAAAGGCTGAGAGCCTTGCGGCTTACGTTCTGGTTTACCAGTCAGCTCAAAACCTTTCTCTTACCATGAAGTATGTGTTCTTGTACAACGTGTCGTATGTTGTTGTGTACAACCCAGTTGTTCAAACTCCGTGTTTCTACGAGGCTGTGTACAAAGATAGCACAGTAACGGTTTTTAGGGTTGTACACGACCCTTCTTGCGTTTTCTCTCAACAAACGATGTAATCACTTTGTTTGCTCCACGTTCTTTTTTGCCATTTCTGCGAGCTCTTTTATACCAAACAGCCCAACTGGAGACATGAACGCGGTTGAGCCGGCTGGTGGAACATTACTTGGAATAAGTATTATCATGTTTTTGCCTTGTAACCCTAGCTCGTATATTATGTTGAGCCATCTGAGCTCAAACGCCCTATCGTTACCCACATACTGATTTGCGGCCTCAACCATTTTTTGAGCGGCCTCAAACTCTGCTAGCGCAAGCGTCACGCGCGCCCTCCTTTCACGTTCAGCCTGTGCCTGCCTCGACATTGCTTCTTGTAAAGCTGGAGGAATCGAAACATCTCTGATTTCAACGCTTGTCACCTTTACCCCCCACGCTTCAGTTTTGTTGTCTATTATTTCTCGCGCGTAAGCGCCAATCTTTTCTCTTTCCGCAAGTAGCTCATCAAAAGTGGTTTGTCCAATCACTTCTCTTAGCGTGGTTTGAGCGGCGTACTGCGTCGCAAGAATGTAGTTTTCGGCGCCCAAAACAACTTTTTCAAGGTCCACTGGTTGAAAGTACATGACAGCGTCAACCACAACTGGTACGTTGTCCTTTGTGAAAGTTTGTTCAGTTTTGAAAGATGTCACTTGGAGCCTTGTGGATATCACAAAAGGAATTTTGCTTATTATCGGTACGATATAGATTATTCCAGGCCCTTTAAGGCCACGGTACCTTCCAAGAACGAGCACAGGCGCCCTTTCCCACTCTTTCAAAATCTTTATTCCGCTCAAAAGTATGGCTAGCACTATAATCGCGATAAAAACTTCAATTCCAACCAAAACGTAGTTTACCATTGTTATCTAATAAATGCGACAAGGGCTTATTAACGTTCCTATTTGTGGGTTTGAAAAGCTTTAAATAGCGGTTAAGCTCTTCATGTGTACCTTGGCGTACTTTTTGGATTCCTTTGAGGACCTTGCAAGGACGCTTGTTGAAAGCTTGGATTTAAAAGGTCTTACGAAGCGCGCGCTCGACAAGAAGCTTCCGCTTGAAGTGAGGTTAAAGCTCGTTGACGCGCTTTCTCGCTACGGCGAAGACGCAAGAGCGCCACTAGAAAGAATAGCAAAAAAGAGCAAAGAAGAAGAGCTCAAAAAACGCGCAGGCGAACTGCTTAAGCTATTGGAAAAGCGTTAATCGCTAGGTGGCTCGAGCATCTCGACTTGGGAAAGAAGCTTGAGCGCTTCTTCGATCGCTCTGTCAAGCTGCGGGTCTCTGCCTTGCATATAATCCTCTGGTGTGATTTCGACTTCTATCGTGGGGTCAGTTCCGTAGTTTTCAACTCCCCATCCCACATCCTTAAACCAGAACGCAAACTGAGGTTGTGTGACAAAAGTGCCGTCCACAAGCGATATCCTTGGGTTTATTCCTATCACACCTCCCCAAGTGCGCGTTCCGATTACTGGTCCTAGTGAAAGCAGTTTAAAGCTGTGAGTAAAGATGTCGCCGTCTGAGCCCGCTTGCTCGTTCGTGATCACCACGATAGGTCCTTTCACCGAATCGCTCGGATATGGCTCTGGCTTTCCTCTCCTTGGTTTGTCGTAACCAATTCTCTTTCGCATAAGCTTTTCTAGTATGAGCTGAGAAACATGACCTCCTCCATTAAAACGAACGTCGACGATAAGCCCGTCTTTTTCCGTTTCAAGCGGAAATAGCCTGTTAAACTCCGCAAACCCTCTTGGACCCATATCGGGTATATGAACGTAACCCAGTCTGCCTTTCGACTTTTCGTGAACGTACCTTCTGTTTCGTTCTACCCACGCTCTGTAAATAAGCTGCCTTTCGTCTCTGAGCGTTCTTACGACCACGTCCCAAACTTTGTCCCCTCTTTTCAGTTTGAGCGTGACGAGCTCGCCCGCGATGTTCCACAGCGCCGCCTCTGGTGTGAGCTCTTTTGTGAGCGTGATGCCGTTTATCGCCACTATTTTATCGCCAAGTTGCGCGTCAACCCCAGCGCTAAGAAGAGGTGAGCGTTCACCTTCGTTTGCTGGGTCTCCGACGTAAAACCTTGTGATTTCGTAGCCGTCGCCCGCCCATCTGTGTTCAATCCCAAGACCTCCTACAGGTTGTGCGTCACCCGTCATCAAATCACCTCCGATTTCGTAAGCGTGCGAAGTGCCCATTTCACCTTGTAGTTCACGTATCACATCGGAAAGCTCAAACCGAGTGCTCACCCTTTCCACAAGCTTTGAGTAGCGTTCGTAGATCGCGTTCCAGTCGACGCCCGAAAGGTCTTCTCTCCAGTAGTTTTCACGCATAAGCCTCCAAGTTTCTCTGAGCATCTGCTTCCATTCAAGCCGCGGGTCGATGAGCGGCTTAATTCTTGAAAGGTCGACCCAACCTGTCTTCTTACTAAATTCACTTGGAGGTTGCTCCTGGGGTTTTTCGAGTGCGGAAACCACTCTGATTTTGTCCGAAACTCTTATCGCAACGGTTGAGCGGTCCATTGAGCCTTCAAAATCGCTCACACCACTCAAGAAAACTTCCTTACTTCTTGTGGAAATGTCAAAAACCTCTATCACTCCGCCTGGTTTTGCTTTGGAAAAAAGCCAGTATTTCATCGCGCCTTCAACTGGGAAGGAAAGTAGAAACACTCTACCCTTTTGAGAGCCCCAAATCTTTACATAGTTCGCTTCTTCGACGGGAAAAGCTTCTATTCTGTTCTCTAATCCCTCAATGTCTATCGAAAACGCCTGTTCCTTAGCGATTTGTTCTTCGACCGAAAGCTGAGGCACTGGTGTGAAAGGCGAAGGTTCACCCTTTTTCAAGACCACAAGGAAAGGTTTAACTGGTTTTGGGAAGCTCAGGTCAAAAACGAGCTTGTCGTAAACAGGGTCGAGTGATCGCCTTGAGAGGTAGTAAAGATATTTGCCTTCTGGGTCGAAAGAGGGCGAAAAGTCGCTCGATGTAGGAGTTGTCACGCGAACAACTTTTCCGCTTGCACTGGCAAGCCTTATCGAAGATGCGTGAAGGTTTTCTGGGAAAGAATAAGCGAGCCACTCTCCGTCGGGCGACCAGTCAACGTCGGATATCACACCGTACTCCGACTTGTCTAAAAGCGTGCTCTTTGGAGGTTTTTGCTCAAAATCGACAAGCCAAAGCTCAAACTTGTTGTTGGTTAGCGCGACACGTCTTTTTTTGGGCGAACACTTTAAGCTTTCGATGTGCCCAAAGTCAAAGTCAAGAAGCGTTCGCTCTCCTGTTTTGAGATCGAAAAGAACCAGCCTTTCTTCACCAGTTTCGTCGCTCACCGCAACGACTTCGTGACCGGTTGAAAGGAACCTTGAAAGCCTTAGCCTTTCCGCTTTCTTGTCTTGGGAAAGCTTGAGCACAGGTCCTTCCCAGTTTCCCATGACGAATGATTTACCGCGCGTTGTGACAGAAATCGTGTGACCCTTTGGGTGAAGCGTAAACTCTTCCATAAAGCGCGCAGGGTCGACAAACCTAGGTGAAGAGTGCTTTCCGCTCAGTAAAACCTTGATTTTGAGTCTTCTTTCTTTTTCGGTGAGCGGCTCAAACAAGTAAACGTATCCTGCTACGTGATACACGATTCTCAAACCATCGCTGTTTGCGTTTCTAACGTAATACTCTTTGTGGTTGGTGTGTCTTCTCAAATCATCGCCTTCGGGATTCACACTGTAAAGGTTTCCCACGCCTTCGTGATCGCTCACAAAATAAACCCTACCGTTCACCCACATTGGCGAGTTTATGTTTCCGTTTAGCTCTAGCTTTTTGAAACCGCCATTTGGCTGTTGAATCCACAGCTTTCCTCTTGCTCCCCCTTTGTAGCGCTTCCAGTAAGTAAGGTCGTAGCAGTTTCTTCCCAACACAATTCTTTCCCCAAAGACTATCACGTTTGCTCGACCATACGGTAGTGGCTCTGGGGCACCGCCTTCTGGGTCGATCTTCCAAAGCTCTGACCAAGTTCTAAAGGGCTTTTTTGCGTCCGTGGAAACCACCACTTTGTTGTCAGGAGTCCAGCCTGCGACATTTGTTGAAACGGAACCAAAGTACGTGAGCCTTTTTGCGATACCACCTTCTACAGGAATGGTGTACACTTCGGCCACCTGTAGCTCAGAACCTTGAAGGAGTCGAAAAGCGATGTACCGACCGTCTGGCGAAAACCTAGGATTTGAAACCACTCCTAGTGCGTTTGTTATTCTGCGCGCGACAATTTCTCGCTCTGGATCTTCTGGTAGCTCAGCAAGCCAAAGGTCGTCCTCGGCTACAAACGCGAGTTTTCTTTCGTGTATTGTCGGGTAAAGAATGTAAGCATCCATAAAAAAGCGCAACTCTTACGTTGTATAAGCGTTACTAATCACTTATTACCACGTGCGTTAATAGATTTGTGTGAGTGGCAAAAGGGTTGAAAGATTAAAAAGAAGAGCTTTGAGACTATTAGAGGACGCAAGGGCGGATTTTGAGCAAGGTTTCTATGACCTTTCTTGTTTTCACTCAGAACAAGCGCTACAGCTATTTGTGCAGGCGATTGTTTTTGAGCTTTTTGCAAAAGAATACGCAGGTCACGGTTTAAGGGAACTACTAGGATATCTCTCAAAGCTTCTAAGAGAAAGTGATTACAACGAATTGGCCGAAAGAATAGACGAACACATAAGAAATAACAGAAGCTTATTAGTTGACCTAGAAAACTCGTATATAGACGCAAGATATGTAGATTTTGAGTATGACAAATAGCGCAAAAGTTGCTCGAGCTAGTAAGTGACACAGTTTGCTTGAGGAGGTGGTAAAGAGTGTTAAGCTGGGTAAAGTTTAGACTAGAGCATCTTAAGAAGTGGAGGGAGTACGCTCAAAGCGTCGCCAAAGCCTCAAAGGCACTAGACCCCGAAGCAAAGGTGTACGTTTTCGGAGGGGTTGCGGAAAACCGAATGACTTCGATAAGCGACATCGACATTCTTATTGTGTGGTCATTTGAGTGACAATAAAATAATGAAACTAACAAATTCTGATTAGCGCGATGGATTTTTACTCTCTTCCGTTTGACGCTCCCGTAGAGCTTCACGTTGTAGACGAAAAAAGAGCAAAAAGTTATTTAGAACTAGCAAAAAACTCATCGAAATACGCTATTGATTCAACAGTTTTAAAATGTCTGGCGGCACAAACGGAGGATCGCTCTTTTGTAGCTCATTTACGCTTTTCCAGTTTGCGAAATAAAGGTTTTCACCTTCCCTTACCTCAATCCTTTCTAAGTTGTAAATATCCTCGTTTGCAAACTTTGCGTCGTACACAAAGTCCACTTCGTGGTGCAGATCTCCAGCCTGTGTGAATATGTTCTCTAGCACCCCTAAAAGCTTGAGCTCCTTTATCTTTTGCCCAGTTTCTTCGTAAACCTCTCGCTGGATTGCTTCTGAGCTTCTTTCTCCAAACTCGATTTTTCCGCCTATCGGTCTTAAGAACGCTTGACCCGTTTTTTTGTCCACTTTCTCGTAAACCAAGATTTCGCGATTTCTGCTAAAAACACAAAAAGCCTTTAACACGATCAACCTTCGAGCACCTTTAAAACGGATTCCAATTCTGTTGTAGGAGTGTCACAAGCGAAGTTCGTGCAAACGTAAATCGTGGGCTTGTCGTTTATCATTTTCATGCCTTTGGTAAAAGGCGCTAAGCGTTCGATCGACTCTTCTTCGCCGATAGGCTTAAGAAGAAGCGTTTTTCTAGGCGAAAAAAGCTGAGCTATTCGTCTAAGCGTTGTGTTTGTGTTGTTGTCTTTTTTTCCTACCACCACAACCTCTTTTGTGGGACCAAGCGCAAAGTCGAGCGCTTGCAAAAAGAACGTCGCTTCCTCTGGGTGAGTTGATATCACACCACAACCCCACTTCGTAAGCTCATACGCCTTTTCTTCTAGCTCGGTGGAAGCTGTGAGCCTTGAAAGTCTTAGCAAGTTGAGTAGCATCACGGAGTTACCAGAAGGAATTGCGCCGTCATAAACTTGCTTTTTTCTTACCAAAACCTCTTTTTCAAAATCAGCGGTGGTATAGAACCCACCTTCTTGAGCGTCCCAAAAGTGATTCAAAGCGAACTTCACAAGATCAAGCGCGGTTTGCAAATAAGCCTCTTTGAACGTCGCTTCGTAAAGCTCCAAAAGCCCAAAGCACAAAAACGCGTAGTCGTCTAAGAGCGCGTTGATACCCGCTTCTTCTTTAAACCTGTGGTAAAGCCCTCCCTCTTGTGTTGTCATTTTTTCTAGAATGAATCGCGCGCACTCTTCTGCAAAATCTGAAAGCTTTGGCTCGTCAAGTGTATAGCTCGCTTTGGAAAGCGCAGCGATCACAAGTCCATTCATGTCGGTGAGAATCTTGTCGTCGAGCGAAGGTCTGACCCTTTTCTGTCTTGCTTCAAACAGCTTTTTCCTTATTTCTTCAAATAGCGGGTGTTCGAGCACACCAAGCTCGCTAAGGCTCAGCACGTTTGCGCTTTTCTCGTTTTCCAAAACGAAGTTTCCCTGTTTTGTCACCGAAAAAAACGAACACGCAAGCTGCGCCAAATCCTTTGGCAAAACCTCTTCGATTTCGGAAAGCGTCCACACGTAGTACTTTCCTTCTACACCTTCGCTGTCTGCGTCAAGCGCGGTGTAGAACGCACCTTCTTTTGAGCGCATTTCTCTTAGCACAAACTCAACGGTTTCAAGAGCGGTTTTTGCGTAAAGAGGGTTTTTTGTTGCTTGATACGCTTCGCAGTAGGTGTAAACCAAAAGCGCTTGGTCGTAAATCATTTTTTCAAAGTGTGGAACGAGCCACTGTCTATCGGTAGAGTATCTGTGAAAACCAAAGCCTATCTGGTCGTAAATTCCACCTTGTCTCATAGCTTGTAAGGTTTTTTCCACCATGTAAAGCGCGGCCCTTTCTTTTCTCCTTTTCCAGTACCTTAAAAGGAAACCAAGTCTGTGAGGTATCGGAAATTTTGGTGAAACGCCAAAACCAGCGTATCCTTCGTCAAATTCGACGTACAAAGCGTTGTAAGCGCTGTAAAGAATCGAAAGCTCAGGCTCCTTTTTTGCGCTAGCGGGTTTGCTTTGTAGCAAACGAGTAACCTGCTCTGCTACGCTCAGAACCTCGTTTCTCCTTTCCTTCCACAGTTTTGCGATTTCTGGAAGAAGCTCGAGTAGCCCCTTCATTCCGAACCTGCTTTTTTTGGGTATGTAAGTCGCCGCAAAAAACGGTTTTTTGTCCGGTGTCATGATTATTGTAAGAGGCCATCCTCCACTTCCGTTTATCGCGACACAAGCCTCCATGTAAAGCGCGTCCAAATCAGGCCTTTCTTCTCTGTCCACTTTTACACACACAAAGTTTTCATTTAGTATCTTCGCAACCTCTTCGTCTTCAAAGCTTTCCTTTTCCATCACATGACACCAGTGGCACGTTGAGTAACCGATTGAAAGAAAAATCGGTTTGTCTTCTTTTTTCGCTCTTTCAAACGCTTCATCACACCAAGGATACCAGTCGACAGGATTTTGAGCGTGTTGTAGCAAGTAAGGGCTTTTTTCAAACCTTAACCTGTTAAATCTTTGAGCGCTCAACTTCGCTTAATCAAACGAGCATCAAACTTTTAAGGTGAGCGCTTTTAGCACAAACAATATAGCTTTGTGTGCGTAAATTTTTGCGATGCTTGAGCTTTTAAGCGCGACGATGCAGCAATCGTTTAACATAGTTGACCAAATAGGGCTTATTCTGCTTATCGGAATAATTTCCGCAAGGATTGCTAAGCTTTTTCGAATTCCGATGCTTATTCCGTTACTCGTCACAGGCTTGTTCCTTGGACCTTTCGGCTTGGGTTTGATCAAGCCAGAGTACTTCGGTTTTTCTCTTTCAGGGCTTGTGATTTTTGTGGTCCCTCTTTTTCTCTTTGGCGAGGCGCTTTCTACAGATCTTAACGCGTTGAGGTCCGTCGCAAGACCAGTGATTCTCCTTGTGACGCTAGGAGTTTTTGTCACCGCGCTAGGCGTTGCCGCGTTTTCTTACTTTCTTTTGGGTCTTCCGGTGCTTGTTTCGCTTCTACTAGGCTCGATTGTCGCCGCAACAGACCCCACAGTGGTCGTTCCGCTTTTACAAGGCGTGAACAAAAGGATTGCGACGCTACTCAAAGCCGAGTCTTCGCTCAACGATCCTGTTTCGATCGTGATGTTTTCCGTGATCGTGCAACTTATGGAAGGAGGAACTCCTCCTACCGCCTTGGCTGTTGTGCTAAGCCTTTTGAAGTTGCTTGTGGGCGGCGCTTTGATTGGAGCGGCTATGGGTGTCGTTTCAACAACGCTCATTCAAAGGTTTAATGTGAGAGAAAGACTGAGCTATGTTTCTCTAATAGTTTTTGTGATCGCGTACTCTTTTGCGGAGTACCTTGGAACAAGCGGAATCGTCGCCGCGGTTTTTTGCGGAATTGTTTTTGGTCACGAAATCAAGTCTGCGATTTTTTCAAGCGCTGAAAGACAGGAGCTTTTTTACTTTTGGGAAAACGTATCTTTTCTTACGCAGCTTGTGATATTTCTTTTGTTAGGACTAAACGTCACGCGTGGCATGTTGCTTGGTCAGAGTGCAATCGCCAGCGTGCTCGTTACCGCTTCGCTTATACTTCTAATCAGACCGCTTGCGGTTTTCGTTTCAACCGCTTTTGACAAAATGAAAAACAACGAGCGCCTTTTTATTTCGTGGATGGGAGCAAGAGGTGCCGTTCCTGCGGCTCTTGCGTCGATCGTTGTCGGAATATCCGCAAGTCTTGGCTCTTTCTCCAGCTTTTCTGAAAGTGTGTTCGAAATAACGCTTTTTACAGTTGTGGTGTCTACACTCGTGGTTGGGTTTACCACAAAACCAGTCGCTAGAGCGCTAAAAGTGGTTGAGCGTGAACCCTTTGAAGAGCTTAGCGCGCTACTTGCTGAACGTAAAACGCTCAAATCCGCGCTGGATTACATAAACGAAAAGAAAAAGTCCTCACCTCTTTCGATTTACCAAAATCTCGAGCAGGAGCTAATTTCTCGTATCGAAGAGGTTGAAAAGAAAATCGCAAGTTTACAATCTTCGATTTACACCGAGGAATTCTTGCAAAGACAAACGCTTTTAGAAAGAAGAGAGGTTTTGATCGCACAGCTACAAAAGCTAGCTGAAATGCGTAGAAACGAAGAAATAACAGAAGAGGTGTATCAGAAGCTTAGAACAGAGCTCAACAAAAATCTTAAAGAAATCGAAAGGCTTTTAGAGAGCGCTAAAGCGGAGAGTCCTTCCAAACGTTGAGAACTGGTATCACATACTGAACGCTCACGCTTTTGATCGACCTGATTTTTTGCGCCACAAGCTCACCGAGCTCCTTCAGACTTTTTACGCGCACCTTGAGCAAAAGGTCTCCAAACGTGTGTATTTCGTGAACCTCGACCACGTTTTCGATTTTTCCGACCTCTTCTGCAACACTCTTTAGGCTATCGGGTTCGACGTTGAGAATCACAAAGGCCACAAGTGGAAGACCCGCCGAGCTTGCGTCAACATCAACCGTAAACCTCTTTATCACACCGCTTTTCACAAGCTTTTTTATTCTTTGTCTTATCGTTCCTTCGCTCACGTTGAGCTCTCGCGCGATCTTCACAAAGGGTTTAAGGCTGTTTTCTTTAAGCTTTTTTAAGATGTTCAGATCGAGCTCATCGAGCATTTTTGCCACCCATTTCTACGATTTTCGTAATAATTTAAATATTTTTCTACGAAAAACTTAAATATTTTTAAGGATAATACGAAATTGGTGATGCCTATGAGGACCTGGGTTCTCGTCTCAGGTCTTGTGGGCATCGTGATTGGCATCGTGGCCCTAGCCCTTGGTCTCTACGGATTCAAGCCAAGCTTGGTGTTTGACGCGGTTGGTGCTGTGATAATGGCGGCTGGGGCCGCAGCAAGTGGCTACGCATTTGGTGAAAGAACAAGCGTTACAACCAAAGTGACAACCAAGTGACCAAGGGCTAGGCCACAACTTTTTTTCGTAAATCCTTTTTCGCTGTTCGTTTTTGATTAATCAATGATTGAAATAGACGGCTCATATTTAGAAGGCGGAGGACAAATTTTGAGAACCGCGCTTGCGCTTTCCGCTGTCACTTGTGAAAGCGTTCGCATTCACTCGGTTAGAGCAAAAAGGAAAAATCCAGGTCTTGCCCACCAGCATCTCACTACGCTTTTTGCGTTAAAGCAAATCTGTAACGCGAAAGTTAGTGGCGCAAGCCTTGGTTCTACAGAGGTGTTTTTCGAGCCTTCTAATATAAATAGTGGGAAATACGAGTTTGACATAGGAACTGCTGGAAGTGTGACGCTACTTTTACACGCTCTACTTCCTGTTTTGGTGTATTCTCGCAAAAGCTTTTTGATTAGGGTAAGAGGAGGCACAAACGTTCCCCTAAGTCCTACGGTGGATCACTTTGAACACGTGTTTTTGAAACTTCTTTCAGACAAAGGTCTACGCTGTTCGTTCAAGGTTTTGAAAAGAGGATTTTATCCGCGCGGTGGTGGATTGGTCGAGTTTTCTGTTGACGACTCAAGCGTTCAAGCTTTGCGCTTTTTGGAGCGCGGCTCTTTACTCAAAACTTACGCGCTGTCTGGTGCGACGCTCGACCTTAAAAGCGCGCGAGTTGCCGAAAGACAGCTCGCTTTGGTCGAAGTGCAAGAAAAAAGCTTTGAGTACTTTGAAAGCGCGTCGACTGGCTCTTTTGTGCTTGTGGTTTCGGTTTACCAAAAGAGCGTTTTGGGGTGTGACGCGCTTGGTCAAAAAGGGTTAAAAGCGGAGCTCGTTGGAAAAAGCGCGTACGAGCGGTTGACCGCGCAAAAGGCGGTGGTCGACGAGTATGTGAGTGACCAGCTTATTCCTTATCTTGCGCTTTTCGGCGGTCAAGCGCTGGTCGCCGATACTCTTCACACAAGGACGAACGTTTACGTTTGCAACTCCCTCCCTCTTAAAAAGATAAAAACCAAAGAAGAAAAAGAAGGTTGTGTGATTTTAGAAGCGTGACCAAACAGGCGATAAATGTTCTAAAAGTGGTTTTGAGTAACAATAACACCGAAATCAGCTTTCGCACACCCAATGAGAAACCATTAAATACCTCAAAAGCGAATAAAAGTTGATGTACCAACTCAGCCAGCGCGAAGCGACGTACATAAAGGCAATAAAAAGACTTGGAGGCTCACGCGTAAGGTTAAGGGCTCTTGCGCGCGAACTTGGAGTTTCAGCGCCTAGCGCGCTAGAAGAAGTAAGACATCTTGAAAAAAAAGGTCTTTTAAAAAACAAAAGAGGGTTTATTACGCTTACAGAAAAAGGACTTGAAGCGGTGGAAACATTGAGACGAACGCACATAGCGTTTGAGACGCTACTTAGTAGCTATGGCGTTCTTCCAAAAGAAGCGTGTGTGAGCGCACACGAGTTTGACTTTGCAATTCCGAAAAGCGTGGCGGATAGGGTTTTTCAAGCGATGGGAAATCCTAGCATTTGTCCTGAGGGTAGAGAAGAGTGCTAGCACAAACTAATCGAACATAACAAGCTTGTACACCACTTCGCTTGCGTCACCGAAGTAGTACTGAAGCCTTGTCCTTAACAGCTCGATGTCACTATTAGAAAGCACATAATCTTGAGGTTTGTTTTTAAAAGCGTCCTGAACGAGTATTTCCGCGACAACACCGCCAAGCGCTATCGACATTTTTCTTTTTATGTCTTTTACTTTTAACGGCTTGTTCTGCTTAACCACCAACTTCCTCACCACTCAAGTAGCAATGTTCCATTGTTGTTCTATACAATTTGTTCGTTTGGACTGAAATCATTGCATGAAATAATTGCGCACAAACTATTAAAGCTTTTCGGTTTTTAACAGGAATAACGTTAAAATTTCTAAAATTTTGAAAATAATAAGGTAATATTTTTACTTTTTAGTGGAAATTAAGAGTATATCAATAAAAATTACAAAAGCACTAAGGGGTAGTACGGTTCTAACACTCCTATATTTCCAAAAATTCAGGATGGTGTATCTTTTGATGAAATTTTACTATAACTAAATTTTTGTTTATTCATAATTATTATTTAACTGTTTTTAGAAAAAGTAAGAGTTAGTTAAACTATTTTAAGATAAAACAAAACCAAAATACTTTGTTCATTTGGAAAAAACTCGCTTAGGATTTTTTACTTTTTAACAAGAAAATGAGGGATAACTTTAAAAAACCGAAAAATTTATTTAGAACCTCTTACTATAATGGATTATGCAGTCCCAAATAAAGTCTTTGGGTGAGCGTTTCGGCGTCTCAGGACGCCTTAGCGGTTTCGGCTTTGTTGTTCCAGTTTTTGTGGCTGGCGAGCCTGTAGGAGACGTTCCCTATTAAATTATAATAGTGTTCAATAATGCCAAGAAAGAGGCTCCCTCCAGGACCCCTTGCACAAAAGGTTTTTAAAGCAATTATTGAAGTGGGTCCTAGGGACCTCGAAAGCGTTTCAAGAATCTCAGGAATTCCTTATTACAAGGTCGTTCAGGTGTTCCATAGAGCGGTCGAAAACTTTAATATTCGAGTGCTTGCTTCCGCTAACATTCACGCGTTAGGACTTTCAACCGCTTTCTTTGAGGCTCAACCAACAAAAGAGTTTAGTGATGTAGCATTTCAAGCTTTTCAGAGTCTAAGCAGTCTTATGGGTTTACATGTTAATGCTGTAGACATGCGTTCGTTTGTTGGATTGCTTTACATACCGCGAGATGAAAAAGGATACGCGTACCTTAAACTCTTTGACAGACTAAGAGACGAA
>NEXD01000031.1 GCA_003019595.1 Candidatus Marsarchaeota G1 archaeon BE_D
CAGTATCCAAACGAAGACACCCTAATGACGTGAGACTTGCCAAGCTTCTTTAGTTTGAGAATAAGGATAACTACGCTCCGACTGCCTAGTCGATGTTCACCTTCAGCACGCGCTTGTACTTCTCGCAGTATTTGGCACAAGCTACTTCGAGCTCCATTTTCTGGCCGCCGAAGAACTGCTACGTCCTTTCATAGTTGATCTCATTGAACGGCTTGGCTGAGATGTCGGCGAGCCGCCTAAGCTTCCTCCTCTGGAAGCCGTATAGGCAACAGGCGGACAACATTAGTCCTCCTGTTCGTGTATTCCACTTCGTGGATACCCTCCTTCGGTATTGCGGAAGTCGGCGCCCGCTCCTCGTCCTCTTTTTCAAGAAGTTGACTGGGAGGATCTCTCTCGGGAGTAGATCGGAAAAGCTTTTTTTAGCTTGCCCTAGAAGGGGCTAGGCTTGTCCCGTTTGTTATAATTTTAGTTCACCCTTTTTACAGGGTTTTTATCGATCACTACGCCGTCAAAGCCAGTGTCAAAAGACGCAATGTTGCCAATTCCAAGCTCTTCCAAAACCGCTAGGCTTACGCAGTCTGTAAAACTAAGCTTACGGCTATGAAAAACTTGAAAATAGCTCCAAGCCCTCTCGAAATCCTTGCTGGTCACATGGTGCATGTTAATACAACCCTTGTGAACCTGCTCTAATAGTGCGTTGCCAACGCTTACTGCATACTTTGGCCCACCTCGAATAAGCACAAGCGTAACAAGCTCGTCGAAAATATAGTCTGTGATCAAGGGTTTACCGTACTCGCCATCATCTATTTTCCGCATAATTTCTAATGCCTTCTTGTGGTTGTAATCAGAGTTGTTGAGGAATGAAAATATAAATGATGTGTCAAGCAGAATCAATCGTAGCACCGTATATGATTTTGTCGATATCACTAGGCTCGCTCTTACCCAAATCTGTGATCAAGTGTGAGAGCGATTCCACAAGGCTCGTCTTCGTGCTACTGTTCTTTCCCTCATAACAGGAGATAAGAAAGCTAATTGTCTCGCTGAGAGATATTTTTTCCCCTCTTTCACTTTGGAGTTCACCCGCTATCTTAAGCAACTTCTTTTTAACATCCTTCGAGACCTTGATTAATTCACTCATAATAACTTTATAGTATACCTAGTATATAAAGTCTTTTAGGTATACTTATGAGTGGCCGAATTCCGTGTGATCGACGGTGCCCAGATAAGCCTTAAGCGGTGGGCGCCACGAATTCGATTTGGAAACCCGTGAAACTCACCGCGCATTCAGCTTTTTCAAGAATTTAAACTCGTAAGGAACAAAAAGAGGTTCGAGTTCAGCTGGCGGTGCTATTAAACGCTTTTGGCTTAAGTCTCAGAAAGACTTGTTTATTTTCGTTGCTTTCAGAGTCTCAAAGTCGAGTGTAGGGGTGTGGACTCAGTTGAAGCAAAATTGGGCTCTGATTCAAAGCCTTGTGAATGCTCAATCATAGCGGTTGACCTATTGTAAAGTGCGGTACCACCCTACGTTTGAGCCGCTCTCGACCGCTTAAGGCAACCTATTGCTTTGGTGCCTTACGCGAATCACGCAAAACTCAGTTTCCTATAGAAGTTGAGAAGTGGCAGGGTAACCCGTGATTCTCACAGTGAGCATGGTGGCAAGAGGCTGTTGTTCTAGCTTCAAAAGCCACGCGCACCTTTGGGAAGCTCTTTTGAGTACTTCAATGATAAACGGCGTTTTGCAACACTCAAAGAACGCTATTCGAACTCCTCGAGTTTTTGAAGGCTTTCATTCATCGCTACACAAGCTAAGATGATTCGCATGAAGGTTTATCCAGACAGGTTAAATCCCCGCTCTTCAAAGACGAAGTTTTGAAAACTTTATCAAAAAGCACTAAAATAGGTGTGCGAGCTATCTTAGTGACCTGTTTTGGAAATCAAAAGCGTCGCGGTGCTTGGCGCAGGCGAGATGGGCCACGGAATTGCGCAAGTTTTTGCCCAGGCTGGTTTTGACGTTCGCTTAATGGACAAATATCCTGAAGCGCTTGAGCGCGCAAAGCAAAGGATTCAAGAAAGCCTAACCAAGCTATCAGAAAGAGGGAGAATCAAGAAAGAGGAGGCTCAGATTGCTTACGCGAGAATCGTTTTCACACAAAGCGTTGAGCAAGCGGTGAGCGGTGTTCAGCTTGTGATAGAAGCTGTGCCAGAAAAACTCGAAATCAAAAGCGCTGTTTTAAAACACGCGGACAAGTTTGCACCGAAAGACGCGGTTTTCGCGTCCAACACTTCTAACATAAGAATCACTACACTAGCACGAGTGACTTCAAGGGCTGAAAGGTTTGTGGGTTTGCACTTCTTTAATCCGCCTGTTATAATGAAGCTTGTTGAGGTAACACCCGCAGACACAACCGACCCGTCGATCGTCGATGAAATGGTCGAGCTTTGTAAAAAAATAGGAAAAACTCCTGTAAGGCTTAAGAAGGACTCGCCAGGCTTTATCGTAAACAGAATAAACGCGGCTGACATGCTGTTTTTCTGTCTTGTTTTGGACAAAGGCGTTGCAAAACCCGAAGAGGTTGACTCTTATATCAGGTCGCAGGGACTTCCAATGGGACCATACGAGCTTTTGGACTTTGTAGGACTAGACATAGCGCACGATTCGCTACTCTACCTTTCTCAGGAGCTTTCAGAGGACTACTCAAAGTGCAAAACTATTAAAGAGCTTTACGAGAAGGGAGCGCTTGGTAAAAAGAGTGGAAGGGGGTTTTACGACTGGTCAAGCGGCAAACCATCAATTCCAAGCGCAAAACCCACAGACAAGCTGACACTTTTAGACATTTTTGCGATCGAAATAAACGAAGCGGTAAAGCTTATCGAAGAGGGTGTGGCAACGCCTGAAGACATCGAAACTGCGGTGAAGCTTGGAATGAACCGTCCGTTTGGCCCAATAAGCGTGGCAAAAAGCTTTACTTCTTTGGAAGTAAGGCAAAAGCTCGAAGAGCTTTCGCAGAAATTCGAGTGTAAAGTTTTTTACCCTACACGCTCAATAAGAGAAGGAAAATTAAGGGAAGTGATAGAAGGAAGGGTCGAAGGCGCGCAAAAGTCCTCTCAAAAAGTTTACGTCGAAAAGAAAGGAAAAGTCGCAAAACTCTTGATAAACAAACCTCCTCTTAACACCATAGATTCAGAGGTTTTGGACGCGCTTGAAAAATCGCTCGAAGAGCTTTCACACGACAAAGAAATCAGGGTTTTGCTAGTGACCGGAGCTGGTGACACCTTTTCCGCAGGCGCCGAGCTTTCGCAGTTCTTTCGTAACTCGGTTGAATTTTCGAGTTTTGCAAGAAAGGGCGAAAGAGTGTTCAGAAGATTGAGCGAGCTACCATTTTTGACGGTTGCTTTCGTCAAAAAGTACGCGCTAGGCGGTGCGCTCGAACTTGCGCTGTGGTGCGATCTTAGGCTGGCCACGCCCGAATCGCAAATGGGCTTTCCAGAAGTTACGCTCGGGCTTATTCCAGCGTGGAGCGGAACTCAGAGGCTTGCAAGGCTTATCGGCGTTTCGAGGGCGAGCGAGCTCATCCTTACCGGAAAAAGAATAAGCGCAAAACAAGCGTACGAATGGGGGCTTGTGAACGCGCTTGTCGAAGACGAAGCGAGTGTAATAAAGTTTGCGGAAGAGCTTGCACAAAAGCTCGCGCCGATCTCTGTGATGCTCGCAAAGACGCTTCTTAACAAAGGAACAGAAGCTCCTAGTGACATAGGGCTTGAGCTTGAGGCAATGGCCGCAGGACTTCTCTTTAGCACGGAGGACTTAAAAGAGGGAATTTCCGCGTTTTTGCAAAAAAGACAACCCGAGTTTAGGGGTGTTTAAAATGGAGCTACAAGAAGTTTATCTTGTTGACTACTTGAGAACCGCCTTTACTCGTGCAAAACCCGATGAGCCTTCTCGCGATTTGTTCAACTCTATACGAATGGATCAGGCGCTTGCGCTTCTCTACTCAACGCTCGTTCACAGAAATGGCGTGAACGCTCAAGAGATAGACGACGTGATAACAGGCTGTGCGCTTCAAGTGGACGAAAACTGGCTTTTTGGGGGAAGGCATCCAGTGCTTCTTGCGGACTTTCCGGTAAGCGTACCAGCGCAAGCGATCGACCGGCAGTGCGCTTCTTCTATGAACGCGATCGCAAGTGGTGCGCTTGAGATCATGTCTGGACACGCGGGAATTGTTCTTGCAGGCGGAATGGAGCACATGACACACGTTCCGATGGTTGACAACAAACACATTTCACCCAACATGAGGCTTCTTGTCAGACCTGAGTACTTGAAGTTTCAAATGAACGTGGGCTACTTTATGGGGCTTACCGCGGAAAAGCTTGCCGAAGTTGAAGGGTTCACAAGAGAGGAAATGGACAGGTATAGCGTTGAATCGCACAGAAGAACCGCACGCTCGTACGACGAAGGTTACTTTAAACACGAAATTTTGCCAATAAGGGTCGAAGTTGACGGGGAAGAAAAAGTGGTGGAGCAAGATCAGAGCTTAAGGCGCGACACTTCACTTGAAAAGCTGAGCGCGCTTCCTCCCGCTTTTAAAGAGGGAGGAAAAATCACCGCAGGAAACTCTTCACCCATGAACACCGGCGCGTCCGCTGTGCTTCTAATGTCAAAGGCAAAAGTTGAGCAATATGGTTTAAAACCTCTTGCAAGAATTCTTGGCTTTGGGTGGGCTGGCGTTGAGCCGAGTCTCATGGGAAAAGGCCCAGTTCCCGCAACCAAAAAGGCGCTTCAAAGGCTAGCGCTCAAAATTGAGGACATCGACTTGTGGGAAATAAACGAAGCGTTTGCGGTAGTTGTGCTTTACGCGATGCGCGAGCTTGGCTTGGAGCACTCAAAAGTGAACGCGCACGGTGGAGCGATCGCGATCGGCCATCCGCTTGGTGCGACCGGCGCAAGACTTGTCGGAACACTCGCAAGGCAACTCGTTTTGCATGATAAAAGGCTAGGCGTCGCCACGCTTTGTGTCGGAGGGGGACAAGGGTTTACCACGGTCATCGAGAAATTCTAAGGAAGCGCGGCATTCTTTGTTCGTACTCTCTTATTTTATCTTCGTAAAAGGAGAGAGTGTACCCCACTTCGTCCAACCCTTTAACAAGCCTTTCTCTTATGTGTGGCTCCATTTCAAACTTGAAAACCTCTTTTTCGTAAGAAACAAGCTGGGATTCCAAGTCCACTGTGAGAATGAGATTTCCTTGTTTTGCGCGCTCTCGTAGCTTGTTCACCGAGCTATCGTCTAGCCTTACGCAAACGAGCGCGTTTTTTGATGCGTTTGTGTAAAAGATATCGCCAAAAGAGCTGGCGATCACACAGTCTATCCCGAAGTCCTTGAGCGCCCATACTGCGTTTTCACGCGATGAACCAATGCCAAAGTTTTTACCAGCGACGAGTATTTTTGCTCCAGAGTACTCGGGTTTGTCTAGCACAAAAGAGCCTGTGAGCTTTCCGCTATCGTCGTAGCGCCAGCGATAAAAAAGGTATTTGCCAAGACCCTTCTTTTCTACAAGTTTGAGAAACTGCGCTGGAATAATTTGGTCGGTGTCTACGTCGTCTGCGTCAAGCGGCACAGCCTTTCCTGTGATTCTGTTTATAGGTTCAGGCACCAAGTTCCACCTCTTCAAGCTCCCTTACGTCCACAAAATGTCCGTAAATCGCCGCAGCCGCTGCCATTGGAGGGCTTACCAAGTGTGTCCTTCCACCAGGTCCTTGTCTGTTTTCAAAGTTTCTGTTAGAAGTGCTCGCACACCTTTCTCCTGGTAAAAGCCTGTCTTCGTTCATCCCAAGACAAAGGCTACAACCCGAGTTTCTCCATTCGAAACCCGCTTCTATGAATATCTTGTGCAAACCGAGCGCTTCAGCTCTTCTCTTTACAGACTGCGAGCCTGGGACAACCATCGCCCTTACGCCTTTCGCGACCTTTCTTCCTTTGACAATTTTTGCTGCTTCTATCAAATCCGAAAGCTTTGCGTTTGTGCAAGAGCCTATGAAAACTCGGTCGACTTTGATGTCGGTGATTTTCATTCCAGGCGTGAGCGCCATGTACTTTAGCGCGCGCTCAATCGCAAGCCTTTCGCTTTGTGTTCGAGCGTCAGAGGGTGATGGAACGCGTTCTGTCACGCCGACACACATAGCGGGATTTGTGCCCCAAGTGACCTGGGGCTCAAGCGAGCTTACATCAAACGTATAGCGTGCGTCAAACTTTGCGTCACCGTCTGTTTTGAGCGTGCGCCAATACTTTAACGCCTCTTCCCAATCTTCACCCTTTGGCGCATAAGCTCTACCTCGTAAATATTCAAACACTTTTTCGTCTGGAGAAATTATCGCGGTCCTTGCTCCTCCTTCGATCGACATGTTGGTGAGCGTCATTCTTTGTTCCACACTGAAAGAGCGCACAGTCTCACCACTAAACTCCACTGCGTGACCAATCGCGCCACCTACGCCAATGTTTCGAATTATCCAAAGGATAACGTCTTTTGCTGTAACGCCTTTCTGCAAGGAGCCGGTGATTCTGATCTCCATTTCTTTCGGTTTCTTCACCCATAGCGTTTGTGTTGCGAAGACGTGCTCCGCTTCGCTTGTTCCAATTCCCAAAGCGAGAGAGCCAAAAGCGCCGTGTGTTGCGGTGTGGCTGTCTCCGCAAACAAGCGTCACACCGGGTAGTGTTATTCCGAGTTCAGGTCCTATAACGTGCACGATTCCTTGCTCAGCACTATAGTAGTCAAAAAGCGTTATTCCGAATCTTTGCGCATTTTCTTTGAGCAAAGCCATTTGCGTCGCAGAAAGCTCGTCTTTTACAGGAAGGCTTCTGTCACTTGTGGGAACGTTGTGGTCCATCACCGCAAAGGTGAGCTCTGGCCTTCTCACACTTCGGTTCGTCTTGCGAAGAGCTTCGAACGCAAGTGGCGAAGTCACTTCGTGAGTTATATGCCGATCTATGTAAAGTAGCGACTGGCCCACTTGATCCCTTGCAATCTCGTGCGCCTCCCAAATTTTGGAAAATACCGTAGAGCCCATGCCTAAACCCCTCCGTCAACGTAAAGCACGCGCGCATCGAGGATTTGTGCGCCAAACTTTTTTCGTAAATCCCACACAAAACCTCTTGCGTGCGAGCCGCTTTTCAGAGTGATCAAGAGTTCCGCGTCCCCTTTTACGAAATTCACCCTTTCCACAAAATCATATGTCAAAGCATCCTTAATAATATTTTGGTAAAGCTGTGCTTGCTTTAGTTTCAAAAAAACAAGCGCTTTTTTGTCAGAAATAAGAGAAAGCTTTTCTAGCGAAACTTTGTAGCCGTGTTTTTGTAGAATTCTAAACAAGCTCTCTTTGTCCACCACACCTTCTTGCGTTGCGATTTCGCTTAGCACAAAAGAAAGCTCTTTTGCCGGTTGTCCATTGAGTAGCCAAGTGATAAGGTTTGAGCCAACGTACGGACTAATCACAAACAGAGGAGAGGCAAAATCGAACAAAAGCTTCTTTTTTGGGATATAACCCTCCGCGTTTTTAACGCTTAGCGCTTGATGAACGCCCGCTCTGATCGACCTTGCCTCATTTGAAAGTGGGTGGCGCCAAGGTAAGGGTATTCCTGTGATTTTGCAAAATCTGTCGTAAAGGCTTTTTAGTTCTTCTCTTTTCACACAAGTTGGAATGTTGTGAACGTCTTCGAGCGCGCTCACCACTTCGTAAAGGTCCGCGATTCCGTTTCTGTCACCAATTCCCATGACCGTTGTGTGTAGCTCTTCGACGCCTACAAGCGCGGCTTCGACGGTGTTTGCGGAAGCGTACCCGTAGTCGTTGTGAAAGTGTGCGGCAAGAGGTGCGTTGGTGTCTCTTTTTAAACTCTGAAAGAAGCTAGAGGCAAGCCTTGGTGTGAGTAAGCCTGCGGTGTCTGGCACGCTGATTAGGGTGTAGCCTGAAAGGTGTAGCTTTTTTATCGCGTAAACCAAAGAGCGGTAGCCCTCTATTCCCTCTTCTAAGTAAACACGCGAAGCGTCCTCGAGTGTTGCGCGGGTGTATGTGTAACCTGCGGTCTTCACCATCTCTAAACACTCAAGCAACTTGTTCAACGCGTCCTCTTTGGTGATACCGTGTAGCTTTTGCTTTCTGTGTAGCTCGCTAAAACCGATGTAAAACGCGTAGCCGTCGGCGTCTAGGCTTAAAGCGTTGGCTACGTCTTCTTTATACGCCCTTGCGTGTAGAACGCAAAGCACACCCAAATCTCTTGATTTAAGAATTAACGACCTTGCGTGCTCTTTACTAGTTCGTGGTGGATAGGGAAGGGTGAGCTCTATGCGCTTTAAACCAGCGTTTGCGAGCAACTCCAAAACTTCGAGTTTTTGCTCAAAACCAAGAAATTTGAAAAGCTCACCTTCACGCAAAGTTGTGTCCAGGATGTGCATGTTAATCCACGAAATTAGCAAATTGGTGACTAATATCGTTATCGCTTGCGAATTCCTGTGTATTTTTTACGATATGTGCTAAAGAAAGCGAATTTTGTTTTTTATTTGCGAAAATTAATTAAAAAGCAATGAAAATTACGAGTTTCGTCAACAATTTTGAAGAGCTCAAGAAACGCTCAACCCAAAGTCTCAAAATTTACTAACCAACCTTTATACTGTCAAGCTTCGCACTTCCCGCCAACCAGACACAATCCGAGCTTCTAACGCTTTTCAAGCTCTACCATGTAATCCACGATAAGAGAAGGTATGTCGACTCCTGTTGCAGGAACGGTGTTTTTGAATTCGGTTGTCGCGTTCACTTCGTGCACCACAAGTCCGTCGTTTGTTTCCATAAGGTCAACTCCAACGATTTCTCCCCCTACAGCTTCTGCGGCTTTTATCGAAAGCTCGTTTAGCTCATCGCTGATTGAGCACGCTTCGGCCTTTCCGCCACGTGCGGTGTTAGTTCGCCATTCAGAAGGTGCCGAATACCTGTAAATCGCGGCCACGGTTTTTCCTCCCACCACAAAGCTTCTTATATCGCGCGGTGGTCTTTTCACGTACTCTTGTATGTAGTATACTTGGTAAACGGGATACATGTACTCCCTGTGCTCAATTAGCGCCTTAGCGGAAAACTCGTCGCTCAACAAAGCTGAAAGCCTGCCCCAGCTTCCCACGACTGGCTTTAAAACCACAGGATATCCGAGTTGCTTTATCGCTTCAAGCGCTGAGTCTACGGAAAAGGCGAGTTTCGTTTTTGGCGTCGGCACACCTTTTTTGATCAAAGCAAGAGTGCAAAAAAGCTTGTTGGAAGAGATATACGTAGCGTGAAAGCTGTTCACAACCCTGTGTCCCAAAGATTCAAGAAGCGCTGTTGAGTGAAGGTTTCTGTAGTGACCCGCACAACGCTGTAGCACAAGCCGCTCTTTGACGCTAGAGCTCAGCGTGTCAAACACACACTCTTTAAGGTCAACAAGAGAAACGCTGACGCCTTTGCTTCGTGCGGCATCGAGTATCGCTTTTTCTTCCCACCTTATTAAGTCAAAAAGAATTGAAAAAGAAGGTGGTATTTCACTCGCCCCAGTCTTCTTCGACTTCAAGCGGCTGCACGCTCAAAGTGCCAGTGTTGTCCACGACCACCATGTAGGGCGCGCCGCACTCTTTGCAACTCACAACTTCACCATTTATAGCGTCTTGTGGGACGCTGAGCTGTGCATTACACTCTAAGCAGTTCATAGCCATCAAACTATAATGGTAGCACAAGTATAAAACGTTATTCGTACAAAATTAGCGAATTGTTCTGAGAATAATCGACGTATTAGTGTCAATAACGCCAGGAATTCGACGAATTTCTTCTATTACTCTGTTTATTTCTGCGATATTCGTACCAATTATCACGGCAATGATATCAAACTCGCCCGTAGTCTCGTACACCACTTCTACGCCGTTCATCTCCTTTATCTTTTGGCTTACTTCCGACGTTGGGACTGACGGATTAATCGAAACAAAGGTTATTGCGCGCATGTTCTGCGTTTCGGCTAGCTCCACAGTAAACTTTTTAATCACACCAGACTTTACCAGGTTCGCAACGCGTCTTCTTACAGCGGATTCAGAAAGTCCAACTCTGCTAGCGATTTCAACGAAAGGAAGTCTTGAATCCTGCTTTAATAGCTCTAGTATTTTTTGGTCTAAACTATCCAGCTTTTTACACCATGCATAAAAATAGAAGTGTCAATAAAAACTTTAACCAAAGCTTGCCTAAAGCCTTAGAATTTCTTCAGGCTCTTTTGGTACTATGTTTCTTGAAACCACGATGATTCCAAGACCCGAACAAATTCTGTACGCATCATCGTCGATATAAGCAGCTATCAAAATCTTGTTCACTTGACCAAGCTTTTTTTCTGCCCATGTTGCCTTTTTGGAGAACATAAGAACGTCTTCCCTTTTTGCAAAGCTTTTTACTTCTATCAGAAACTTTTGGCCATTTGAGGCGTAAGCGTCGAACTCAACATTTTCGGGATGGCCATAAACTTCTCCAACATCATCCCACATTATCAACCTTTTAACTTCCTTTATTTCAACACCAGCCACTACGCTCAAAGTTTGCCTGATAACGTCTTCAAAACCTCTGCCAAGCCTTCCTCCTAATGCGGAAACTTCCACGCGAAGGCTTGTCATCTCTTTTATCAGCGCTTCAAACCTCTTGTCCACTTGCTGGAAGCGTTCGTTCATCTCTTTTATCAGCGCTTCGAACCTCTTGTCCACTTGCTGGAAGCGTTCGTTCATCTCTTTTATCAGCGCTTCGAACCTCTTGTCCATCGCCTCAAACATTTTGTTGGAATCTTCCCTAAACTGCCTTAATTCGTCGAGCATTTGTTTGATTTCAGCGGGTAAAATTATTTCTAGGATTATTCGCCGTAGCTCTTCGTCAGTCTGTAACAGTTCGATAAGCGTTTGCTTGATTTTTTGTTTTTCTTGGTATTCCACGGCTAAACATGCATTCGTGTGTGCTATTAGTTTTTCGGGTGTTCAAAGCTATTAGAAAAATTTCCAATTCGAAAAGTATATATGAATGTTTCAATTTTTAAAATTGATTTGGAAAAATCTCAAAGTCAACAACGGCTTGTGAACAAAAAAGGTGTTGTGCTTCTTCTTGCTTTGTTTTTGATAACTTTGGTCATTCTATTCACAGACAAAAACCTACAAACGGATTTTGGTTCTGTAAAGCCTTACTATGTTCACTGGTATGGCTTGCTAGCCACGTCGCTAGTCGACCTGATTGGCGCAATACTATTATTCGCAAAACCGACTCGTTCGCTTCTTCGCCTAGCAGGAGGGTGGTGCGTTCTTATGACACTTTTTCTAATACTCGATGTGTTTACGTATAAACAGGTTGGTTTTTCGACAATTGGTGAATTTGCGCGTTATCTTTTTGTTCCAGTGTTTTATGATAGCTCTCTGTTCTATATACCAGGCCTTTATGATTTGCTTCTAGTGTTGTACATAATTTCGGCAGTATACTTATTGAAGAAATAAGTCACTGTTCATCTAATATTTTGGAATACTTTTCTCTTAATGGCTTTTTGTCGAACTTTCCAGTGCTCGTCCTTGGAAGTTGCTCATTGGTCAAAACAATTCTATCAGGAACCCAAAACTTTGCGATCACTCCCTGCTCCACAAACTTCATCAAGTGCGCTTTTAGCTCTTCTTCTGTAACGCTTGAGCCTGGTTTTGGGTACACCACCGCGACAGGCCTTTCTCCCCAGTGTTTGTGGTGTGCACCGATCACCGCGGCTTCCAAAACAGCGGGATGCCTCATCAAAAGGTCTTCGAGAATAAGCGTAGAAATCCACTCACCTCCGCTTTTTACCACGTCTTTTAGTCTGTCCACAATCGTTATGTAACCGTCTTGGTCTATCACCGCAACGTCACCCGTGTGAAGCCAGCCTCCTTCCCAAAGTTTCCTTGTTCCCTCAGGATCCTTGTAATACTCTTTAGTAAGCCAAGGCGCGCGCACTACGATTTCTCCAACTGTTTTTCCATCACGTGGTACGTCATTCATTTTGTCGTCAACCACTCTGAGTTTGACCAAGGGCACAGGAAGACCTGTTTTGAGTAGAACTTTGTCAAGAAGCTCTTCGTAAGGTAGGTTTGCGTACTTTTCTATAGGTGTTGCAATTGTGAGCACAGGCGCGGTCTCGCTCAAACCATAACCAGACATCACGCGTATTCCTAACGCGTGCGCTTTTAGCGCAAGCGCCTTTGGAAGTGCCGCGCCTCCTATCACCACCTTCCACTTTGAAAGGCTTTCTCTGTACTCTTCGACTCTCGGGTGGTTGAGCACCATCATGAGAACGGTTGGAACCATGTTTGAAAACGTGACACCTTCGCTTTTTATTGTCTCAAGAATCTTTGCGGGCTCGTACTTTCCTGCTAAGACGATTTTACCACCAGAAAGTCCCACGGTGTAAGGTATTCCCCAGCAGTGAACGTGAAAGAAAGGAACTAGTGGCATCGTCACGTCGTTGTATTCAAGGCGCACAGGTGACGCGGAAAGCGAGAAGGAAACAAGGGTTGAAAGCGTGTGCAAAACAAGCTGTCTGTGAGTGAACCACACTCCCTTGGGCATTCCGGTAGTGCCCGAGGTGTAAAAAAGCGTGGCAACCGTGTTTTCATTTAGCTCAGGAAATTCGTAGCTAGAAGATCCTGAAGACACAAGCTCCTCGTAGTTTTCAACAGGAATTGGAAGAGATGGTTTTGAAAAAGAGTCGGAGTCGCTCATCACCACAACGCCTTTTACGCTCTTTAAAAACGGCGCAAGCTTTGTCGCCGCTGGTAAGAACTCATCCCTTACGAGCACAAAATCGTCTTCTGCGTGCATCATCGTGTACGCAATCTGATCCTGTGGTAGCCTTATATTCACCGTGTGTAGAATCGCGCCCATCATGGGTATTGCGTAGTACGCCTCAAAGTACTTGTTCGTGTCGTAGTCTATCACCGCCACCTTTGAGCCTTTTTTCACACCAAACGACTCAAGCGCTGAGGCAAGCCGCTTCACTCTTTCGTAAAACTTCGACCAAGTGTAGCGCGTCTTTCCGTAAACGATTTCGCGGTCGCTAGCTCTGTGTAGGGTTTGGGTCAAAAGCTTGTCAAGCGTGAGCTGATACTCGTAAGACATGATTCAGAACGCTTTTACACCCTAATAAAACTTTTTGCGTTTTAAAACTCTTCGATAAACGCCAAAAGCAATTTCACAACTTGGTCAACATCATGAAGGTTGCACATCGAGTTTGCGGAGTGTATGTACCTACAAGGAATGGACACGACACCACTTGGAATACCGGCAAACTGAAGCTCTCCTGCATCAGTGCCACCGTAGCTAGGCTTTTTGATCTGCGTGCTTATTCCTCGCTTTTTCGCAACTTCTTTAAGGAGAAAGAGAAGCTCTTGGTTTGCGACAAGCGATCGGTCCATTGCGGTGAGAACCGCTCCTCCTCCCATCGTGGAGGGCCTTTTTTCTTCGGCTAACCCTGGTTGGTCGGCGGCAACCGTCGCCTCTACTGCGAGCGCGAAATTCGCTTTTACGTTGCTTGCGGCAACGCGCGCACCTCTTAACCCTAACTCCTCCTGCACGGTTGCAACCAAGTAAACGCTTTTTCGTGTGCTTTTTAGCTCTTCCGCAACGCGTAGTAGCGCGTAGCAACCAGCTCTGTCATCAAGCGCCTTTGCCTTGACGATTGAGCCATTAACCCTGAGCGTCGAGCTAGGTGTGATCGGAGTTCCTGTTGAGATATCGAGCGACTCAAGCTCCGCTTGGTTTAAGCCAGTGTCGATAAATAGCTCGTCCATCTTTATAGGCTGGTTTCTCTCCACGTCACTTGTTATGTGTGGTGGCTTTGTGGAAATCACTCCGTACACCTCTTTTCTTCCCAAAAGCTTTACCTCCATGTCTGGTAGAATTCGCTCGTCCCAGCCACCAAGAGGGGTGAATTTCAAAAAACCATTGGGATAAACGTGCTGGACCATGAACCCCACTTCGTCCATGTGTGACGCAAGCAAAACGCTCTTTTCACCTTCACCTATCCTTGCGTAAAGATTGCCCATTGCGTCACGCCAAACTTTGCCAAAGCGCGAAAGCTCTTTTTCAAGAAAGTCGCACACGGGTTTTTCGAAACCAGAAGGTGCGTCCAACTCCAAAAGTTTCGCAAGCCTTTCGTCCATACCACTTTGTAAAGGCTTAGCATTTTAAAACTTTTGAAAGAATCCACACTCCTTCATCAATTTTTTGCTTGGGAACGGGTCCAACGCTTATCCTAAGGTGAGTTTGTCCTGTACCATCAAAATAAAAAGGCTTTGCGGGCACCACGGCCACACCCTTTTTCAGCGCCTCGTGCGCTACCTGTTCCGCGTGTTTTTTCGCGTCGATGAGCGCAAAAAAGCCTCCTTGCGGCTCAAAAACGAGCGGAATTTGGTGACGCTTTAACGACTCAACAAGAATTCTCATCTTTTGTTTATAATGCTCCCTTAAAGCCTGAAGCCTTTGCGTCACGACACCCTTTTTGAGTAGCCTTGACGCAAGTAGCTGGTTAGAGGTTGACGTGGAAAAGTCCATTTGCTCAAGCGCTTTCACCCTTTGTAGAAGCTCTTGGTTCTTTGTTATGATAAAGCCTATTCTAAGACCCGGTGCGAGCGCTTTGCTCAGGCTTCCCACGTAAATCACACGCTCCTGCGAAAAGTTGTAAAGAGGTGTTGGTTGCTTTTCGGAAATAGGTCTATAAGGGTCGTCTTCCACAACAAAAAAGTCAAACTTTTCCGCTAGTTCCACAAGCTTTTTTCTTCTTTGCTCGCTCATGTTGACTCCAGTTGGGTTGTGGCAAAGCGGAACGGTGTAAACCAGTTTTGGCTTGTTTGACTTTACGCGCGCTTCGAGCTCTTCCACCACAAGCCCATTTTGGTCAACTCTGATTGGAAGGGAAAGCCCGCCGTAAAACAAAAAAGGGTTCATTCCCTCTACAAACGTGGGATTTTCGTGTGCAAACGCTTCGCCAGAAAGAAGTGATGCGCAAAGAAGTGTGAGCGCGTGCTGCGCGCCGCTTGTGACAGCCACGTCTCCACCCGCAACGCCCAAATAAGACGCGTAGCTTCTGATTTGCTTTCTTAACTCTTCAAGACCACCCGCACCAGGATAAAAGAAAGCGCTTGCGCCCCACTCCGCCACCACCTCTTCAAACGCGTGCTTTATCTCTTGTACGGGTATCACCTCTGGGTCTGGCGAACCACCAGCAAGGTTTATCGTTTCGCTCGTCACGCGCTCCATTATCCTTTCGATAGGGGATAGCTCGATTTTCAACGCTTTTTCGCTAAACACACAAGCTTTGTTTCTTAAGAACAAATTAAGCTTTAGCCCAAAAGCGTGTGCGCGTTTTGGTAAAGCACCATTTTCGCAGAACGGTAAGCTTCTTCTTCGTCCAAAACACCGAGCTCAATCATTTTTGACAGCGCAACTTCAAGAGAAAGCTTTGTGAGCTTTGCGGCTATCCAGTGTAGCTCAGGAATTTCAAACGCGTCTGAGCCGTAAACTATTTTTGTAAGAGGCGCGCTTCCCAAAACAGTGTAGAATCTTTCCACGGATAGTGGTGCGATGTACGTTGGAGGAAACGGCGACGAAGTTTCCACGTAAACGTTCGGAAAAACCTTTGAAAGCCAGCACGCTTCGGCCAAAAAAGGGTAGCCGCCGTGTACGAGCACAACTTTTGCGTCCCAAAACTCTTCGCGCATGAGAACACCTTTGAGCAAAATGGGATTACACTTTTCTGCTACTACATCGGTGTCACCAAGTCCTGTGTGAATTTGTAGCATCGCGCGCCTTTTTGCGCACACTTTTAAAGCGGTGATGAAAAGCTCATCGCGAATCTTTTTCACGACAGGCCCAAACCACTCAAGCTTTCTGTTCACAAACTCTTCTTCAAGCTCCTTACGGCTCCAGCTTTGCACGTCAAGACCGCTTCTGTACGCGATCACAGACTTAAAACCCTTGTACCCAGAGCTCAAAACGCGCTCAAGCGTTTGCTCAAAGCGCTGTAAAAGCTCGTCTAAGCTTTTTGAGTTCTCCAATAGCTCAGAGATCAAAGGCTCAAGTCTGAACACTTTTTGGTAGCGGCGTGGAAAGTAGCGCTTCAACTCTTCGTCTTTTACGGTTTTAAGGCCGCTATCGAAAACAAACTCTTCGATTTTTGCGTCCGAAAACAGCTCATCGAGATACTCTTGAAAGCGCTCACACCTTTTGTTTCTTTCGAGCAAAACTTGGTGCTTTTCACACTTTAAAAATTTTGAAAGAAACTTGATAAACAGCTTGTAATTGAGACACTCTTCCACCTCATTTTGTTCGACTGGCGCGCTTTTCACGCTTCCCACAGTCGGTCCTCCAAGCCAAAACAGCGAGTAAAGCTTTTCTTTGGTAAGATTTTTTGCGTCTTCTGAAAACGCAAAGCAGTGAACGTCCACAACTTTTTGTTCGCTCAAGTCGAGTGTTTTCACATGCGTATTCAAAAAACACTTTTATTTAAGCATGAACAAAGTTTTCCAAGTTGGAAAGCGTTTTGCAATCCGTAAAGAAAGACGGCGTGAAGTTTGTCAAGTTTCAGTGGTTGGGTAACGACTTGCTACAGAGAGCGCTTCTTGTTTCGTGCGACTCGCTAAAGGAACACCTAAAATACGGCGTTGGAATTCCCAAAGCACAGCAGTGCTTCAACTCACTCGATGAGCTTGTTCCAAGCGGGGCGTTTGGCCCTGAATCTTCTGAGTTCAGAATGCTTCCAGATCTCTCAACTTACCGCGTTTTGCCTTACACGCAGGGTGTCGCAAGGCTCATTTGTGAGCACTACAACACAGACCTTTCACCTTCTCAAACGGACGGTAGAATTCTTCTAAAAAGGGTTTTGAACAAAGCTCAAGAAATGGGTTTTTACGTTTACGCCGGTCTTGAAGCCGAGTTTTACGTGTTAAGAAAGGAAGCAAACGAGTTTCGTCCTCTTGAAGAAGAAGGAATAGAAACCACACACTCTTACGACGTGCTTTTTGAGTACATCAGCGAACTTGGCGACGCGCTTTCGAAAATGGGGATTTTTGTGGAAAGGGTGAAGAAGGAGTACGGGAATTCTCAGCTTGAACCCACAATAAGGTACAAACGCGCGCTTGAAGCCGCAGACGACTTTGTGACGCTAAGAGACGTGGCAAGAGGGGTTGCCACAAAGAAGGGTTTACTCGCCACTTTTCTTCCAAAGCCTTTTAACAAAGCGCCTGGTAGCGGGTTACACGTTCACTTGAGCGTGTTTGACAAAAATGAAAACAACTTGTTTCATTCACAAAGCGACAAATACGGTATGGCGCTAAGCGAGTTTGCGCAAAGCTTTATCGCGGGTATCCTAGAACACACAAAGGCTATGTGCTTTGTCGCGACGCCTCTTGTGAACTCTTATAAAAGGCTTATACCAGGTAGCTGGGCGCCTTCACACGTGTGCTGGGGGTTTGACAATAGAAGCGCTGCGATCAGAGTGCCATCAAGGCTTAGCGGCTCTCAAAGCGAGGCAAGAATAGAATTCAGGGTGTCAGACGGTTGCGCAAATCCGTATCTTCTTGTTTCGCTACTTGTTTTGGCGGGATTAGAGGGCGTGGAAAAGCGGCTAGAGCCACCACAACCATTGAATAAGGATGTCGCAAAAATGAGTGAGGCTGAGTTAACACAACTTGGAGCAGAAAGGCTTCCCCGTACGCTCGGTGAAGCTTTGGAGTGCGCACGAAAAGACAAGTGGGTAAAACGAGTTATGGGAGAGCTTCTTTTTGAAGAGTACTACAAAGCGAGAGAGTCGGAGTGGTACGCTTACATACAAAGCGTGAGCGAATGGGAGGTTTTGCGATACATCGAGAGAGTTTAAATTTTTAGAATTATTGAAAGTTGGACATAAGCGGACGAGAAAAAGTTTATTAGCGACAAGCCAAAATTAGGCTTGCCATGGAAAAGGGTTGTTCTTTAAAAAAACTGAGTGTTATTGCGGCTGTTGGCAATCCTTGCGGTTGCAGTTAGCATATCCGCGCAAGCGCAGGCGCCTAGCTTCAGGAACCCTTCGGTGATCCCAGGCTCACAGGCAAATCTCCATGGATCTTACGTGTCGAGTGTGCGATACCTGATATTCACAAGCGACGCGGCGAACTTTCTTGGAATACTCTCTGGTCAAATTCAAATAATGGACTTTCCGCCATCAAGTTTTAGTAACATTCAACAAGCGCTTTCAACGCCTTACCTTAATGTAACAAGCGGAACTGGCTCTGGAGAAGAGTTCATTTACTTTAACATGTACTCACCCAAAGACCCAGGTTACTACTTACCCTTTAGACAAGCGATAGCGCACTTGGTGAACTACACTTACATTCAATCAGTGGTGCTAAACGGAATACAAGGAGTTGCCACTCCCAACTTGTTACTACCAAGCGCATTTGGAGACTTCGACCAACATAGTAACTTACCCGTATAGTCTTCAGCTTGCGAACGAAAGCCTTGCACGCGACCCACAAATCGCTTGGAATCCAAACGACAACCAGCCTTCTGGCACGGGTTTTGCTTGTACCGGCGGAAAGGGCGTCTGGGAGTACGCAACTTCACCAGGTAGCGGAATACCTAATGGCACCGCGTTTACTCCCATATTCTACACAAGAAACGACCACCCGACTTGGTTGATAGAAAGCCAGCAGATTTGGAAGGATGCGGCAAAGATCGGTTTGTGCCTTAAACTCATTCCTGTCACAGGCTTTGGATCTATTTACCCAATTGTGTTCGAGCAGTACAGCGACAAATGGGCGATGTACTTTGGCGGAGTTGGCTTCAGTTCGCCCCTTAACCCGGTCACTGATTTCTACTATGCCTATACAAAAGACCCAGGATGGGCAAACCCGTTTTTGAACACCGTTCACTTTTACAACGCGACGATTGAGCAACTACTTCACGAAGAGTACGCTACAAACAACTTGACTCTCGCGGCTAGCCTTTCTAGACAGGTCGACTATATGCTCTCGCAACAGATACCAATTCTGAACATGTGGTGGGACTCTACGATAATACCCTCTTTGAACAACTACGGCGGAACTTACTGGAGCGGTTACGTGAACGTTCCTTCGTTCTCCACTTGGACTTTTGCTACTGGCATTTGGACCCTTCTCAACGTGCACCAAGTGAATCCAGCAACCGGTCAACCGATTGTAGGCGGAACGTTTACCGTGGGACAACACGAGGCGCCAGATGATTTTAACCCGTTTCAAGCGGAGTCTGTTTACGACTTTGACATAATCAACGCGATTTACGACTCACCAATGGTCGCGTCACCAGCCAATCCGTCGATAACAGGATT
>NEXD01000032.1 GCA_003019595.1 Candidatus Marsarchaeota G1 archaeon BE_D
ACTCTAATAAATTCAAAGTGTTTAATCTGAAGTTCGAGATGATTTTCACTAAGTGGCACCTTGAAAGCCAAGCGTTTTCGAAAAAGAGGTTTTGACACACGATGGCAGGACAATGAAGGAATAACAGTCATCATAAAACCAAAACCTGTCTGAAATAATGCCATGTTTGTGTGCTTGAACCTTTTTAGAGTTGCAAAAGCCACGCGATGGTGTCTGGATAAGCATTCATCCGCGTCACCTCCACTCTGTGTACCAGTGCATGAATAGCCACACATCACAAAGCTTTAATAGACATTTTTCACACAAATTGTGTGATCTCAAAAATCACAAAACCTTTTTGTGATTTAAAGCGTTTGTGAAAGCCTTTTGTAAAGCTCGGCGATTGAACAAAAGTCTTCTTCTGAATACCCGAGTGATTCACACGCTCTGTAAAGCTGCATCGCAAGGTCGGAAATCGGTGTGATCGCCTTTAGCCTTTGCGCTTCACGCTGCACAATCTCCAGGTCTTTTCTCATGTGCTTTAGCGCAAACTGTGTGGAGTAATCCGCCTTGGCAATCTTTGGCATCTTAAGCTGCGAAGCGGGCGACCTAGTGCTACTCAACTCCGTGAATATTCTTTCGATCACTTGCGCGCTCAACCCAGCCTTTAGACCAAGGCTAAACGCTTCGGCGATCGATGCGATGTAAGAGCCCAAAACCAAATTGGTCACGATTTTTGCGTATAACCCCATGCCGTTTTGTCCGACGTAAACCACACTACGCGAAAGTAGCTCGAGAATGCGCTTTACCCTTTCGAAATCCTGTGGCGCTCCTCCTACAAGAATTGTGATTTCTCGCTTTTCAACCATGAGCGAAGTTCCGACGATTGGCGCATCAAGCATCGCACCACCTTTTTCAGAAACCTCACGCGCAAGCTCAACGCTAAGAGTGGGTGAAATTGTGGACATTTCTATTACTGTTTTCCCTTTTAGTTCGTGAAATTGGCGAATCACGCTTGAAACCGCATCGTCGTCCGACAAAACAGTGATGATGATATCCGCGCTTTTTAAAACGTCATTTGGGTGCTCCACACACTTTACGCCGAACTGCTCGCTGAACCTTTTTGCTTTTTCAACGCTTCTATTGTAAATTACGCTTAACACACCGCTTTTTGCCAAATTTGCGCCGATTCTGTGACCCATCACGCCAAGTCCAATAAGTGCAACTTTTTCCATAAAAACAATAGCAAAAACAAAGCTTTACGTTTTTTTAAAAAAAGGAGGTTAGCTTGCGGTGACTTCGGTTCTTGTGACGTTTTCTGTGGACGCTTCGACGTGCACTTCGTAGCTGTTACCCACGATCGGTACGATGCTCACTGCTTTTCCAAAGGTTATCACGCCCTTAAACGTGAGCGTGACACTTTCGTTTGGCTGAATCACAAGCGTGTAAGCCGGTTGTTGTTCGTTTGACTGGTTGTCGTCGTTACCCTGCACATCTTCAACATTTATGTGGGTGAGTGTTGTATTGGAGATTGGGAAGAAAACCACTTCGTCAGGGTGTTCTAACTCGTGTTCGACGCACATTTTGTGGTGGTCTTCCATACCAGAGGCTCCGTTAGGCTGTGAATCGCTCGAATTCTCTTGCGCTGGTGTACTCACGTTTTCACCGTGGTCACCGTTTTCGCCACTCTGATTCTCTTCACCTTGTTTGCCACACACGGGTGAAACCGAAACGTTGAACTCGCCGTGTATGCTGATCGCGGAAACTGTGACAGGCACTTTGCCAGTGTTTTTGAGCGTTATGCTAAACGTGGTGACGTTACCAGAGACGCTCAGACTCACCGCAGTGATTTGTAGCGATCCCTGTGCTTCCTCTAGCTCCTGCTCTTCTTCACCACTCAGCTGCGTCTTTGCGCCAACCTGTGTCTGGTTTTGTGTCACTTGTGTTGGTGGCACAAGAACAGCAGTGGCCGAAGGAACTAGCACAAAAATTGGCGCTGTGTTGTTACCCGTTTGTATTTCGAACACTTTGGGTGAAAGCTGTAATAGGGCGGCAGAAAGGTTTTCCACTTTGTTTTGTCCGACTATCGGCACTTCAAGCCTGTTTGATGCAAGTGTGACGTTGTAAACCGTTCCGTTCACCTTGATTTTCGCGCTTGAAACGTCAAGCCTGATTTGGTTCACGTCAGAACCGTTTGGAAGCGACAGCTTTGCTATCGTTTGCTTAAGGTTGATAAGAGACAAAAGGTCAACCGTTCCGCTCGTGTTTGCCGAAATCCAACCAGAATGTGGCACGCCTTCTATGTGCACTTCCACGTTGGTATAGGTTACGTTGAGCCACTCGGTTCCACCGGGCACTTGTGGCGGGTCTGTGAGCTGCACCAAAAAAAGCGCGTATCCCTTTTGTGTGGTAGTGGGCTTTGAAATCAGGCTTGGTGCGAACATCGCACCCGCGATCACCACGGCCGCTACTGCCACCGCAAGCACTACGTACGCAACCGACCTTTTTCCGACCGACATTTTTGCTCAAACAAATTTTGCGCGCAGGCACTTAATGCTACGCCCTTTAAGCGCTTTTCAACTCTTTTTCGCTTGTTTTCAAGAGTTTTGAAATCCCCTCATTTTTGGTAGATCAAGCGCTCAAGCGTTTCAATCGTGTTTGAAAGCAGTTCGTCCGCAAACGCGCTCCACTCGGTTGTGTGAATCACCTTGGTCTCGCACACAACACCCATTTCCACTTCTTGAGCTCGAAACCACAAGAGTAGCTCCGCTTGAGGCGCTAGGCAGTTGTACACCTTTTGGGGAGTTTCGAGCATGTCTTCAAACTGCATCCCAAGCTCGTTTAAAGCGCTGTGAACGAGCTCAATAAAGCGCTCGATCTTTAGCCCTTCGTAGTGCTTGACACAACCCACGTGGTTTAGCGAAGAAAGCCGCTTTGAGATCCTTGAGTCGAAGCTTTCTTGTGTCATGCGGAAACCCTGCTTTCCTTGTAAATCAGAAACGAACCCTTCCAAACTAGAAACGCAAGCTCGGTAAACGGCGCAACCAACAATAAAAGAAACAGAAAAACAAAGTGTAAAGCGTAAAGCGTGATACCGACAAAACCACCAAAAAACGGGTAAAGCGCGCCAGTCGCGCCAAACACAGAAAGCAGCGCTTGAACGCACCACACGTCGGCGTGTGTCACTTCTCGCCTTCTTTTGTTGAGAAGCCTTCTTAGTAAAAGAGAGAAGCCACCGAAAAACACAAGCGCGCTTGATGCATCAGAAAGAATAGCAAGAGGGTTTTGCGGTTTTAAAGGGGTCAATGCGCTCGTGTTCAGTGCGTAATTCGCCACACTACAAACGAAAAGCGCAAAAAAGCCGTAAAGCACAAGCGCGCGAGAAAGCGTGTGCGCCCTTTCTTCGCACCACAGCCCCACTCTTTTTAGTAGCAGAAAGTTTTCGACAAACACTTTAAAGCTTCTTTGCGAAACGACGTAAAAAGGGTAAAAAGGCACCTTCCAAGATCTCACTCGAAAATAGAAAAGCGCAAAGCACAAACTTCCAAACAAAACCACCAAAACAGTCACAAGCTCTCTTGGAAAAACGCTGTTCAAATCCATTCAAACACCTCTTTGAAACAGGATGCTCAGCGCGCTCATAACACCCTTTGGGTCGACATCGCGAGGACATGCGACAGAGCAGCGCCCGCAGCCTGAGCACAGGTAAACGTATTCTTTGAACTTTTTGATTTCTGTTTTATATCCCATCTTTGTTATGTGGATAAGGTACCTCGGATTGAACTCAGGATGCGCGTGCGCGACGGGACACACCGCGGTGCAGTTGCCACACTGCCAGCACCTGTGAATGTTTTTTCCGCCGGGTAGCTTCTTTACTTCTTCAAAAAGCGTGTGGTCGAACTGTTCGATCGTGCGCGGAAGCACGAGTGTTCCCCATCTACCCGACATGTCCACACCGCCAAGCTCTAGCTTTTCAGGCTCGATTATCCTTTCGCTGTCTATGTAACCTCTTTCAAATATAAAGCGCCCCTTTTCCTTCTCTTCTTTTTCACTCACGCGCGCATCACCTTCATGAGTTTTACGCACTGCATCGCAGCCGCCGAACCATCCGAAATCGCCTCTTCGACCGACATCGGCGCGACGCACGAGCCTGCAAGGTAAACGCCTTCTCTTCCTGAGTCGTAGTGGATGTTCGGAGTGCGCGGAAGAAGAAAACCGTACTCGTTGGTGTTGAGCCCAAAGATCGAAGCGGCTTGTCTTGTGCCTTCGCCTGGCTCCATTCCAACCGCAAGCACCACCATGTCAAAAAGCGCTTCAAAAGGGCCACGAACCAGCGTGTCTTCGCCCTTAACAAGTAGCTTTTGACCAGTGTGGTACACTTCGCCAACTCTTCCTCTGATATAGTTTATTCCAAACTTTTCCATGCTGTCCCAGTAAAGCTTTTCCCATAATCCCGTGGTTCTTACGTCCATATAGATCATGTAAATCTGAGAGTCTGGCAAAATCCTTTTGAGCTCGATCGCTTGCTTTATGCTCACACCGCAGCACACGGTGCAGCACCAAGGGTTAGTCGAGCGATCGCGAGAGCCCACGCAAAACACAAACGCAATCCTTTTTGGCGCGCTTCCGTCGCGCTTCACAACCCTGCCCTGTGAAAGCATCGCTTCTAGCTCGTTTATTCCGATGACATCAGGCACCCTTCCGTAACCGTAGCGAGGGTCGACCCTTGCGTCGAAGTGCTCAAACCCGGTTGCCACGACAACACAGCTCACCCTTCTTGTTTCGCTTCTTCTTGTTTTTAGCTCGGTGATTCTCACTTCAAAGTCGCCTACGCTTCCTCTAAAGCTTTCAACCACGCACCCCTTTTTCACTTCGACGAGCTCGCTTTTTGTAACTTGTTCTATCAAAGGTCCCAAAACTCGTGACACAGGAACAAAATCGGGTGCAAGCGTGTGGTACTTCCACCTTGCGGGTGCACCTCCTAGCTCTTCTCGTCTTTCCACAAGTAATACGCGCACTCCAGCTTGCGAAAGGTCGCACGCAGCGGAAAGCCCAGCAGGGCCTGCGCCCACGACAAGAACTGGGTTCAAACCAATCACCCAAAAGGCGGAGGTTTGATAAGGTACGGCTTTTCTCCCTTTTTCACGCGCTCCAAATACGCTTTGTACTCCTCTTTCGCCTTTTGCCAGTCGATTCCCATTTTTGAAAGTAGCGCGCTCCAGTCGGTCACATGCCAGTGTAGCTGGCACACAAGGAAAGGGTGAGCGCCCATCGCAAGCGCCGCAAACTGAGAGTCAGACAAAACTGGGATGCTCTCCTTGTATCCGTGGGCTAAGGGAACAACCTGGCTTTTGTCGAGCGTTGTAACACACCCAGTGTCGTGCGTGAGCAAAACGTCTGCGCGTGTTTCGTTCACAATGGGTCTTATCTTTCGGAAATACGCAAAAGACCTGCTGATTTCCCTTTCTGTGAGGATGTGTCTGAATCCAAAGCCGCAGCAGTCGTACCAGTTGCTGTACTCCACAAGCTTTGCGCCTAGCGCAAGCGCGATGCTAGAAGTGGGCGCGGGTTTCACACCACCAAGCACGCTTTCGTCATACGTGAAATCTTCGGCCATTAGCTTGTAAGTGTGGCACGCGGCGTGAACCGCCACTTTAACTTGCGACACGTCAAACTTCTTTCTTTGCGCGATTTCGAATCGCATGACGTGTAACCACTCGCTATAGTGCACTAGCTCTTCTGGAACGACGATGTCACGGTCTATCTTTTTCAGTATTGCTCTCACTCTCTCCCTGATTTCGGAGTTTGTGATCAAAAGAAATCTACACTCCTTGTAGTCTCCGTAGCTTGTGCCGCAGTGTATCAGAGGATATGCGCGCTTTTCCCAAGCTACGTGCATGTTCCTTAAAAAAACCGCGGTGAGCGCCACCGAATTCGAAGTTCCTGAACCGTAGTAGTTCCAAGCGGTGCACGAAGTTTGGTTTGTGTCGTCGATATAAGGCACGTTGAGCTCAGACATTATCCAGTAAAGAGAACTCACGTATCCCGGTATGTGACCACACTGTCCACAGCTTTTGTGCTGCCAAAGCTTTACTGTGGGAATCTTTTTGAGCCTTCCGCTAAGCGTTGTGACGTTCACCGGTTGGTACTCCTCTGTCACGTGGTGAACCGTGATTTCCCCTTTTTGTTCAAGCTCTCTCATTTTTTGTAGCATCCTCAAGTAGTCTTCGACTGTTCCCATCGCAAGCTTAGCCCTTCGCTCGCTTGCAAGCCTTTCGAAAAGCCTTTCGTCTTCTTTTGTGATCTCCAATCGCTCATCCACTCTTTTTCCCCTCTAACTCCTTTTTCGCTTCTCTTACCATGTCCACCACATCTTTTAGTGTTGCCTCAACAGAGCTCATTACACCCGCCTCCTCTTCTATTAGCATAAGCTCTCTCATCGTGGATTCGTCAACCCTCCAAGACTTGTCCATCACACCCGCCATGCTCTCCACAGGAACTGCTTGTCTTTCCAATCTAATCGTCTTTGCGAGCTCGGCCTTGTGTGGCCCCCAGTCTCTAAAGAGCGCAATAGTGGTGTGCATGTCGGGTGTGATCTGCGTTCCTGTGGTCATTATTTTGTAAAGTATTTTGCTATAAGGCTCAAGCGCCTTCTTTGCGGAGCTCAAACCGTACTTCACACAAAGCTCTTTGATGATCGCGATTAAACCACCAGGGTTGTTGTGCGCAGGGCATACCTCCCAACAGGAGTAGCACTGAAAGCAAGCCCAGATGTACTCGTCCACCATTTGAAAGAAGAGCTCTGGCTCGTCTCGCGCGTGCATCACCTTCTGCACGACCACTCTTGGCGAAAAATCCGCAAAGCGAAAAGGCGGACACATCGCGGTGCAGTTACCGCAGTTTATGCACGCGCGGAAAAACTCGCCAAAGCGCGTGTCTTGTGTGAGCTCTTTGACCATTTGGCGCATGAGCGAGCGATCCGCGCTTTTTGCTCTTTCCGCCTCCCACTGTAGACCTGGTAGTCCGCCGTAGTGCCAGCCGTCTTGGTTCAACCTGTTAAGCAGTTTTTGTTTTTCATTTCCCAAGAATCCAAACAATGTCAACCTTAATCCCTTTTATTACGTAACAGTGTAATCGAAGGAAATATAAATAAGTTTCTATCGTAAGATTCGAAAGCGCCAATGGAAAACAAAAAGAGGTTTCTTTTTGTTGTGAGCACAGGCGTGAACGAACCAAAGAAGGCTTTCACACCATTTTACTACGCAGCAGCAAGCGCGGCGATGGGCTACGAAACCTATATGTTCTTTTTGGCGGAAGGCCCGTCTCTTCTCGTAAACGACGCACCAGAAAGGATAAAGACCACGGAAAACGGCGAGCCTCTGAAAAAGGTGATCGAGCTTGCGATGAAAAACGGCGCAAAGATGCTCTGCTGTAGCACATCCGCAAAGGTGATCTGGAACATAAAGGAGCAGGATTTACCAAAGGGCGTTGAGTTTGCCGGCGCTGTCACCCTCATCGAGATGGCCGCAGACCCAAACACGGTGGTTCTCTACTTTTAGGTGAGCCAAGGTGTCTGAGTACAAAGGGTGCAGATTTCCCGAAGGGCTTTTTTACGACACCGAGTACCACGTTTGGGTCAAGCTCGAAGGAGAGGAAGCGTCGGTCGGCGCAACCGACCCAGCACAGGCTTATGCGGGGGAGATCATCTACATAAAGGTAAAGGATGTGGGAACAAGGCTTGAAAGGGGCTCGATCGCAGCCACTGTTGAAAGCGCAAAGTACATGGGGCCGATGCGCTCTCCTCTTACTGGTACGATCACAAATGTGAACGAAGACGTTAGGTCTTCCCCCTCACTCATAAACCAAGACCCTTACGCAAGCTGGGTTTTCAAAATCAAGCCTGAAAAGCTCAACGAAGAGCTTTCGCGGCTGCAGGACGCAAAAAGCGCTTCTCAAAAGTACAAAGCGATAATTGACGAGTGGGGCGTGCAGTGCAGGTAGCGGAGCTTTTTGTTCTCACATGCTCTACCGACCCCAGTTTTAACCTTGAGCTTGAAGAAAGAATGTTTGAGCTAGCTGAAAGAAAAGAACTTCCTTACACCGTAAGGTTTTGGGTGAATCGCACGTGTTTGGTTAAGGGAAAGACAAAAAGCGAAAAATACGGTTGGTACGACGAGCGATTGGCCAACGAGTTGGGAATACGAGTGTACGAAAGAAGCACAGGCGGTGGGGTGGTTTACCACGACTTGGGTAACCTAAACTGGAGCGTTTACGCAGCGCTTGATAAGTGGAGTTTTTTGTCACCCGTTCGCGTGTTTGAAGAACACTCTCGATTCATTGTCGAAGCGCTTTCACAATTGGGCTACAGCGTTCGGTTTGCACCGCCAAACAGGCTTGAGCTCGAAGGACACAAGGTGAGCGGCATGGCTGCGCGTAGCTCCGTGCGCGCGCTTTTGGTTCACGGAACGCTTCTCGTGAACGCTGATCTAAGAGCTTTGAACGAGCTTTGCGTTCCCCCACCTTCTTCTCCGAAAGTTGAAAACCTGTGTCGCTGGCGCCCAACGGATCACACAGAAATCGTGCTAAGCGTTTTAAAGCGTAACCCCAAAAAAATATGGGTGATACCATCATACGACAATTTTTCGCCTTTTGTGATTGAGCGCTTTGAGGGCTACGACTTGCGTTTTATAAGGAACCTGTAAACCACTGGATCTCCAGCTTCTTCTTTGACTAGTAGTATCTCGTTACCCGTTCTTTTACTCCAAGACGCAAAATCCGACTTTGAAGCTGGGTCGGTCGCCAAAACTTCGAGCACCTCACCCACTGGTATTTGCTTAATCGCCTTGTTGGTCTCGATCACAGGCATTGGGCAAAGCAAACCTCTTAAGTCGAGCGTCTTATAAGGTGTCTTGTTTTCGCTCATTTCAGTTTTTTATTTTCAAGGTTTGATATAAACATATTGACAATGTTTCATGTGATACAGACTTCAACCACTTTCGAAATACAGAAAAGGTTTTATTTTGGCTTGACAATATAAACTTGATCAACATGAGCACCCAAAACAAAAAGAACAAGCTCGTGCTTGTCGTGAGCAAGGGAACGGCTGACGCGGTTTATCCCGCTTTTATTCTTGCGACCACCGCCGCCTCTCAAGGAATGGACGTTTACATGTACTTTACGTTTGGGGGAATGAAGGTTCTTACCAAAGGACAGCTTGAGTCGATAGCGCCCTCAAAAGACCTTGGACTTTCAATGGAGCAGCTTCGTGAGCTTGTGAGCAAAGGTGGAATGCCAACGATTGAGCAAATGCTAAAGACCGCGATGGACATGGGCGTTCACATAAACGCGTGCTCTCCTACGATGAAGCTGTTTGGCACAACCAAGGAAAGCTTGGTAGACCCGAACATACCAGTTGTCGGAGCTTCAACGTTCTTGGAGTGGGCGTCTGACCCAGACGCGATCACGCTATTCATTTAATACTTAAAAGCGGTAAAATAGTCTATTTGTTAGAACTCACAAAGGGCGTGACCGGGTGTTTCGGGTCTTCCTTTATCGTTTCTAGTATCATCGAAGGCGTGACATCGGCTATTCCTTTGATCGAGCTCACATCCGCGATAAGCTTCGTGAGCTCTTCTTTTGTTGGCGCGCTTCCTAGCGCGATAAGGTGGTACACGCCCACAGTCGAGTAAACGTAACACACGCCCTTTACCGAGGCCACTTCCCTTCCCACGCTTTTTGAATCAAACCCTGGGTTGACCTTGATGTAAAGCGCAACGCAGTAAAGCGGTCCCACTTTTTCTGGATCGACGAGCGTCGTAAACCCCTTTATAAGGCCGCTTTTCACCATTTTCCTTACCCTTTCGCTCACCGTGGTCACGCTGACACCGAGCTTTTTTGAAAGCTCGCGGAAAGAAATTCTTGCGTTGAGCTGAAGCTCCTTTATGATCTTCACGTCGAGCTCGTCAAGCCTTGGTGTTTTGCCATCAGCTGACATTTCACTTTTTGTTTGCGCGCGAAACTTATTAAGCTTTGTATTTTGTAAATCTCACTTAATCAAAACGTCCCCTCTTTCAAGAATTTGTATCACTTCTTGCCTTAGGATCTCTTTTGGAAGAGGTTTTCCTTGTTGCAAAAGCTCTCTTATTTTGGTTTGGCTTGTGCTCACCCTTTCGCTCTCTGGGTGCGGACAAACCTTGGATGAAACCATGCCCTCGCACACCCTGCAGTAAAAAGTTTCTTGGTAGCGCAACGGAACAACGCCCACGTCGTACTTGTCAAAAATCGCGTGCGCCGCATATGGGTCGTAGTAGCTTCCAACACCCGCTTGGTCTCTTCCTACGATATAGTGTGAGCAACCGTAGTTTCTTCTGATAATCGCGTAAAAAAGAACCGCCTTAGGCCCAGCGTAGCGCATCGCGATTGAGAGAGCAGAAAGTAGAACTCTGTTTTTCGGGTAGTACTTTTCCACAAAAACCTTGTAAGCCTCCATGATCACCTCGGGCTTGTAGTCTCCCTTCTTTAGCTTTCCGACTATCGGGTGAATGAACAGCGCGTCCACGTCGTCTCTCTCAAGCGTGAGCCTCTGGATGTACTCGTGCGCTTTGTGGGGCGGGTTTCTCGCTTGGTAAGCCGCGACGTTTTTCCAACCCATTTTTTGGAAGTACTCCCTTGTCTCGCGTGGTGTGAGCTCAACACCGCCGTGTTGGTTTGGCAAAGCACGAAGAAGCTCAACTTTCCCAGAAAGCGCGGTTTCACCGTACTCAGAAAGCTCTGCGACATTCGGGTGGTTTGTGTCGCGCGTCGCGTAAACCTTTTCCGCAAACTCACCCTTGTCTATTTTGAACTTTTGCTCTAGCTTAAGGAGCGCAAAAGGCTGGTCGAACAAGTCTAGTAGCAAGGCTTCGTCGCCCGGTTTGAGCTCTTTAGTGTCACCCTTTGGTGTTAAAACAATTGGAATGGTCCACACCAAGCCTTTTTTGAGTTCATTACGGTTCAAGACTCGTGTGTAATCCTCTTCGTCCATAAAACCTTGAAGAGGGCTGTACGCACCAAGCGCGATCTTTTCTGCGTCGTAAATCTGCTCAATCGGAGGTTTGATTTTCAAAAACTCGTTTTGTTGCTCGAGTAGCCTTTTTGCTTGGTTTTGCGCCAAAATCGCCTCAACAAGCGTTCCACCATAAGGTGTTGGAATCAAGCGCATCACCAAGGAACGATGTGGTAAACCGGTCGGGTGAAGATGCGCCATTCACCGTTTTCGTAGCGCGAGTTCACAAAAACGTGCCAGTTTTGGTCGTCGAGCTTTGGGTAGTCCGCGCGGTAGTAGTAACCAGGCCATCTTGTTTCCTTTCTGAACATCGTGTGGCGAATCACCGCTTCTGCGGTGAGCACCCTGTGGTGTAGCTCCCAAGCCCTTTGTAGCTGGTGAAAGTTTTGCGCGGCAAGCCTGTGCAAATCTTCTTTGAGCATCAAAAGAAGCTCTAGCCCGCGGTTCAAAAGGTGTTCGTTTGTGGTGTAAAGGCTTCCCCAGCCACCCGCGTACTCGTCCATGATCTTTTCAAGCCTTATCACACCTTGATTCGGGTAAATAAAAGAAGGAGAAACAGTGCCGCTTACGATTTGGTTTCTACCAACTTCATAATTTTCGAGCGGTTGGAACACTTTGTTCTTCAATTCGTAAACTTGCGCTTCATCGATCTCTGGCATCTCGGGGTGGTCAAGCACGTACTTTACCGCGGCCTTTGCGGCAAGTCTTCCTTCCGTAAAAGAGCCTGATGAAAACTTGTGCGCGCTACCCCCTATCGTGTCACCAGCGCCGAACAACCCCTCTATCGTGGTCATCCTATTATAACCCCAGAAGTAGTCCTTTGGAGCGATGTCCTGTGGACCACTCGCCCAAGCGCCAGAGCACGTCGCGTGCGAGCCCATGATGTAAGGCTCGGACATCATGAGCTCAGAAGGCCTCTTTTTCGGGTCTATGTTTTGTGATGCCCAGACTATCGACTGGCTCATCGTCATGTCCAAAAAGTCCTCCCAACCGAGTTCTTCCTTTTCCTTTGTGTCGAGCACCTCTTCGGTGTGCATGTAAATCGGATGCCTTCCCGCTTTGATCTCTCTTAGCATCGCGTCGTTTCTCAAGCAAGTGGGAAATGGTTTTGCGTCCACGTAGTTTCCGTATAGCGCCCTTTGCTCTTCAACGTACTTCTTTTCATACTCTTCACCGTAAGCGTTTCTTGCAACCGCTTTGAGTGCAAGAAACCAAGCGCCAACAGGACCGTAGCCATCCTTAAAGCGCGTGACCACAAGCCTGTTTTCCATTTGAGTCATTTCAGCGCCCGCTTCTATCAAAAGCGCGTAAGCCGAGCCGTTGTTCCAAGGCGCGTACCAAGTTCTTCCCGCTCCTTCGCCAACAGAGCGAGGCCTAAAGATGTGCGTCGCGCCACCCGCCGCGACGATCACCGCCTTTGCGCGAAAAACGTAAAAATCGCCGTCTCGAACTCCAAAACCCACTGCGCCCGCAATTCTGTTGCGCTTCTTTGCGTCCAAAAGTAGGTGCGTCACCATAACCCTGTTGTAAACTTCGGACACGCTTTTTTGAGCGGCTTCAGCCACAATTGGCTTGTAGGACTCACCGTGAATGAGGATTTGCCACCTTCCTTCGCGTTTGTAGTGGCCGGTTTTTTGGTCGTAGATTATGGGTAACCCCCACTCTTCAAAAAGGTGCACTGTGGAGTCCACGTGGCGCGCGATGTCGAACACCAAGTCCTCTCTTACTAGCCCCATCAAATCCCCTCTTACGTACCTTACGAAATCCTCTGGTGTGTTCTCGTTCCAGCGCATTCCCATGTAGCAGTTTATCGCAGAAAGCCCCATCGCGACCGCGCCACTACGCTCGATGTGCGCCTTTTCGACTAGCACGATTTTGAGCTTTCTACCCCAGTAGCGCGCTTCGTAAGCCGCGCCACAACCCGCCATTCCCCCGCCAACGATAAGAATGTCACAATCAACCCTTTTTGTGTTTTTCAAGCCTTTTTCACCTCTAACTTGGGAAGGAAGGGAATTTTGAGATACTCCGGTTCGTGCGAAAGAAGCTCGCTCGAAAGCTCTTCAGGCCGAGGCTCGGGAAGCTCCTTTGGCGGCTTTATCGAACCGAATTTCGTGGTTCTGATCGGAAAGCGGAAGGTTTTGGTTTCACCATTTCTGTAAACCACCTTCCAAGAAATCACACCTTTTTCTGGTTCGCGTAAAACTGTGAGCGCGTGACCTAAAGGCGCAAAGTCGGCGTAGCCTCTTATGTCTATCGCGTGTTGCGGACAAGCCTTTACGCACGAGTAACACTCCCAGCAGTACTCAGGCTCTATGTTGTAAGCCCTTCTCATCACAGGGTCGATGTGCATGATGTCGCTCGGACATATCTCAACGCACTTTCCACAGCCGTCACAAAGCGAAGTGTAAACAAAAGTGGGCACTACTCAGCCACCTCCTCTGGCACGCCATAGCTTTTCGTGCGCGCGGGAGTGGGCAAGAGCCCCTCCACACCTTCAAGCTCGTCAAGCTCGCGCGAAATCGCGTACGCGCCCTTATATAACACGTGTGTGAACTTGCTCCAAGGAATCGTCACGAATAGCATGCTCAAACTCACCAAATAAAGCGCAAGAATCGACGCGACCAAAAGGTAAACACCAGTGTAAGAGACCGCTTCCAAAACAAAACCCAATGCGGAGTTCACTAGGAGTAAAAGCACAAAAATGTCCGCTTGTGTGAACTTGAAGCTTTTTTCCGCGGCGTAGTCAACTCTTAAAAACAGAAACCACAGAGCGCCAGTAAGAATCATGAGCCCACCCAAGTTTAGCGAAATCTGTATTGCCAAAGGCTGCAAACCCGAAAAAGCGAAGTACTTGAGTAGAATTGAAATCGCCGCGATCACAAAACCCCAAAGCATAAGAAGGTGAGAAGCCCTTCTTGACGCTCCACACTTTGAAAGCTCGGCAGACGTCGCGAGGTTGAGCGCCACCGTTTTGAACACACGTGAGAGCTTTTGAGCGGCTTTCGCGCTTCTTTTTGGAGCGCGCACCCTTCTTTCTTGAAGAAAGAACTTGAGCTTCTTTTTTCGAGCGCGTCGTACGCAAAACCCAAAACGGAGATGACCACCAAAGCGACTATGTACGCTTGGTAAAACCAAAGGGGTAGTATGCTTTCTATTATTGACATTGACCGTAAAATACCACTAAAAGCTCACATTTTAACTTTTCTGCTGTGCATTTTGTGTGCATTAACCAGTCACCACAATTACCAAAAAGATATATATATTCACTTGAAATGTATGTTGGTGCGCACACCTACCATAAGAGAAGTCGAGTGTAAAACGCTGCTACACACGATGAATTACGAAAGAGGATATCCTGAATACACGATAAACTTGTACAGAGGTTGCCTACACGCTTGTGTTTACTGCTACGCTCCTTCCTTGATTCAAGACGAAAGGGAGTGGGGAGAGTACGTCGACGTAAAGGTGAACGCGCCAGAGGTTTTACGAAAAGAGCTGAGAAAAGTGAAAAAAGGCGTGGTTTTTCTCTCAAGCGCTTCAGACCCTTACCAAGCGGTTGAAGCAAAGTACAAAGTGACGCGTAGATGCCTTGAAGTGTTACTTGAGCACGATTTTCCGGTTTTGATACTCACAAGGTCGCACTTGGTTTTAAGAGACGTAGACCTTCTCAAACGGTTTAAGTGGGTGCGTGTAGGAATGTCGGTTACAAGCGTTCCAGACCCAAGGTTTGAGCCGCGTGTTCCGCCACTTGAGCGTAGAATTCAAACACTAAAAACACTCAGTAGTGAAGGAATAATCACATGGGTTTCTTTTGCGCCTATCATTCCAACACTTTTTATGCTGGATTTACACGCGCTTTTTCAAGCGCTGAAAGAAGCTGGTGTGAAAGCGGTTCATGCTGGATTACTGAGGTTTGAAAACTACGAAATTTCAAGAAGAATGTTTGAGAAGAAAGTTGGTGTGCGCTACCAAAGTGTGATGGCTGGTTCGTATGCTGTGCGAAAAAGCGTTGAAGAGCTCGCAAGACGCTACGGTTTTGACACGAGCACAAAAATTTTCGAGTGGCGCGAGCCTTTTAGCTTAGAGCGCTACCTAAAAAGCTGATGTATTTCGAGTACGTTTCGACGCCTGTTGGCGTTTACAAAATAGTCGCAGATGAGCGCGCTATTGTTTCTTTGAGCTTAACCGAAAACAAGTGGGAAAGCGCGCCAAACGACTTGACAAAGGAGTGTAAAAAACAGCTTCTTGAATACTTTTACGGAAAAAGAAAGATTTTTGAAATTCAAGTTGAGCCAAAAGGCACTCGCTTTCAAAAGCTCGTTTGGGAAGAGCTACTAAAAATTCCTTACGGAGAAACAAGAACTTACAAGCAGGTTGCGCACGCTTTAAACACGGAGGGTTACAGGGCGATAGGCCAAGCTTGCTCGAAAAACCCGATTGAAATTGTGATTCCTTGCCACAGAGTGCTTTCCGAAAAAGGTTTGGGAGGGTACTCAGCGGGTTTAAACGTGAAACTTTTTCTACTAAAACTAGAAGGCGCGCAGCTGAATTTTGTGCCTTAAAAGCTTCTTCTATATCTTACAGATTTCCTAATTACAATTTTTGAAAAGCGTACGATGAATTCTTGGTATACACTTCTAATTCTCTTTATATGTGATCTCCTATCCCTGTTTTTCTCTTTGATGGGATTCTAGATAACAGGTTTTTTATTCGGTCACCTGATCAACGCTTCCTAATTCGCACACTCTCTCGTTCGATGTCATCCGAATATTTGGTTGTGCGGAAGTCAATTTTGGACACTTTATGTGCGCCGATAATCTTAAATAACTATACAACAAGATGTTGTATACTGGTGGTTGTAAAATGTTTGCTGAAAATGTTATTCTAACAAAGAAAGAAGACCTAACGCAGGGTAAGAAAGTGAGCGAAAGTGGCATCCACGGCTATCCTGCGGCGTTTCAGAGCTTTAGCTATCCACAGCTTCACACGGCGCTTGTAGGCAGCTTTGAAGCGCTTCTACAGGGCTTTAGAACCGCCTTTTATGAGTTACTAAGACCATTGTCATTTGGTTATGCCGCAAGTGAATGGCTAACTTATCCAGCTAGAAGCTGGTGGAGCCAAGTTCGCTATCCACTAGTAGACGTTCTGGACAAGGGCGACTACTACGTTGTTAGGGCAGAGCTACCAGGCTTTAGCAAAGAGCAGGTAGACGTTCTTGCAAACAGAAACGTTTTGCAGATCAGAGCAGAAAGGAAGCTCATCGCGGACGAGGGGGTATACTTACACAGAGAAATTTTACCAGAAGTGTTTCAGAGAACCATCACATTCCCAGAAGAAATAGTGCCCTCAAAGATTGAAGCCGTGATGAAGGATGGAATACTAGAAATCAAAATCCTCAAAAGCGGCGCAAGGCTTGAAGAGTCCATGACCAAAGTGAGCATTCACTAAATTTTTTTAAAATGTCACAAGACGAATTTTCAACAATTTTAAATCTTATCGCAAACCCCGTTCGTAGGCTCGTTTTAAAGAGTTTGAGTAGAGAACCAGATTACGCTTTAAGACTTTCGAAAGAGTTGGGCTTTGACCAGCAACTTGTTTCAAAACATCTCGAAATCTTAGAAAAAAGCGGTATTCTTACGTCCAACTTTGAAATTGGTAGTAGTGGCCCAAGTAGGAAAGTTTACACCTTGAGCAAAGGTTTTTCAATAAGTGTGGACTTTGGTCCGAATTTGTATCACGAAAGCCTTGTCAAAGTGAGCACACCAAGTGAGCACACCAATTTGCCGATAGAAGAGGAATTGACAAAAATAATGACGATTGAATTTTCTAAAAGAAGCTTGAAAGATTTTTCTAAATTGATACGCTTGATTGACCAAAGACTAAGAGAGCTTTCGATAGAAAGAAGTGTTTTAATAGGATTAAGAAGCGAAGTTATGGGCGCTTTAAGGGAAACGCTTTTACAACAAAAAAGGGAGTTTGACGAAAGAAGAGTGGTCTACCATGTTTTTAATGAACAAACACACGATCCGCACACAATTTCCGACGAGCTCAATATAGACGAAGAATCCGTAAAAAGAATACTACTTTCTTTGCGCAAAGAGCTCACTTGATTAGTCAATGCTTACTAGAACTGTTGTGACATTGCGGGCGGTAATACCAATAGTTCCTTTGTTAAACGGCAAATTTAAGTCCCCTCTCTCCACTCAGAGAGGTATCTCCTTTGCTCTTCGTTAAGAGTGTCTATTTTGATTCCCATGCTTTCAAGCTTAAGCCTTGCCACTTCTTCATCCTGCTCTCTAGGCACAGAGTAAACACCCGCTTTGAGTTTTCCTCTTTCATTGACAAGCCTTAAAACCGAAAGAAACTGGTTTGCGAAACTCATGTCCATCACTTCGCTAGGGTGTCCCTCAGCCGCACCAAGGTTGACCAACCTTCCTTCAGCAAGTAGGTAAAGCCTTTTTCCGCCGTTTAGCGTGTACTCCGTGTTGTTTTCTCTTACAACTCTTTCTCGAACGGCCAAGCGCTTCAACTCGTCCACCGCGATTTCCACATTAAAGTGACCAGCGTTTGCGAGTATCGCGCCGTCCTTCATCTTGACAAAGTGCTCACGCGTTATCACGTTTTTACACCCAGTCGCGGTTATGAAAACGTCGCCCATTTTCGAAGCCTCATCCATCGTCATCACCTCATAGCCTTCTAGCCTCGCTCTGAGCGCTTTGATCGGGTCCACTTCTGTGACAATCACGTTTGCGCCTAACCCTCTTGCCCTCATCGCAATTCCTCTACCGCAATGGCCAAAGCCCGCGATCACCACGTTTTTTCCGGCAAATAGTATGTTCGTCGCGCGTATCACCCCGTCAATCGCGCTTTGCCCAGTTCCGTACACATTGTCAAAGTCCCATTTGGTTTCAGCGTCGTTCACCGCGATTATTGGGTAGCGTAGTCTACCTTGCTTTTCCATCGCTCTTAGCCTTAACACGCCAGTCGTTGTCTCCTCAGTTCCTCCGATCACCCCTTCAAGCAAATCCGCCCGTTTTGTGTGCAAGGTGGTCACAAGGTCAGCGCCGTCGTCCATCGTAATGTTTGGCTTCGTGTCCAACACCCTGTCTATACACCAGTAGTACTCTTCCTCGGTTTCTCCACGCCACGCGTAAACATCGATTTCCGAAGCATTGAGCGCGGCTGCAACGTCGTCTTGTGTTGAAAGGGGGTTGCTAGCGCAAAGAGCCACGCGCGCACCAGCAACGCTCAACGACTCGACAAGCACCGCGGTTTCCTTTGTGACGTGTAAACATGCGGCCACTCTAAACCCAGAAAGCGGTTTGGTTTTTGAATACTTTTCTCTGAGCATCATCAAAACGGGCATTCTCGACTGCGCCCACTCAATCTTTACCCTTCCCTGCTCTTTAAGAGAAGAGTCTTTCACTTTTCCCAAATTTTACCACTAATTTTTTCACAAATAGTGCTCAATAAGCTTTTTTAAACGAATTTGAAAATAAGAAGCATAGTTATCAAAATGCCGATCACGCTTGCAACAAAAGGTGCGACGTAGCCGAAGTTCAAGAACAGCGCGAGCGCGATAATTGGGCCTAGTGTCGCAACGAGTCCGCGAAATGTAGCAACCGCCCCGAGTAGCTCCCCTCTTTTTTCACTTGGAAAGGCGCTTGTAAGTACGTGAAACTGAACAGGAACCCATGTTGAAATCGCGCAACCCCAAGTAAAACCGTATATCGGCACAAGCTCTGACTCTGGAAAGGCGCCAAAACCCAACCAAACAAAAACTCCGAGACACTCGGAAATAAGAAGAAGCATCTTTCCGTGTATTTTGTAAAACTGGGTAAAGTGCCAAATGCGGTGCCTAAGGGAATCGTTGCCGCCAAAACACTAAATAGGTAATTTGAAAAATGCTTTTTTGTTAGTAGAGCAGGCAAGAGAAACCGAGATTGACCACGATAGCGCATCAGCTG
>NEXD01000033.1 GCA_003019595.1 Candidatus Marsarchaeota G1 archaeon BE_D
GTGTTATGTAATTTTTCCTGTTAGAACATGTAGCAATCCACGCGTGCATGGACTTACCATTATACTCAAGATCTATAATAAAGTGCTCGCGTGGCTTGCTTATTTTTTAAGTGAACCTCTCAGTAGTCTAGAGATTTGAAAAGTTTTTGAGTAAAAGCGTTTAGTAAACCATAAATTTAAGCTCAAAAGAGCGTTATAAATTTAAATTCTTAAAGTGAGCTTGTGATGGATATCACGGCTTTTTAGTGATTTGTCTTATGGTACTCACATGTTTTATTTACACAATATTTTTATAGGTGAATAAAGATTAATTTTGACATCGAACATGGGGAAAGAACATAAGGTCTTCGTTAGAGAGGCAACTGGGCTTGTAAGGGAGCTTTCAGCCTTAGATGTTGCTCTTTTTAATTTTGCCATACTTGGCTTTCTGTTTACCCTGTATTTTGCGCTGGCCCTCATGCCACTCATAGGGGTAACTTCGTTCTTGCGATAATCCTCACAGCTGCCCTGAGTGCCCTTCTACTTTTTTCGTACTATAGCTTTAATGTTATAATGCCTAGGAGTGGGGGTGATTATGTTTATATATCCAGAACACTTTGACCAGCTCTTGGTTTTGTGTGTAATGCGAGCTCGGTGCTAATACTTTTGATATATAACGGAATAACCGGTGTTACGATTCAGTCAACTGGTGTATCGGTGGGCTTGGCCCTGATAGGATCGCTTCTCAAGAACTCAACTCTCGCCAACTATGCCTCGATTGTTGTTCAACACGTCTGGCTGATTACGCTCGGAACACTCGAAATAGTTTTGTTGGCGCTTCCAGCGGTATTTGGGAAAAGGGTCTACTTTAGGCTTCAAAACGTTATCTACATTCTTGTTTTTATTGCCTCATTCATCATGATAGGCTTACTCCTGTCCCATTCCCATGCCGATTTCGTTAACGCGTTCAACGCCTACTCAGCAAGCTACGCCAACACCACAAACTATTATCAGGCAGTAATAGCTTCAGCTCAAAAGAGCGGTTGGAGTCCTCCCAGCACCGGGGGTGTATATAGCACACTTCTGCTGGTGCCAGTGCTCTCAATCTTTGGTACAAGCTTCATTTACTCAACGTACCTTGGCGGCGAAATCAAGAAGGTTTCACGTAATTCATTGATTGGAATGTTTGGAGCCATGCTGTTCGCCTTTCTACTTGCCGGTGTTTTCATCGAAGCAGCGTATAGGACTATAGGGCTAAACTTCATGTCCGCTCTAGACTATAGTATGTCGAGTTTAAAGATACCGGTCATACCATACATTAACTTCCTTTCACTGCTACTCACAAACAACCCCCTGATAATCCTGTATGTTGTAGTCGTGGGAATCCTACAGATGGCGATATACATCCCTGGGTTCTATGTGCTAGGTTCGCGTTGCTTGATGGCCTATAGTTTTGACCGCGTCCTTCCAAAGTTCCTAGCACACGTGAGCGATAAATACCACACACCCACCTACGCGATATGGGTTTTGGTTGCCACAAGCGAAGCCTCCCTCATACTCCTCAATATACCCAAGACGGCCGCAGCAATATACCTCTTTTCAACTGTTCTCACCTGGTACGGTGCACTGTTTCCACTGTTCTTCGTAGGGCTAGCAGCCACCCTATTCCCCTTTATAAAGAAAGAACTATTTGATTCTAGCCCCATTAAGAAGAGGATCGGGGGAATACCACTCATGAGCCTAGCAGGGATAGCAACCATGTTTTACTCAGCGGTTATCATTTACCTTGAGCTATCCAATAGTGTTTTCTCAGCCAACACCCCTTCTGCAATATACACTGTTATCGCGCTAGTCGCAGCCCTATTTCTAATATTTTACGTAGCTAAATACATTAGAAGACGATCAGGTGTTCTCCTCGACCTAGCGTTTAAAGAAATACCGCCTGAGTAAACATCTTGTGTGACGAGTATAGTTTTAGAGTATCAAGCTAATTCTCATTACCCAAGCTTTTCAGGTCTCCTAGTATCACCTGAGCTGCGTTGTGACCTGGTGCTCCCGTGACACCTCCTCCTGGATGTGTTCCAGCCCCGCAAAGATAGAGACCAGCGATGGGTGTGGCATATCTTGAGCACTCGCTTGTAGGTCTAAAAGAAAGCATCTGATTGAGCGTTTGGTCTATATGTGTTACATTACCTTCTGTCAGGCTAAACACTCGCTCAAGGTCTAATGGTGAGAGCGCATCAACATAGAGAATCGATTTTGCAATATTAGGAGCGTACAACTCGAGCGTGTTAATCGCGTTGTTTATCGCGGTTTCTTTAAGATCATCCCAGCTACCGCTTGACAAGTGGTAGGGTTATACTTTGCTATTATGCTTAGCGTGTGCTTTCCAGCTGGCGCAACGCTACTATCCCAAGCTGTCTGGCAGAACATGTTTAGTGGAGGTTGTTCACGTATCCTACCCCATTTACATTCATCATAAGCTTTCTGAACATAATCCATGCTTGGGGATATGTTCAATAAGGCTTTGTGCTGTGGCCCAATCGTTGTGCCGGGTATCGCTTTGAAGTTAAGAGGTTGATTGAGTACTAGGTTGATCTTAAAGGAAGTTCCACGTGAATTTAGACTTTCTATTTTTCTTAACAAAGTTTCTCTCAAGGTGGTCAGTTCCAACAAGTTTAAGAAACGTTCTTTTAGGGTCAGCGTTTGATACTACGATCTTCGATCTTATTCTCTCCCCAGTCGTAAGCTCAACGCCCACAGCTTTACCATTTTCTATAATTATGTTTTTGACTTCAGAAGAAGTGATTATCACACCTCCAAACGATGTAAAGCAAGAGGCTAGCGATTGTGAAACAGCACCCGTACCACCAACAGCATACTTATACTTAGGCCTACCCACTGATGTGGCAAGAGTATAAGAAGTGCCTATCGTATCTGGACCCATACTTGTGTTAAGCACTCCTTGCATGCAAAGCGCCGCCTTAACTTTCCTCTGACACAAACCATTCGTTTAAGAGGTCCCTGCAACTTGTTAGCAAAATCTGCCTTATTATTTCTTCAACTTCATCTCCCATCATAAGGCCGAGCAGATCCTTCATTGATGGGGTGGTGTTAAGAAGAGCATTTCCACGGTTTCAGCAAATTTTTCCATGAATTCCGTGAATTTCAAATAGCTTTTAGCATCCCTTTCAGAGAACTTACGAATCTCTTCTGCTGTCTTCTCCCTTGACTCATAAAAGATAAGGTAGTGACCATTTGGAAATGGCACAAAATCTTGTGGATCGATGGGGAAAATCTTTAAGCCATGAGCTTCGAGATTAAGTTCTTGTACGTACGGAGAAAGGATTCGCGATGTAAACACATAGTCGCCACCCGTTCTCGGAATTCTTGAAAGAAGCACGATAAAAATAAGGCTATAAGGAATGAGCGCTATCGCAGAAAGAATTTGCGCCAAATCCAGCGAAGAAAGCCCAAATGTGGGAGAGGCTGGGTAAAACGCGCTGTAAATATAGTTGAGCACAACAATGCCACCGCTCATTGCGCAAAAGTTAAAGAACATTGCGCGAATTGGGCTGATTTCTCTGACTAAACCTGTGGCTTCTCTCAGAAAAACTTTCTTTTCAGATGGTGGCACAATAATAAAGAAAATGTTAAAACTTAAGTTTTTTGGTGAAAAATAACTCAAAAAAATTGATATTAGATATTTATTTTTCATTAGAGTTTGTTAATTGCTCTTAACTCTTCAATTTCATCGTATAGCACTCGGTCTTCACTGAATTCTGGTACAATTTTGCTCACAATCGTTTCTATTCTTTTCGCTATTGAACTAGGCTTTCCTTCTTGCTTCTTTTGTCTTAATCTTAGTGCGACAACAGAACACCAAAGTTCTATTGCGAGCGTGTACTCTGTGTTATTTATTACTTCAAGACATTTGTTTGCGCTAACTGGTGTCATGCTCACATGATCTTCTATATTTTCACTGGTTGGTATGCTGTCAACAACACCTGGATGACAGAGAACCTTGTTTTGCGACACAAGGGAAGCGGCCACGTACTGTAAAAGCATTGCTCCGCTCATAAGCCCTTTTGTTTTCCTTTTAAGTCGATTAAATAAGGAGGTAATCCTTGATTCGCTTCTCGACTTAGTAATCTGTATATCCTTCTTTCAGAGATGCTTGCAAGTTCAGCAATCGCTATCGCAAGAAAATCCATGGTAAATCCTACGATTTCGTCATGAAAGTTACCTCCGCTGTACGCTTTGTTTTTGTGTATAGATTTGGTGATGATTAAAGGATTGTCAGTTGCTGAATTAATTTCTGTTTTAATTTTGTTTCTAACAAACTCAAAAACGTCCTTTACGGCACCATGAACTTGTGGAATACATCGTAGTGAAGTCGCGTCCTGAACTTTACCAAAATCTTTTAGTACATTATCCGAATTCTGAATCTGATCTGTGTGAATAACAAGCGAGCTTGAGCTGAGATTATTTCGAATACTCTTAGCAGTCTTTATCATTCCGATATGAGGTCTAGTCGTGATCAACTCATCGGAAAAAGGCGTTTCAAGCGCTTTCAACGCTTCGAGTGACAATGATGCAATTTTGTCCGAAGCCTTAATCAGAGTACCAGCTCGGTAAACTGCTAAACACGCAAGACCTGCGGAAAAGCTACTGCCATCAACTAGCGAAAGTCCTTCCTTTGCCTCAAGTACTATTCTTTTGATTCCAGCGCTTTCCATCGCTTCTATTCCGCTCATTCTTTTAAGCGTGCCATCACACTCAAGAAAAGCTTCCCCCGACTGCTTAATCAGAAACTTCTTTTCTTTCAGCAATCTTTTTCCTTTTTTTAGTTTTTCTAATATCATTTGTTCTTTTACTTGAACGCTTTTTCGAGGATCCTTTGTAAAAACGATAGCGATATGAGCGAGTGGTGCCAAATCTCCAGAGCCCACACTACCTTTTTTGGGAACTAGCGGTGTAACACCCCTATTCAGCATTTCGAGTAATGTTTGAACAACATCTACTCTAACTCCTGAATAACCCATGGCAAGCGTGTTGGCCCTCACTAGCATTGCAGCCCGTACAGCTTCTCTTTCATAAAAACCGTCCACGCCAACACAAGAGCTAGTTATCAGATATCGTTGCAAAAGTCTCGCGTAGTTTAAAGACACCCTTTCATAAGCTAAAGAGCCAAATCCTGTGTTGACGCCGTAGATTACAGGAGCATTTCGTTTGGTTGCAATTTCGTTAACATATTTTCTTGCTTCTTTAATTCTTTGAACTGCGTCCTGCGATAACACCAATCTCACTTTACCAGCAGGAGAAAGCGCCACTTTGGCGACCGCTTCAGGGGTCAGTTTTCTTCCTGAAATTTCAATTATCATGTTAAGAAATTTGGTTTAAAGTTTTAAAAAGTTTGTCAAAATTTCATGATGTGGGTTTTTGAATGCGTCTACTTTTTAGGAAATGATGCTCATACCGTTTTTTGTTTCACGATTCAAAAAGTTTTTTGGATTGTGATAAACAAAAAAAGTATGGTTTATATTATCACAGAGAAGCATGTGTATTCTGTTTTGTCGATGCAGCACTCAATCGATGCAGTAGAAAAGGCTGCTGTGAACTTCGTTAAAAGCAAACGCAAAGTTCCAAAAAGAATCTTATTAAGACCTCAAGAAAATCAAGGAAGCTTTCTAATAAGTGGTGCACACATAGAATCTTGCCCAACACTTGTTAAAATTGCATCGTCCTATCCTGATAACAAAAAACTTGGGCTACCCACAGTGGGATCAATAGTTTTACTCTTTGATCCAAAAACTGGCTCTCCTATTGCGATTATATCCGCTAACAGACTAACGGCGATTAAGACGGGGGCAGTAAGCGCCTTATCTTTTAAATACCTTGCACGAAGGGATTCAAAAACTATAGGAATAATAGGAAGTGGCGTCGAAGCTTGGAGTCATCTAGAAGCAGCTTTGTGCACGCTCAATTTAAAAAAATGCTTGGTGTTTAGTTTGAATTTGAAAAGAGCAAAGACGTTTTGTGAAAAAGTAGAGCAAACTTTTAAGTTGGAAAGCGATGTCGCACAAACAGTAACAGAACTCGTAAAGGAAGCCGATATCGTGGTCACCGCTACGACTTCACAAAAACCTGTTTTTAATGGAAACGACTTGCGTGAAGGTACACATGTGTGCGCGATTGGCTCGTTCACGCCCGATGCGAGCGAATTGGATGTCACAACAATTAAGAAAGCATCAGCCATTTACGTAGACAACTGGGAAGCCACTAAAGTGGGAGATCTCAGAATTCCCTTAGAGAGAAAAATCATTAGTAAAAACAGCATCATACACATAGGCGAAGTTATCACCGCTAAAAAACAAGGAAGAATCGATGACAAGCAAATTACTGTGTTTAAGTCTGTGGGAGGAGCACCTTATGACGTAGCCGTAGCAAATTTGGTTTTCGTAAACGCATTGGAAAAGAATCAGTACACGTTAATAGATTTAAATGGTTAGTGTCACTTTAAGATTTTCCAAGGGTCTAATGTTCGTTTAATCAGATTGAATGACTCAAGCGAATCTCCAAATTCGGTTACTGCAAATTCGTTGTACATAGAACCTAACCCCGTAGCAGCGCACAAAGAACCTCCAATCCGCTTAGCTTTCTGTAAAAGTTTTCTCTCCCACGTCTTAAATTGTTCAACCGCTATCTTACTACTATCATCTATTAAGCATCCCGAAACGCACAACGAATCTGCTTGAGGTAGCAGAATATATGAAGATGTTCCGACGTAAACCAACATGTCGAGCTTAGCGCGAATCTTTCTTTCGTAACTCAGAAAAATAGGAAGTTTATGCAAAGGTATGCCAATTCTAACGCTATTGTATCGAAGGTTTGCCACACGTAGTTCTTCGTTTGAAACATCGCGCATCATAGGTAATGCATAACCTTTGGTTAAATTTTTCCAGTAATTTTTGGCGATTTTATCTGGTAATTTAACTCCTTTGCGCTTTTTTACGAGGGATATTGTGTGATTTAAAAGGCTAGCGACAAAACCTTTTGAACCGCTGTAACTCACAAAAATAAAAATTGCGTAATTCAACTCTGAGTTAAGGCTAACATTTTGAAGTGCTTCGTAAATAACTCTCTCTTTTTCTAATATCATCAAGGTTTCTGGTTGGATGCCAAAGTTTCTTAGTTCAATTATTGTTGAGATCGCTGAATTGATATTTTTAAAGCCAAACATTGCAACTTTTCTTGACTCTGGGAAAGGGTAAACCTTTAATGTAACTTCAGTTAGAATACCCAATCTTCCTTCTGAGCTAAGAAAGAAATCCTTTAGCATGATTGAATTGTCAAAGCTAGTTTTATTTCCTATTTCTGTGATTTTTCCGTTAGGAAATACGATTTGCAAAGCCGTTACGATTGAAGTAGCCCTTCCGTATTTGGTTGAAAAAGGACTAATTGCATTAGTGCAAACTGCGCCACCTATCGTGGCTTGTCTAAAGCTACCTGGTAAAATAGGAGTCCAGTAACCTCTTACCTTTAGAAAGGCCTGAAGCTTTGCGATTTTTACACCAGCCTGCACAGTAACAGTTTGACTGTCTGGATCAAACCGCAGTATTTTATTCATAGAGCGTGTATCAATGAATACCACCTTGTTCTTAGTCGGTAAAATTCCTCCCGAAACCAGTGCTCCAGTTGCGCCTCCCACAGGTATAACCGAATAGTCGAAATTCTTTACAACTTCAAAGATTTTTGCAACATCGCTTGCGGATTTTGGTCTTACAACAACGTAACGCTTTTCAAGAATTTGTCTTCCGCCAAACTTGTCAGCGTACAAATTTAGGTGTGTTTCAGGAACTTCTAAAATTCTTAAAATCTCTTTTTCTTTCAACTTATCACGCAAAAACATTTCTACGATGTCAATCTTTTCTGTCACTTGTGTTCCTTGACGACAAATTAACTCAGAAACTTAATTCTTTCTCCGCCTAATTTTTTGAATTATTGACAACTCGAAAATCTTATTTTACTCATCGTTAAAAGATCGTAGGAATGATAACAAATACAGATAATTTAAAAAGAGATTTAGCTTCATTAGTGGGCGCGGAAAACGTTTCCTCTAACTTTTTTAAATTTTCTGAATATTGTTTAATGCATGTTTCGCAAAAAGTTTTCGGAATAAACAAAGTTCAGCCGTTTGTCGTGGTAAGGCCTGTCACTGTGGATCAACTTGTGGAAGTTGTGAAGTTTTCTTATCGAAACAAAATTCCTTTGTACGTAAGAGGTGGAGGAACTGGTTATTCAGGAGGAGCAAATCCCACTTTTGGGGGCATTGTTCTCGAAATGACTGGTTTAAACAAAGTTCTAAAAGTTGATAAAATAGGCGGATACGTGACGTGTCAAGCAGGAATTAGCGTTGTAGCGTTAAATTCCGAGCTTAAAAAGTTTGGTTTATGGTGGCCGCATGACCCAGGTAGTCGAGAATGGGCTACAGTAGGCGGGGCAATTTCCACTCTGGGTGTTGGCACATTTTCGACTCGTTATGGATACGCACCTAACATGGTGGCCTCTCTAACTTTGGTTACGCCAGAAGGCACTTTGGTCAAATTGGGTAGTAAAGTAAGACACCACACAACAATGTATAACTTGATAGAAACAATAACTTCTGCAGAAGGAACGCTCGGTGTAATTGTCGATGCGACCTTAAAAGTTTATAAAATACCACCTTCAAGAAAAGTGGGCATTGCGCTCTTTGACGATTTTGATAGCACAGTTAGTTCGTGTTACGAATTGGTTTCTAATGGTTTGTATCCTGAATCGCTAATGATTGAAGACGTGTTACGTTTTGTTTCAGAGGGGTTGTCGCCTTTCTTCGACTTAGAGGACGAGCGTGTAAGAAGCCTTAATTTGGACACTAAAGAGGCCGCCTTAATATATAGCTACGCAGGGGAACCTACAATCGTTGACTTTGAGCTTCGAAAAACCGAAGAATTACTAAAAGACAAAAAGGCAAACATAGTGAAAGATTTGGATATAATAAACGCTTATTGGAAATCAAAAACTGAGCTTCCGTCTTGGCCAAAAGAGGAGGGAATTAATATTAAGATTCATAGTTTTGTCCCTGCGATTCCGCTCAGTGAGGCGAGCAAATTTAACAGAGTTTACAAACAACTCGCAAGTGAGTCTGGTTTGTCGATGACAGGTGCGCGATATTACGTGATTCTACCATCTATGGAATGCACTGTAAGTCCAAGCTTAGCCTTTAACGATGACGATCCCAAACAAATAGAAGCGTACGAGAGTTTTACAACAAAGTTCTCTAAAGCCGTACAAGAAATGGGTGGTGCGCCTTCGTCAACGCTAGGCATGGGAATAAGGTTGGCAAAAGTGCTCAGAGAGCTTACCGATCAAAATGAATTAGAGATTATGTGGAAAGTTAAGAAAGCCTTCGATCCTAATGAAACTTTTAATCCTGGAAGAAAATTAATGCGTGATGAAATTTAAAATATTAGGAAATCCTATTTATTCAAGTAGGGTTACGACAAAGATTATGCACAAAATACATATGAAAATAATCCAAGTTAAAAGCGCATTTGTGAATTCGTGTTTTAGAAAAGTTTTAATTTTTGCCATTATTATTTTTCTTCTATGCGAGTATTAGAAGTGGTCGATGTTCACAAAGAATTCGGTGGAATTAAAGCGCTTAACGGCGTATCGTTTGAAGTAAATAAAGGAGAAGTGTTTTTTCTTGTAGGAGCCAATGGTGCTGGTAAAAGCACTCTTCTTAACGTGATAACCAACTTCTACTCACCGAGTAAAGGATTCGTTAAAATAAACGGTGCAAAAACAAGTGGACTACCACCGTATGACAAGAGATTGAGAGGAATCAGGCGTTCTTTTCAGATACCTCAATTGTGGCTCAAAATTACAGTGCTAGAAAATTTATTAGTTCCGTGTTTCGCAAAGGAAAATCTTGATGAAAAACAAGCATATGAATTAGCAATTGAAACTTTAAAAGAATTTAACTTGGAAAACATAGCACACAAAAAAGCTAACACACTTTCTGGTGGACAAGCGAAGCTGGTGGACACTCTGAGAGCGCTAATCGGCGATCCGCTTTTGGTTGTTCTTGATGAGCCATTTGCTGGTGTCTCTCCTGCTTTGACACAAAAACTTCTATTAAAAATAAAACAAAAAAGCTCTTCAGGCACCACCTTTTTGATAGTGACGCATGTATTTTCAAGCGTTTTACAGATTGCAGATAAAATAGGTGTAATGGATCAGGGTCGCTTAATCGCTCAAGGTGAACCAGAAAAAGTTTTGAAAGAAAAAAACGTCATTGAGGCATTTATGGGTGTTATACATGAGTCTACGAACTGAAAAACTAGTCAGCGGATACTTACCAGGAATTGCAATCTTAAACGGTGTGAATTTGGAAGCTCCTAAAGCACAAATCACTTTGATAATCGGACCTAACGGCTCTGGTAAATCCACTTTGCTCAAAACGATTTATGGACTTCTAAAAGCGTTTGAAGGCTCAATTCACTTAAACGGAAAGGATGTAACAAACTTGAGCATTCGTGAAAGAATACTCATGGGAATGAGTTATATCCCACAAGACAACCAGCTTTTTCCTTTTCTTTCTGTAAAAGATAACATAAAAATTTCGGGCGTGATTATAGGTTTGGAAAAGGCTTTAATTGAAAAAAGATTCTTAGAAGTTGTTGAAATCTTTGGTGAAATAAAAAGCCACTTTGATCGACCAGTTGTTCAGTTAAGTGGTGGGCAGCAAAAAATCGTGGCTATAGCAAGGAGTTTAATGCTAAACCCTCAAATTATTTTGCTTGACGAACCTACTGCTGGATTGTCTCCAAAAATAGCCCAACGAATATACGAGTATATTTCGAATTTAAAACGAGAGGGAAAAACCCTAATTCTAACGGAGCAAAACGTTAAAGAAGGTATAAACGTCGCTGATTATGTTTACGTGTTAGAGCAGGGTACAGTCACAAATCAAGGTCCTAAACGCGCTGTTGAGGCGCAACTTGAATCTATAGTAGCAAGCTGGCTTTTAAAGAAGTGAACGAATTAAGCAATTCGTTCAACTTCGCCAAGTATCCCCCTAGGTCGAATTAAAAGGAAAAATATCATAATGAGAAAAATACTTGCGTAGCCGTAAGCAGCGGATGAAAATCCCGTAACAAGCGATTGCGTCAATCCAACAATTAACCCTCCTATAAATGCACCTTCGATTGAGCCGAGTCCGCCTATCACGATTATCACAAAACCGATAATAAGTGGTAACGTTCCTGCGTTTGGATACACAGAATACACTGGTGCAATTAAAGCTCCAGTTAAAGCGGACAACATTCCTGCAACGCTAAATGAGTGCATACCAATGCGGCTTTCATGTGCACCCAAAATGGACACACCCGTTCTGTTTTGCGCATAAGCCTGCCAAATTTTGCCTGTCCAGCTCGTTTTTATAAAAAGATAAAGCGCTAAGTAAACCACACTTGCCAAGACGGCAGCCAAAATTCTATCCCAAGTGAGTGTGTAGCCCATTATTCTTAATCCACCAACAAGAAACGCGGGCGGAGTCTTTATAGTATACCCAAAAACGTTAAGCATTAAATTTTGTAAAAGAATGCTCAACGCAAATGTCGCCATAAGCGCATACTCAGAAGGTCGTTCTAACGCTGGTTTGTACACGTCTCTAATAATCGCTCGCTCGATAGCTAACGCACAAAGATACCCTACTAATGCGACGAATAACAACCCAAAGACGTCTGGAAGTTTTAGTGTCATAGAAAAATAATAGAGCGCATAGCCCCCAAGTGTGAAGAGTTCACCTTGCGAAAAATTTATCACGCGTAGAATGCTATAAACTAGTGTTATTCCTGTGGCCATTAATGAGTAAATAGCGCCTAAAACCAATCCGTTGATTAAAAGGCTTATTAAAAAGCTTTCAGGAATCTCAGTTCAACCTTCTAACATGCGTTTGGAGGATAGATGCACTGAGTATCAGCGGTTGATTGGTTGTACTGAGTAAATTGATAAATGTATTGTTGGTACCCAACCCACTGGTGCCAATATGGACTTCCTGGTGTCGGATTATTTATAAAGGTTATATAGCCACCAGTGCTTGCGGTTATATTGATATTAGCAATGTAATTAGCCAAAACATCAGGATTTGTAGACCCAGTTGCTTGAATCGCTTGCGCCCAAATTCTTAAGCAATCCCAATACCATATCAACCAAAACGCAGGCGGGTGTCCTTCAATCTTTTCGAACTGTTGGACGTAATACTGTCCTGAGTCTGTGTAAACCTTAAGATGGGGTGGTGCGTAACTTGCGTATACACCTCCTACACCCGCTTGGCCCACAGCTTGCCACCAACTCACTCCACCATCATACGTTGGCCAGTCCACTGCTTGAACTACCTTCATTTTGTTTTGTAATCCCATATCGTAAATTTCCTTATTAGCTGTTATCACACCTGGTACATTGAGTGCTACCACCAACGCTTTTGGTGTAGGAGTCAGACTGTTTATCTTTAATAGCACAGATGTGTAATCTGTAATTCCAGGTGGCGTGTAGTAAGTGTTAACTATGGCACTTTGGTTGTACGAATGAATCGACTGGTTCAGCGCTTGAGCAAAACCGATACCAAATGGGGACTGTTCAGCGAGTATCACGATGTTGTTGCTTATGTTCGCCCATTCTAAGTACTTGGCTAACTGAGCGCCAATTATTGAGTTAAACACGCCGACTCTAAAGACATACTTATAGTGGTTTGCCGTAATCGCGTCAGACCAACTATATGTAAAGAATGTGATTACGGGATAGCTTTGAGTCGCATTAGCAACAGGAAGAGCGACCAAACTTTCCCAAGGTCCAATAAGTCCAACTATATGGTCTTGAGTAACCATTTGCTGTAAAGAGGCTATTGCTTGAGAAGGGTCTAAGTTTTCATTTTGAGACACCACGACAACCTTTCTACCTAGCAAACCACCATGAGAATTGGTGTAATTCGCAAAAATCTGGGCGGTGACTAGTATTTGTCTTCCGCTAATGTAATCGGCTGGAGGGGATAAAGGTGTCAACACACCTAAAACTATTGGAGGCTTGGTGTTAGACCTATTTGAGTAGTACAAGCCAGCGGCAATGCTAACTGCTACGATTATAACCAAAATTACAACAGCTAACAAGATTTTAGAAAAACCTGTTTTCTTTGACATATAGAAGTAAAGATAAGAAATTGTATTTAAACTTTTTGTGGAAAAATTTTAAGTGATCACAAGAAACAGCGATTAACACTCGTTGAGTTAGACTGAATGCTTAAAACGCTTTTAGACGAAAAAGATAACTAAAAATAGAGTAACTACTTTTTTAATACAAAAGCAATCAGAGGTTGGGCTAACTACCAATGATAAAAACTAAAAATCTGATGAATCTTTTCTATATAATCCTATTTTTTATGATAATTCATTATAAATCCTAATTTGGGAATGTCTGAAATAACAATTAATTCAATTTTATGTGTAGCCAATTCTTATGAGTATTTGTAAATTAGTGGTCAATTCCTTTACTGATCCTTTTTTGTGTAAGACGATGCTTCCTTAATAGAGCAATTATTCATGTTAAGCGATCTTATCAAACCGAAAACGGTAAAAAAGTGAAAAAGCTTGTGCTAGAAGCGTACGAAGAAAGCGCAAGCGAAGTGATTAGGCGCATTTGCGATGAGCTTGTAAAAACGAGTTATTTACCAACATTGAGTATCGTTAAAGAAAAATTTTTAAGACAACATCGAATTTTTCGATAAAAGCAATGAATAAAAACACATTTTTCTTTACGAGTTTGGTAGCATTATTTGTAAGCTCATTTATTCTAAACATTTTTGGCTCTTATTACGTTTATATCTACATACTTGTAAGCTATTATATCGTACTAGCGGGTAGTTGGAATCTCATAGCTGGATACGCTGGTCAGTTGAGTTTTGGTCAACCAGCCTTGTTAGCGATAGGAGGATATTCGTCTGCGATAATTACCAAATATTTTCCGCATTTTCTTTCCTATTCGATTTTGCTTGGGGGCATCTTTTCTTTAATAGTGGGTTTGTTACTAGGACTTGTGAGTTTAAGACTAAAAGGGATATACTTCGCTCTTAGTTCATTTGGTTTTACTATAGTGGTTTATTACCTTATTTTGGCTCAGTACAACTTTACAGGCGGGTATGAGGGCATGCCCACTCAGTTCCTATTAAGTGCATCGCCATATAGACAGACTTTGGCTTATTATTTTGTATCGGCTGCTATTATGGTAAGCTTTTTAGTTTCTTCTAAGCTTGTAGTGGACTCAAAGTTCGGTCTTTTTATGCAAAGTATTAAGGAAAACGAAGAAGCAGCCAAAATGAATGGTGTAAATTCAACCTTTATAAAACTAATCACTTTTGCACTAAGTAGTTTTTGGACTGGTGTGTGCGGAAGTTTCTTTGTGCATTTGGTGGGGTATGCAAGTCCTTCGCTTGCAAGTTTGGATGTTATGGCCACGATAATATTCATAAGCGTTATAGGTGGTCTAGGAAAATTTTATGGTCCAATAATAGGCTCATTGATCGTAATTCCATTATCACAAACTCTAACTGTGTACACAAGTAGCTATAACACACTTTTGTTCGCGGCGATAGTCATAATCATTCTTAAATTTGCAAGGGACGGAGTTGCAGGCTTAATTGAAAAAATAAAAATTTAAGACTATCGAAAGAGGCATTTGTATATCTCTTCAACAAGAGAATTGGAAACCTGCTCCACTAAACTCTTTCCTATGTTTGCCGCTAAACCCTTTAATTCTACATCCCCCTTCCAAGTGAGCTGTGTTTTACCCTGTAGATTTGATGCTTTTACTACTATAATCCCTTCAGCAGTTCCTAAAGTGCCTTTTAGTATAAGCATAAGCTCTATCGAATCTTCGCTCAGTTTTTTTACCGTCGCGTTTAGGTCAAAAGTTCCTTTAACTATTCCGACACTCACTTTTATTCTTCCTATTAAGTTTTCGGGTGTTAGTTTTTCAACCTGAGTTACCCCTTTTAAGCAAGGCGCAATTTTTGTCATATCCGAGGATAAACTGATCACAGTGGATATATCTTGAGACACAGTATAGCTACCAGTTATTTCCATTATTTGTCACATCCTAAAGCGTGATAGCGAGTAAGCACGCGCAAAACTTGGAGGCTTGCCACTTATCACAAAATCCGCAAAAATTTCTCCTATTAATGGCGATAACTTAAAGCCGTGACCACTTGAACCACATGCGACAAATAAACCATCAAAACCAGGCAATTCGTCAATAATTGGTTGCCAGTCTGGTGTTACGTCCAAAAGGGGTACAAAATCTCTACTTGGATGAATTTCAGAAAGTTCTGGAAACCTGATAGAAAGCGCCCGAGAATACGCCGAACTTAAATCAAAGTCGATTCTACCTATCCAGTCTGGATTTTTGTCAGCCCAATAAAGATTCTTGTCAACAGCAATAGCAGAGGACTCAGCATAAGTCATTTCATCATGCATTGGTCCAACAAGAATTTCGCTTTCGCCTTCAGGTCTTGCATAGTAATTGTTTGTGGAATCAAAGATCACTCGCATTAGCGATTTAGCTCCATATGGTCTTCTATAATAACACATTGGAAAAGGAAAGAGGTATATTGGTAGGTTAAAGCCTAAATCACGAATTAAAAAAGGTGTGTTTGTTCCCGCGGCAACTATCACCTTCTCACTTTCAAATGTTCCTTTATCGCTTTCAATAATCCAGTCTTTTTGTCTTGATATCTTTTTAACTTTTACCCCTTCTAAAATTTGCGCTCCAAAACCCTTTGCGCATTGAGCAAACCCCCACACCGTTGCTATAGGATCAACATATCCCGCGTCTGGTTCGAACGCAAACACTTCATCATTCGATAAAGAAATAGAAGGTTCAATTTCTTTAACTCTATCCTTATCCAAAAGTTCACATTTTGCTCCGATTTTTTTCAAAACTTCCACAGTACGCTTAATGCTTTCACTATCATCAGAAATAACCAGCAAACCAGTTTGTCTAAAGTGTGCGTCAAAACCAGTTTTTTGCTTAAAATCTCTGAAGTACCTTAGGCTAAGCATAGCGATCTTTGCAGTTTCCTCGTGAGAATAGAACTGTCTAATAATAGCGCTTGTGTGTCCACTTTGAGCGTATGCCAAATAACCTCTCTCCAAAACCAAAACCTTTTTACCCCGTTTTGATAGGTTCATTGCGGTGCTACAGCCCCATGCTCCACCGCCAATGATTATAACATCATAAATCATAACGACTTCTATTATTAAGTAAAGTGATAAATGTTACGTATTATTAAGATGGTGTTCGGATAACGCGTCGAACCTTTCGCTTTCAAGAATTGAGCGCGCAAGCTGTGTCACAAATCCCTTAAAACCGCGTGTTCCGTTGTCTGTGGACACAAAAACCCTTGCGCCGCTTTCAAGCGGTTCGTCCAAAAGAAAAAGCTCATTTGTGCTTTTTGCGCCAAGTACAAACGTGCCTGGATAACGATTTTCATCGCTTTGAAGACTTCGTTCGCCAACCCGTAATCTGAACATTAAATTTTAAATAATTTTAATTGCCTATAATGGTAATCAAATTTTTTAAGGCTTTGTATCATTCCGGTGGGAGCCCCTTAAAAGCAAGTTCTAACTCTATCCCTTGTTTCTTTCTGTAATACTTGGCAATAAAATAGAGTGCCGCACCCGCTACATAAGTTCCTGATATCAGTTCAATTGAAGGATAGTAAAGTGCGCCATAAGCTGGATTTGTTAAGTAAAAGTAAAGAACAACCAAAAGAAGTGAAAGGTAAACTATGCCGCATAGCGTTATAAATGGAAGTTTTCCTATTTTGTAATAGCTAACAGGTGAAGACTCGTACAACTCTTTTACATTTTTTCTAAAAGGCACAATGATAGCTGAGATTGAAGTGAACAAGAATGTAGTGGCAACAACAGCAATTATCGCAGTAAAAGACACAAGCATTTGAGGATAATAGAAAGAATAGATATACAGAACTATAATACCACCTAAAGCGAAAAACAATAGGCTTTTGAGTGGCGAGTGAAACCTTTCGCTCACGTCTCCCAAGAAAGAAGGAGCAAGTCTATCAAAAGACCAAGCAAGTGCCACTCGTGTTTGACCTAATAAAGAATAGGGAGCCCATACCAAAACGGTTGCCACCATTCCCCAGCCAAGAAGAAATTTTAGAATTGGATTTTGAGTAAGGATACCTGCAAGAAAATTAAAGAAGGGAGTTACTGGAATTTTATACTGTGAAAGGCCATTACCTGCCACGTATGCGATGCTTGCAAGGAACTCGTGTCCAACACTTCTTTCAATAAAATAGTCTGTGAGCAAATAAAACAAAGAAGTTAAAACAACAGCTCCAACAAGACCAAAAAGCACACTTTTTCTAACGTTTTTGGTCTCGCCTGCGATGTACGCGCCAAAGTAAGGATAACCTAAAGACCAAAATACCACAGGCATAATGAGAATCGCCTGCATTAAAGAGGGCGTCATGCTTATTCCTGCATTTTGAGCGAGCATCAAAATGTCATGATATGACGCTGAACCAAATTTTGAACTATAAGCGTCCCAAGCTAATTGAAATGTTTTTGGTGAATTACTAGCAAAAATTACCCAGCTAATAAGAAACATGAGCACACCAAACAAAAACATTACTGCTTGAAATCGTAAAAGATACTTAAGCCCTTTTAGTAATAATAACACAGAAAGTAAAATTATAACAAGACCTACTGTAAACATTCCCATTCCGCTATTTAGGAACTGACCTATAGAGTTCCAACCCATCATATACGCAAATGAAGAACCATAAGGATTAGCTATCCATGCTGCTTCAAGTCCTAACCAAATATACTGTGATACCACCCAACCAAAACTGGAAAAGAAGCCCAAAAGAGGATGTAGAATCCTACTATTAAAGACGTAATCACCACCAGAGCGCGGCATTATTGTTGCCAGCAGAGCCCAACTTAGCGCACCAAATATCATTGGTAGAGCGACTAAAATGATGCCTAGCGCTATGTTTCCTCCAGGTGCGTAATAAGGACCCCAAAAAAACACCCATGCTGCGCCAATTCCAATTCCAATGTTTAGTGTAGCAAGACCAAGAATATCTAGTGCGTTAGCTTCTTTTACTAATCCAGTACTCTCTCTCAGAAAAACGTTGGGAGCGCTTCTGACTTCTTTCGAAGTGTTCGACATAAAACGAGTTATACACTTAAATATAAAAACTTTTCTCGAGTAAATATTAGTAGTGTCATAAATCTATAATTTTTGGATTTGAATAAAAAATTATTAAAATTTTTCAAAAGGTGTTTTCGACTCGCAATATCTTTAAAAAAAGTTTAATATATAAGAGTGATATGACTTTTGGCATCATAATTCACGGCGGTGCTGGTGTTCTTCGAACACACGAAAGGCTTGACGATTACAGAAAATTTTTGGGCGTTGCGCTGAAAGAGGGCTACAAAGTTTTGGAAGAAGGAGGCGACTCTCTACAAGCGGTGATCAAAGCGATTTACGTAATGGAAGAGTGTGGTGCGTTCAACGCTGGTGTAGGGTGCAGTTTGACCGTCGATGGCTACGCGGAGCTTGACGCAGGGCTTATGGACGGTTCAGAGCTTTCGGTAGGTGCCGTTGCGTCACTCAGAAACGTCAGACACCCTATTGTTGCCGCCCATTTGGTGATGACAAAAACGGACCACGTGTTGCTAGTTGGCGATGGTGCGCTCAGAATTCTTGAAGCACTAGGAGTAAAACAAGACACTTCTTTGGTCACACAGGAGAAGTTAC
>NEXD01000034.1 GCA_003019595.1 Candidatus Marsarchaeota G1 archaeon BE_D
TGTGTGCCTTGCGTGCCTGAACACCGCTTCTCTTATCATCGCAAAATCGTTCTGTCCTTTTACCCACTTTATTTTGTACACCCTGTAATTTCTGCGGTCTGGCTCGCCGTCCTTAAAGCACACAGCGGAAACATAAGGGTAAGACGCGCCCAAGTTTGAGACGTCAAAACCGTGTATCACATGTGCACTTTGAATTTTCAAAATTCTTGCAAGCTCTTTTAAAGCGTCTTCCTTTGTTGTTTGAGGTAGATTGGCGTAGCACATTTCAAGAAGTTCTTTTTCCTTCAAGTTTTTCGGTGGTCTGACTTCACACTCGGGGTTCTTTGTGATAAGCCAGCTTTTTAGAACGTGCGCATCCTCTTTACTCACTTCGGCGATCACGGTTGCAGAAGGAATTCTTCCGCTCGAATAGAAAAGCTCGATGAACTCTGCGACAAGCTTTTCCTTTGGAATTCCCTGTGGCGCCTTTATTCTTATCACTTCTCTACCGACAAGCGCGCCTTTTCTAAAGTGTAAAACAGCGCCCGCATCGCCACTCACAGCGAACACATCATAGTCAGCCCAGCCTGGAAGCTGGGCAAACTGTTTTGTGCTTATTCTTTCGAGCGCAAATATTCTATCGCGTAATCTCGCGGCTTCTTCAAACCTGAGTTGGCTAGACGCTTCTTCCATTTCTTCATAAAGCTGTGCGAGCACTCTTTTGTACGAACCTTTGAGCACTGACACAAAGCCTTCGACGAGCTTAAGGTAGTCCTCTTTGCTTATGAAGTGCGCGCAAGGGGCGCTACAAAGCTTTATGTGGTAGTCGAGGCACGGCCTGTAACTCTTTTTTCCAAGCTCAAGCGAGCAACTTCGTATCGGAAACACTTGTCTTAAATGCTTTATCGTAAGTCTTGCCGCTGAAGGGCTTGTGTACGGTCCCAAATAGGTCGCACCGTCATCAAGAAGCCTTCGCGTGAGCAAAACCCTCGGGTATTCCTCTTTTGTCACCTTGATGTAAGGATAGGTCTTGTCGTCTTTTAGCATCACGTTGAGCGCGGGTTTAAACCGCTTAATAAGGTTGTTTTCAAGAATAAGCGCCTCGACTTCGTTACGTGTGGTAAACACTTCAACGTCAACCGCTTTTTTTCTCAAAACGTCTTCGCGAGGGTCGATGGGAGCGCCACTAAAGTGCTGCTCGACTCTTTTTCTGACATCCACCGCTTTTCCTACATAAATCGGTGTTCCACTTTCATCCTTAAACACGTAAACGCCTGGCAAATGCGGAAGAGATTTAATTTTTGAGCTTTCCATCTTCGATCAGCTTTTGCTTAAGGTATCTTCCTGTGATCGAGTTCGGGTTTTTCGCGATCTCTTCTGGTGTTCCGGTCGCCACCACGTAACCACCTTTTTCGCCACCTTCTGGACCTAGATCAATGATATAGTCGGCGCACTTTATCACGTCAAGGTTGTGCTCTATCACTATCACGGTGTTACCCGCGTCAACGAGTCTTTGAAGCACATCAAGAAGCTTCTTTATATCGTCAAAGTGCAAACCTGTAGTGGGTTCATCGAGTATGTAGAGAGTTTTACCAGTGCCCTTTTTCTGTAATTCCGACGCAAGTTTTACGCGCTGCGCTTCTCCACCGGATAGAGTGGTAGCTGGCTGCCCAAGTTTGATGTATCCCAAACCAACGTCGCTTAGCGTCCTGAGCTTTCTCACAATTTGCGGAACGTTTCCGAAAAACTCCAGCGCTTCGTCAACTGTCATTTCTAGCACGTCATAAATGTTTTTTCCCTTGTACGTCACTTCGAGCGTTTCTTTGTTGTACCTTTTTCCCTTGCACACATCACACTTTACGTAAACGTCTGGGAGAAAGCTCATTTCAAGCCTTATTATTCCGTCCCCCTCGCACGCTTCACACCTTCCCCCTCTCACGTTGAAGCTGAATCTACCAGGTTTGTAGCCACGCGCTCTTGCTAGTGGGGTTTCGGAAAAAAGCCTTCTTATGTCGTCAAACACACCTGTGTATGTAGCCGGATTGCTCCTCGGAGTGCGCCCAATTGGAGACTGGTCGACCACCACCACTTTGTCCACGTTTTCAGAGCCTTCGATCGAATGGTGCTCACCAGGTTCTTCTTTTGAGCCGTAAAGCTTCTTGAAAAGCGCTTTTTGAAGAATGTCTACGACAAGCGTGCTTTTACCCGAACCAGAAACGCCAGTGACGCAGATAAAAGCGCCAAGAGGGAATTCCACGTCTATGTTTTTCAGGTTGTTGTGCCTTGCCCCTCTTACCACAAGCTTTTTACCATTCCCCTTTCTTCTTGTTTTCGGAACTTCTATTCTTTTTTTGCCGCTCAAATACATTCCTGTGATCGAGTTCGGGTTTTTCGCGATCTCTTCTGGTGTTCCGGTCGCCACCACGTAACCACCCTTTACACCCGCACCGGGTCCAAGGTCGACCACGTAGTCCGCCTCTCTTATCGCTTCTTCATCGTGTTCGACCACGATCACCGTGTTACCAAGGTCTCTGAGTTTCTTGAGCGTGGAAATGAGCATCCTGTTATCTCGCTGGTGTAAACCGATTGTGGGTTCGTCAAGAACATAGATCACACCAACGAGCTTGCTTCCTATTTGGGTGGCAAGCTGAACGCGCTGCGCTTCTCCACCGGATAGAGAACCCATCGTCCTGTCTAGCGTTATATAACCAAGTCCAACGTCCAACATGAAACCCAATCGCGCCTTTATCTCCTCTATAACTTTTGACGCGATCAGCTTTTGCCTTTCGGTGAGATTGAGATTTTCAAAAAAGCGTAACGCGTCCTCTATGGTCATTTTAAGAACTTCCGCTATGTTCTTTCCTCCTACCGTGAACGCGAGCGATTCGGGCCGAAGCCTTGCGCCTTTACAGCTAGGGCACTTTTGCACCCTCATAAATCTCTCGTAGTAGGAGCGCATCCACTCCGAGGATGTGTTTTCGTGTCTTCTTTTTACTATGTTCACCAATCCCTCCCAACTTGACACTTGACTAAGGCTCCAATCTCCACTTCGACCGGTATAGCTGAATCTTATAGGCTCATCACTGCCGTAAAGAAGCGCGTCCACAACTTCTTTGGAAAGCTTGTTCAGAGGTTTCGAAGGGTCTTCCCCAAAGTGTTCGATCACGGCTTCGAGTGTGGCAAGGCTTATAGAGGTCGAAACGTCACCGAACCACTCGAACGCACCCTCGTAAATGCTTTTGTTCCAGTCCTTTACGAGGAGCTCAGGAACAACCTCCATGATTTCACCTAATCCGTTACACGTTTTACACGCGCCAAAGGGGCTGTTAAACGAAAACATGCGTGGAGAGGGTTCGTCCAGCGATATTCCACATGTTGGGCACGCGAACTTCTCGCTTATTAGAAGCGCTTCTTCGTTTTCTGGTTCAACAAGAACAAGTCCCTTTGACTTTTCTAAGCTAAGCTGAATCGCTTCGGAAAGCCTTGCTTGAACATCCTGTTTCAGAACGAGACGGTCGACGAGCACCTCTATGTTGTGCCTCACGTTTTTCTCAAGCTTAAAGTTGTGGTCAAGCTTTGCGAGTTCTAGCAACTCACCGTCAATCCTAACCTTTGAAAACCCTTCTTCAAGAAGGGTCTTCGGTAGTTCTCTGAACTCTCCCTTTGCCCCCCTGTAAAGAGGTGCAAAGATGCTCACCTTTTTTCCTTCACCAATTTTCATAACTCTTTCTACGATTTCGTCGACGCTCCAACGCGTGATCTCCCTTCCACAGTTTGGGCAGTGCGGCACTCCAACCCTTGCATAAAGAAGCCTTAAATAATCGTGGATCTCGGTGACTGTCGCCACGATACTTCTTGGATTGTGCGAAGAGCTTCTCTGTTCAATCGCTATCGCTGGCGACAGCCCTTCTATCGACTCCACGTCTGGCTTGTCAAGCTGCTCAAGAAACTGCCTTGCGTAAGCCGAGAGCGATTCGACGTACCTCCTTTGACCTTCGGCGTAGATCGTGTCAAACGCAAGCGAAGATTTTCCGCTACCACTTACTCCGGTTATCACAATGTATTTGTTTCTCGGAAGCACAAGGTCTATGTTTTTTAGATTGTGCTGTCTTGCACCTTTGATCACGATGCTCAACTTTTACCAGCCACCTTCTTTAATTCACGAATTTTGTCCCTGAGCTGCGCCGCTTTTTCAAACTCAAGCTTTCTTGCGGCGTCTAGCATTTGCTCTTCTAACTCGGCGATTAGGGTATTCAAGTCTTTCTCTTGGGTTTGAACTTCGGCCTCTTCCTCTTGTACGATCGACCTAATGTCTTTTCTCACACTTTTTGGTGTGATGCCGTGCTTTTTGTTGTACTCAATCTGTATTTTTCGTCTTCTATTGGTTTCGTCAACCGCCGCTTTTATGGAGTCTGTGACGTTGTCCGCGTAAAGGATGACACGACCGTTTACGTTTCTCGCCGCACGACCAATTGTTTGAATGAGTGAAGTTTGGCTTCTTAAGAAGCCCTCCTTGTCGGCGTCGAGTATCGCAACAAGGCTTACCTCGGGTAAGTCAAGCCCTTCTCTAAGTAAGTTGACACCGACCACGACGTCATACTTTCCCTTTCTCAGGTCTCTTAAAACCTTGACCCTCTCTAAGCTTTCAAGCTCGCTGTGCAAATAGTGCACTTTGAAACCTCTAGAAAGAAGATAATCCGCAAGGTCTTCTGCGCTTCTCTTTGTGAGCGTGGTCACAAGCGCCCTTTCTCCTCTTTCCACAACGCGTCTTAGCTCTTCTAGCAGGTCGTCTACTTGGTTTCTTGCGGGTTTTATCACCACCTCTGGGTCAACCAAACCAGTAGGTCGAATGATCTGCTCCACAACTTGAGAGCTCACTTCAAGCTCGAAGGGGCCAGGCGTAGCAGACATGAAGATCACTTGGCCCACTCTTTCCAAAAACTCTTCGAATTTGAGTGGCCTGTTGTCGAACGCGGAAGGAAGTCTAAAGCCGTATTCCACAAGCGCCTGCTTTCTTGACCTGTCACCTTCGTACATGCCTCTAAGCTGTGGCACGGTGACGTGCGACTCGTCGATCACTGTTAGAAAATCTTTCGGAAAGAAGTCAAGTAGTGTGTAAGGGGGTTCACCTGGTGCGCGCCCTGTAAAGTGTCTTGAATAATTTTCTATCCCCGTGCAGTAGCCCACTTCGCGAATCATTTCCATGTCGTATCTTGTTCGAGTTTCAAGCCTTTGCGCTTCAAGAAGTTTGCCTTGCGCCCTGAGCTCTTTAAGCCTTTCTTCGAGCTCTTTTTCGATAGAGCGCAACGCTTTCTCAATCTTTTCACGTGGTGTAAGAAAGTGTGTTGCTGGAAACACGAGTACTCTAGATAGCTCTTCCTTAAACCTTCTACTCTTCAAATCAAAGCTTGAGATAGAGGAAATTCTGTCTTCTTCATCTAGCTCAACCCTTATATAGGTGTCGTCCGCCGTGCCTATTTCGATTGTTCCTCCGCGCGCCCTGAACTTACCCTTTCCAAGCTCAAGCTGGTTTCTTTCGTATTTCAGCTCGATGAGCTCTTTGAAAAGCTCTTCTCTTACAATTTTTTGACCAAGGTTTAGCTCGAAGGTGAACTCCTTGTAATCGAGCGGTGAACCCAAGTTGTATATGCAACTCACACTTGCAACAATTATCACATCTCGGCGGGTGAGAAGCGCTTGGGTTGCGCGATGCCTTAGTCTGTCTATTTCTTCGTTGATTTCGGCTTCCTTTTCTATGTACAAATCAATTTGTGGCACATACGCTTCAGGTTGGTAGTAATCGTAGTAGCTCACAAAGTACTCGACCGCGTTTTTCGGAAAAAGCGCCCTGAACTCAGCGGCAAGTTGCGCCGCAAGAGTTTTGTTGTGTGAAATCACAAGAGTTGGCCTTTGCACTCGCGCAATGACATGCGCGATCGTGAGCGTCTTACCTGTGCCTGTGGCACCCAAAAGCGTCTGGAACCTATAACCTCGATTCAAACCTTCAACAAGCCTTTCTATGGCCTGAGGTTGATCCCCCGCTGGTTTGTACTCAGAGGATATTTCAAACAGCATTAAGTGTATAAGGACAAATTGTGATAAAAATCTCACGCAGAAAAAGTGTGCAAACTGCGTTTTTATCTGTAACCGATTACCGCGCTCACACCTTTTAAAACTTAAATCACGAAAAGTATGTTTTTCTTGATTCACAAAACATTAATAGGTTTAAAACACAATATGCATATGGCCGTATTAAGGCCAGTTGTTTTTCGTGGAGTACACTACTCTTTAAAAACCGCAAACGGCAAAAAACTTCCACTGATTGCTGGACACAAACTTCTTTACTCATGCAATTTAAGGTGTAGAATGTGCCCATTCTGGAGGAGACCAGACGAAAAGCTACTCACAGTGGAAGAAGAAGTAAAGATGATGGATTCTTTGAAGAAAGCGGGTGTAGTGTTTATGGGTTTTGAAGGCGGTGAGCCGCTTTTACGAAGAGACATAGCGCAAATACTTATGGAGTCTAGCAAACGCTTCCACACGTCGATGGTCACAAACGGTTGGCTTTTAAAGACAAAAATCCACGAAATAAAGGACTACCTTGATTTTGTTTTTGTGTCTTTGGACGGACCTGAAGAAGTTCACGACAAAATTAGAGGAATTACGGGTTCATTTAAAAGAGCGGTAGAAGGAATTATCGAAGCAAAGGAGTATTTAGGCGTGGCAATAAGCCATACGATAATGAGCGAAAACTTGGATCACATACAAGAAATGGTCAAACTAGCGCAAAAACTTGGTGTCGGCTTGAGCGTGCAAGTCGCGTACAACTACTCTACAGCGGAAAAGCTCTCACCCCAAAAAGAAAGACTCAGACGCACGCTCGAATTGCTCTTACAACTAAAGCGTAGAGGCGCGCCCATCGTTGAGTCGGAAGACTACTTTCAAGCGATAATAAACTCTTGGTTTAATGGTGTTGAATGGAGGTGCAAGCCTTGGCTTTTGATAAACATAGACCCTCTTGGAAGAATAGTGCTTCCGTGTTATGTGCTAAACGAATACAAGGGCGACAACATCGTCTGGCAAACGGACATCCAAAAGCTTTGGCAAGCTTATCCTTGGGAAAAGTTTGAGAAGTGTAACAAGTGCGCGCTAGCGTGCTATCTGGAACCATCTCTGTTTAGCTGGCTCAACTACTCTATGGTCAAGGACAAAATTTTGCACGGAATAATTTCTTATATCGAAAACGCTTTTCGCAGTGGGTAAATTCGTAAACTTTAAAACGCTTGCACTACTAATCTTAATCGCGCCTCGGTAGCTCAGCCTGGTAGAGCACCTGCCTCGTAAGCGCCAGCCGAAAGAGCAGGGGGTCGCGGGTTCAAATCCCGCCCGAGGCTTTTTGATTGCGCACAACGCAAAAGATAAATTATGCCATAAGTCATAAACTCTTGATGAAAAATGCCATCGAACTACGCGCATCCTGAAGTTTTGGTTGAAACTCAGTGGGTTCAAGATCACCTGAACGACCCAACGGTAAGGATTGTAGAAGTGGATTACGACCCTGTTCCTAACTACAACCAAGGCCACATACCTGGTGCCGTTCTTTGGGACTGGAGAAAGGACCTGAACGACCCTGTTGTGAGAGACATCCTGAGCGCAAAGCAACTCGAAGAGCTTCTTGAAAGGTCTGGTATATCAGAGGGTATGACAATCGTGCTTTACGGCGACTTTAACAACTGGTTTGCGGCTTACGCCTTTTGGGACCTTACGTATTACGGCGTAAAGAACGTGAAACTCATGAACGGAGGAAGAAAGGCTTGGCTACTTGAAGAAAGACCGCTCACAAAGGAAGTTCCCAATTACCCAAGAGGAAATTACAAAATAAAGGGTGAGCCAGACGAAACCATTAGAGCGTACATCGACTACGTAAGAAGAGCAATAAGAATGAAGGACAAGGTGCTCGTTGATGTGAGAAGTCCTAAGGAGTATACTGGCGAAATCACAGCTCCTCCAGAATATCCTAACGAAGCCGCTCAGAGAGGAGGACACATACCTGGCGCGATCAACATACCGTGGGCACTGGCTGTGAACGACGCCGATGGGCGATTCAAATCACGCGAGGAGCTTGAAGCGCTTTACAGAAGTAAGGGTGTGACACCCGAAAAAGAGGTGATAACCTACTGCCGAATTGGCGAAAGGTCGTCTCACACCTGGTTTGTTCTCAAATATCTTCTGGGCTATCCCAATGTGAAGAATTACGACGCATCTTGGACTGAATGGGGTAACACTGTGAAAAACCCAATAGAAAAGTGACTACACCACTTTTTTTACTATAAAATGGTACAAATTGTCATTTCTTCTTTTTTCTAAAAGCTGTTGCCCGGTTTGCTTTGCCCATCTCATCATTTCGATTTCCGAAGTGGGGTCGTCGGTAACAAGAAGAACCACGCTTCCAACACTCAGACGGCTGAGCGCGTCGTTGAGCTTTGCGAGAACGGCCGAGCACTCAATTCCGATTTCGTAAAGCTCGATGTCTGGAAAAGCGGCGTAGCACCTTATCCTGAGCTCCTTTATCTTTTTTGAAAACGCCTCTTTTGCTTCTTGCGCGCTTTTTAAAAGCGCAACTTGATTTGGATCACTGGGCGTCATTTTCACAAGCCAGCCTGCGCCATAAGGGTCGTCGTTTATCATCCTTGGTTTTTGAAGCACGTTGCTATTCACTTCTTTCACAGAGCCTGAAAACGGCGCTTTTACGACGACAAAGTTTTTGGGACCTTCTAGGCTTCCGATGAGCTTTCCTTTATCCACACTCGTTCCAACGGGCTTTAAGCTTACGGATTTGATGATGCCAGTGTTCCAAACTGTGATAGACGTAACACCCACGAAAAACGAGTCTTCTGACTTCTTTACCCAAACAAAGTTTTCAAGGTCGTACAGCACGTCATCTGAAAAAGCGCAGTTTTCGACAATCAACTCTTACACCAAAAAATAAAAATCACAAAGCAATTAAGGTTTAATCTTTGACGCAATCTAAAAGTGTCACAGAAAACTTTATTGTCAACGTGCTCATTTTTCAAGGAGGTGGCAAAGATAGACGCACAAAGTGAAAACGCCCTTTACAACCTAGTGAAAAAACTAGCTGAAGAATACTCTGATTTCAACGCTTTTTTAGGGTATTTGCTCAAAATTTACTCGAATAAAGACTCAGAAAGGGACATCAGAATAAGGGCTTGTTTACTCACGATACGCTCTTCGTTTATCGCGTGTGTCGAAGAGCTCTCACGTTTTACTTCTACCGCAACCCCAGGAAAACCGTATTTTTCACTTCTTCCACAATTTCTGTACCACGCGTCTATAGTAGAGCCTTATCTCAAAACTATCGAAGAGCAGTACCAAGAGCTCAGGTCTCTCTTTGCGAACGAACCAGAAACCGCAAAAAAAGTGGTCGAAGGTTTAGGAGAAGTGTTGAGGTCCATAGAGCAAACTTTCGACACAATAGGAAAAGCTTAACAGCTCAAGTGCCCCATCAAGCATGTGTAACCATTGATATGGTAACTCTGGTTACAATATAAGCGGTAACGTCACTCTTAATGCTTAAAAACAGGAAAAAGCGCTTGGTGAAAAAACCGAATGGCAAGTAGCTTGGTAAAGAACTGGGAAAGGAAAGACACGCCTGGCTTCGGCCAGTCGCTGAGGCAGGCGATAAGTCCACCAGGACCACTAAAGCCCAGGTTAGAGGCGGCGACAAGGTCGATTCAAACACAAATTCAAAGACTAGAGCAGGTGAGCCACAGGCTTTCTGATAAAGAAAAAGCCACGTTTAGAAAGGTTGTTGAAGCGTATCAGAAGCACGACCAAGCTCGTGCGACCGTTTACGCTAACGAAGTTAGTGAAATCCGTAAAATGAATCACATCGTCGCCCAGTCAAAACTTGCGCTTGAAGCGATAGTGATGAGGCTTGGAACTGTGCAGGACATCGGCGATGTGGTCGTGGCGCTTGCGCCAGCGATAACCGTGCTCAACACCGTAAAAGCGAGCATCAGCGGAATAATACCCGAAGCAGGAAAAGAAATAGGCGAAATCAACGACGTTCTCAATGGAATACTCATGGAGGCGCAAAGCGGTGCGTACAACTTCCCGACCATTATGTCAAGCGGCGAAGACGCGGAACAAGTGCTCAAAGAGGCAGCGGCGCTTGCGGAAACAAGCGCGAGGGAGAAGTTCCCAGACCTACCAGCCTTTACACCGGCTGGACCCGCCTCACAGGCAAAGGAGTAGGGGAAAATCCCCTCTCCTTTTTTAAGTTTCATCTGGCATTTTTAAAGAGATTGTGAGAACTGGCTCTAGACCTCTCTCTTTGAGTTTGTCGAAAAGCTTTCTTGCAAGCTCCAAAGCGGGTTGCAAATCTTTCGATTCGAACCTGACACGATTCTTGTAAACCCTTACCTTACAGCCTTTTTCTTTCAGATTTTTGGGTATTTTCGCATCCCCGTTAAAGCGCACTTCCACTATAAAGATTCTCTTTAACAAGGTTTCACGCCCTTTAAAAAGCTTTGTTGAAGTGATTTGACTTGTGAAATAAGTGGCGTTGCGACCACGTCAACCGAGTTCATTTCGGCTAGCTTTATTGAAAGAAGGTCGCCTATCACCGTTGCCCTTAGCATTTCTTCAATTCGTGTTTCACCTTTGAACTCTAGTTGCGTGTGCTGCAAACCAGATGCCTGAATATACGCAAAAATCGAAGCGTTGGTGTGGGTGGTGTAAAAAGAGCCCTTAAGGACTAAGGCGTAAAACTCCTTAGTTTTTTTCCACGAGTTCACTTCGTTGTGGTTCGCTTCTGGTAGCACGGAAAAGAACGCAGGAAGTTTTGCGTTTTCATTTATTTGGGTTTTCCAGCGGTAGCCCACAGGTTTAAGATGCTCAGATGCGTAAACCACAGCGTACCGGTCTCCTAAATCTTTTGCCACTTTTTCCGTAAGCTTTACTGGAAAGGAGGTGGTGCACCACTCAGAAAGCTTTTTGGAGCACTCCTGAAGCTCTCTGAGAGGCCAGCTTTCTCCGATCAAACTCGAAAAAACTTTAAAGGTGAAAAAGAGAAGCTGTGGGAAACCAAAGCGAGGGGCCAACGCTCCACCGACCTGTTCGACAAGTGCGCCTTTTGAGAGAGCAAGCTCCAAAAGCTCTCCTTTTCCACTTACCACCGCAATTGCTCGCGCGCGTTGTGCAAGCTTCTTAAACTGCTCTAAAGTTTCAAGCGTTGAACCGCTGTAGCTCACTGCGATAAGCGCGTAATTGCTTGATAAAGGAAGGTCTTGGTCAAAACCGTCTACCACAAAAATTGGTTTACCCCATCTTCCTTGGATAGCAGCCTGTAGATACCTTCCCACAACTCCGCTTCCACCCATTCCGATAACAAAACATGCATCCACTTGTTTTTATCGAAACTTTGAGGTTCACCAGCAAATTCACGAAGCTTTGAATAGCTTTGTAGCACGTATTTCGAAAGATCAGAAGACTTCATACTAGTTGAAACGTTTAGCTCCCAAAATAATCTTTCGTGCTACCATATAGTACACGTTCAATAGCTGTAATCATCTATTTAAAAACAATAGAACGGTGTGTTACGCAGTGTACCTGACAAACTCCGCCCACTACCAACTCTTCCCTCCTTAGGGTTAGCGAGAAGGCAAGGCGGGTGATCATCTAGGAAGCTTCGCTAGTCGGGGTAGCCCACTTTGTTGAACACATCATTATAGAATCTGTAGATGCTTCCTACATCCATTAGTAGCGACGCCGAATTTATATATCGTGGAGGGTAATTCTAGTTAGGGGACTAACTAAGTTAGGGGGGTAACTATGTATTTTGATGCTGAGCCTAAGAGAGACATAAGGGACTTCTTCGATATGGAAGAACCACTACGAAACTTTGAATCAGCGCTCAACAAGGGAAAACTAGTCGTTGTGAGCGGACTCAGAAGATATGGGAAGACATCACTAATCCTGACGGCACTGAACAAGATGAACGTCCAGTACCTGTTCTTGGATGCTAGGCTTCTCTCCGCGGTTACAATGATATCTATTAATGACTTTCTAGGAGTTTTAGAGGATGCGCTAAACAGGGTGTCTTGGAGTAAAACTGTACTTAAAAGCGTCGAGGGTGTTGAGGTGGGCGGATTCGGTGTGAGATTCAGGAATAGGAGCCGTGAAACTCTTCTACATACACTGCACGCTTTAAGCGGTAAGGTGATTGTTATCGATGAGGCACAACTTCTGAGAAGGTCGAGCGTGAGGTTCGACCAGCTTCTTGCCTATATTTATGATCATGTGGACGCAAAAGTCGTGGTTTCGGGTTCCCAAGTGGGTCTCCTTTATAGGTTCCTCAGAGTCGGTGACCCAGACGCACCCCTATTCGGCCGACCATACATAGAGATAAGGCTGGGTAGGCTTCCCCCAGAGAAGTCTAGGCAATTCCTGCTTGAAGGTTTTTCACAAGAAAGGATACATGTGGACGACGCACTCATAGATAAGGCGGTGAGTCTGTTCGACGGAGTCATAGGTTGGCTCACCTATTTCGGGTTCACGCACTCACGTTCAAAAGAACAACCTGAAGACGTGTTTAGAAAAGCTTCACAGTTGGCCGCCAAAGAGGCGTCGAGCATACTGAACACTTACGGTATAGCGAAAAGAAGGTACGTCGAAGTTCTAAGGACAATTGCCTCCAGCGACCAAGCTAGATGGAGCGAAATAAAAAGGGGAGTGGAGGCAAGACTTGGAAGGATACCAAACAACACATTAGCTAACATACTTCGAAATCTAGTTGACAGTGGCTTGATTGAGAGACACCAAGCGGGATACGCAATCCCTGACCCAGCCCTAAAAAACGGGGTGCTACATCACTTCTCAGGTCTCTAGACTACGCTACTCAATGCTCCGAATACGGGATTGCACACATTGTGAGCTATCACCTCTATGGTGAAGCTTCCTAGATGATCACCCGCCTTGCCTAATCCAAGAAGGGGGAGAGAGCTATAGTGTGGCACATTGCGCGCTTTAAAACAAGCGTTCAAATACGCTACAAAGTGAAACCTAGGGGCGGCAAAAGATTTAGTCTTTAAATTTGGTTCTGCAAACGCTCGCGCGAGCTGTTATAAGATGGGAATAAGAAAAAAAGTTTCACAAAGCTTTATAAAATAGTATATCAGTTGAAAATGAGGAGCCGTAAAGCCTCAGTTTTCTCTTTTGGTTTACCATTTTTTGATTAAGCGCCGAACGTTTAAACCCACCACCTTCCGTGGTTTCGTCAGAAGAACTTGTTAGCCATCACACTTGAGAAAATACACTTACCAATACACTGCGGGGCTCAATGCGGGAGGTCTACCTTTGTTTTTGCTTTTGCTCGACGGCTACTCACCAGGGTGGGTGAGAATAGACACTTCAAGGCTTGCTTCTATTCACATCTCATCCTTCAAAAAAAAGGAGTGAAAAGAGAAAGGCTTCGTATAAGGAAGCACCAGCTTGAGATCGTGCGTATGGTAAAGTCTTTGTGGCTGTAAGATTGAAAGAACTCTCTAAGCTATGTAAACGCACTCGCGTGTGTGAAATTGGAAGGTTTCGAGAAATGACTGGCGCTATATCACAAGTTATTCTTAAGGGTTAGCGAGAAGGCAAGGCGGGTGATCATCTAGGAAGCTTCGCTAGTCGGGGTAGCCCACACCGCTCTGCTCGTCTAGCGTCATGGTACTTGCATTCTTGCGTACGTCTAAACAACTATCATACATGTCTTAGGATTCCCTGAGTGAACACGCATTTTAAGCCTTCGAAAAACCAAAGCTTTTTTGTCACCTATCTATTTCTCCCAAAACTGGGTCGAAAGTGCCGAAAGTGACAATTGCGTCCTGTAGCTTTTGACCAACCATAAGACGTTTTGCCACATAAACATTCATGAGCGATGGGCTCTTTATCTTCATTCTCACCGCTCTTGGTGAGCCGTCGCTTACAATATAGTACGAACCTTCACCCCTTGGGGTTTCTATTCTGCTTGAGGCCTCTCCTTCAGGAAGGTTGAGCACGGGCGCCTTGGCTTGGTAGGGACCGCTCGGAAGCTCCTTAAGAGCCTGTCTTACGATCGATATGCTTTGCTTTATTTCTTCGACCCTTACAAGGAAACGGTCAAGGTTGTCGCCGTTCTTTCCGACAACTACGTCAAACTCAAACCTGTCGTAAACGGAGTATGGGTCGTCCTTTCTTACGTCGAAGGGAACGTTTGAAGCCCTTAAAGGTGGTCCAACCGCGCCCCACTCTATCGCGTCTTGGGCGCGTAGCACACCAGTTCCCTGAAATCTTTTTAGGAAGACAGGATTTTTTTCGTAGATCGCCGAGAACTCTTCAAGATGTTTCTCGATTGTGTTAAGCGCCTCATGGATCTTTTCGACCGCGCCTTTTGGTAGGTCTCTGTTTACCCCTCCAAACCTAAAGTAGTTGGGAAGCATTCTTGCGCCACACACCATTTCGTTTATGTCTAGCACAAGCTCTCTATCCCTTAATCCCCAGACAAAACCCGTGAGTTGTCCCACTTCGTCGCCCGCCGTCGCAAGGAACATAAGGTGGCTTTGAATTCTGTCAAGCTCGGCCATGATCACTCGGATGTACTCGGCGCGTTCAGGAGGCTCGATTCCCGCCAATTCTTCCACCGCGCTAACATACGCCCATTCCCAGTTTATGGGTGAAATATAATTCGTCCTATCCGGATAAGGTAGCATTTGTATCCACGTGTTGTTCTCCCCAAGTTTTTCGTGGTTTCTGTGTAGATAACCTATCACGATGTCATCGTCAACCACGATTTCACCGTCTAATCTAAAACGAATCATGAGCGGGCCGTGCGTCGAAGGATGATGTGGGCCAAAGTTTATCGTGAGTATTTCTTCTTCAACTTCGGGATTTTCCGCAAGCCACTTTGCGGGTAGTGCAATCTTTCCTTCGTTTATGCGCCAAGTCTCTGGCGGGCCGCTAAGCCCAAGCGATGGATTTATCGGGAATCCTCTTCTATCGTACACCTTTCTTAAAGGGTGGGTGGTCCAGTCTTCGCGAAGAAGAATTCTACGCAAATCAGGATGGCCTTTGAACTCTATTCCAAAAAGGTCGTACACTTCGCGCTCAGGCCATTCCGCCGCTTGGTAAACCGTGGTCGACGTGGGGAAGGGCACAAGCTCGTCTTTGTCGGTGTGCGGTAGCTGCGTCTTTAACATGAGCTCCACTTTGTTGGCAATCGACCACAGGTTGTAAACTAAATCAAAATACTTTTTCCAGTCAACCGCGGTTATGAAGTTTAAGTGATCAAATTGCAACTTTTCTTTCGCAAACCTCAACACGTCTATCGTCACATCGTTCGAACACTGAGCCCAAACTCTTCTTTTTCTTACGACCTTCGCGCTAAGTTTTCCCGCAAACGCTTGCTCAAGTTGCGTGACAACGCTTTTTTCAAGCGATAGAGGCTCTTGTTGTAGTACCGAAGCGCTCAATCCACCACAACCTCCTTTTTGCTCTCTTTTTCTTCGTAGTACGCGTCTATTAACTCCTGAACGCGCATTAGACCGTACACCAAAGCCTCTGGCCTTGGAGGGCATCCCGGGACGTAAACGTCCACGGGTATTATGTCGTCAACGCCATCCACCACGTCGTACAAATCCCTAAAGGGGCCGCCTGAGGTGGCGCACGCGCCCATGGAAACCACGAACTTTGGCTCAAGCATTTGCTCGTACAACCTGCGCACCACAGGCGCCATCTTCTTCGTGACTGTGCCAGCGACGATCATCACGTCCGCTTGACGCGGAGAAGCCCTTTGCATGAGCATCCCCAAGCGCTCCGCATCGGTTTTCGAAGCGCCAGTCTGCATCATTTCGATCGCGCAGCACGCAATACCGAAAGCGAGTGGCCAAAGCGAATTCTTCCTACCCCATTTGAGAATCGTCACAACTCCTTTTAATTCGGATAGTTCGCTCATTTGCTCCACTATTTGTAAACGTCTTAAAGCTTTAAGTCTTATTTGATTCGTGTTGGGATTATTGGGTGTACAAATTTTTCGATAGCAAATCTGGCACGCGCTTTATATCCCCCTTTATCATTTTTATGAAGGCCTTGACAAAAAGAATTGCTGTTTGTATCACGGGTTCAACAGGTTCTATTTACGGTTACAGGCTTCTACTAGCCACTTCACAGATTAAAGAAGTGGAAACACACCTAGTGGTCACAAAGTCGGCCGAGGCGGTGCTAGAGCAGGAACTCAAAATCACAAAAAAAGAAGTGGAAAAGCTCGCAAGTTATAGCTACGACGAACACGACTTTTTTGCGCCCATAGCTAGCGGCTCTTTCAGGTTAAACGGAACTGTTGTAGCACCGTGTTCTATGAAGACGCTTTCTGCGATCGCAACAGGATACGAAGAAAATCTTGTAGGCAGAGCGGCTTCAGTTGCGCTCAAAGAAAGGTGGCCGCTCATACTTCTCACACGCGAAACACCGCTTAGCGTGATTCACATAAAAAACATGCTCGCCGCGGCTGAAGCGGGTGCGGTGATCATGCCACCGCTACCCCCTCTTTACTTTGGCGTAAACGACTTGAACACGCTTGTGGACTACACCGTGGGAAGAGTGCTCACAATGCTTGGTATACAAAATCCTCTACACAGAGAGTGGGGAGAAGAAAGACTGAAACACACTTAAAAATGGGTTTGTGTGTATCACTAATCAACTTGAAGACGCTTGTGATGCACGCAGAAAATTTTTCGTACACGCCGATAGCAAAAGAGATTAAGAGTGCAGAAGAGGCCACAACAGAGACAAAGAGTTTTGGAAGGTGTGTTGTGTGTTTCACAGCGATAGAAGAGGAAGACGAAAACAAGCAAGAGCTTGCGGAAAGGTTTGTGGAGCAAATAAAACTCGCCTTAAAAGAAGTTGGCGAAAACACTCTCATCCTTTATCCTTTTGTGCATCTTACGGATAAACCTGCAAAGCCTTCTGTGGCGCTACGCATAATCAAAACGCTTAAAGAAAGAGTTAGTGCTAGTGGCGTACACGTGGAAAGTGCACCCTTTGGCTGGAACAAAAAGTTTTCAATCACGATTTTCGGACATCCTCTTGCGGAGCGTAGCTTTCGTTTTTAGGTGGGGTAAAAATGGTTTTACCTTCTAAAATCGGTTATCTCGGATTAATAGGCTCTCCAAGCGTTTTTGCGGGTTATATCGTACGCGGAAAGGATGAGTTTGCGCTAATCGAATCAGGTCCCTCAAAAACCGTGGACGAGTATTTGGAAAAAGTGTCAAGGGTCGAAGATCTCAAAAAGTTGAAATGGGTGCTTGTGTCTCATGTGCACTTGGACCACGCAGGCGGCGCTTGGAAAATCGTTGAAAAACTGCCACAAGTGAGCGTGGGCGTGTACGAAAAAGGAGAAAAGCATTTGATAGATCCTTCTAAACTCTCTTCTTCCGCAAAAGACGCGCTTGGTGCGCTGTTTGATGTATGGGGCGAGATTAGACCCACCCCAAAAGAGCGATTAAAACCCTTTAAAGACGAAGAAGTGTTGGAGCTTGGCGACATTACACTAAAACTCATCGCAGCGCCAGGTCACGCGCCACACTCTTCAGTTTGGTATATCGAAGAGCTCAGGACGCTTTTCTGCGGAGACGCTCTTGGAATTTATTTAAACTTGAACGAAAAAGCGTTCGTTTGGCCCACGACTCCTCCCCCTTCTTTCGACTACAACCTTGCTATGCAAACGATTGAAAGGCTTGCAAAGCTAAAGATAGACTTTCTTTGCTATCCACACTACGGTTACACAGAAAAAGTGGACGAAACGTTTGAGATGGTAAAACAAGCGTACACTTTCTGGTTTGACGTGACAAAAGAGGCGCTCGAAAAAAACATCGCGTTCGAACAGCTCATAACCGAAGTGGTAAAACACTTCGGTTATGAGGGGCTCATCAAAAACACGTATCTTTACGCGCTTGTTTCTATGGATTTAAGGGGAATGATGCTTTACCACACAAAGAGTAAAAGCGCTACACACTAAGTAGCCTTTTAAGAAGCTCTGAAGACGAATAAATCACGTCTGGCTCTACAGGTAGAGGTAAATCACTTGTCGTAGTAGTAGTTTGTGCGTCTTTTGTTTCAGTTTCGCTGAAAGCGGTTGTTCCTTGTGAATCCACGAGAAAATGGTAAATTTTTTTGGCACAAGCACAAACTTTTCATTAGGCATGGATTGCATTGGGTGTGGCTTGAACAGAAGAAAATATTGGGGAGGTACGCAGTTTGGGATTATTTGGTGGTTGAGGGATTGGACTTGTGCTCGATGGGATTACTCTACGCTTTCAGAACTTTAGTAGTATGGTGTCTGCTCTAACCCCTTTTAGGGCGGAATCTGTTGTGGCGATCCTTGAGTGTAGGATTTCGGCGGCGGCGAGTAGATAGCTATCGGCAAGCGAAAGCGAAGTGTTTCTGAGCTTTATCTGTGCTGCTTTTAGCGCTATTTCTTCAGTTGTTGCAACCTGCTTTACAAATAATGAGGAGGATATTAGTGAGTTTTTGGTTTTAGCGGCTTCCCAGCCGAACTCCACCGCATAGTTGTACAAAAACTCTGTGAGGTTTAGGTGTAAAACGTACGCTTCAAGCTTGCCAGTGGCGGCGTTCTCAACTATTTTCTTAGCTCTCTCATCTGTACCTCCAAAGTGTACGGAGAAGAACCCCGCGTCAAGAAGCACTCTCTGCTTCAACCTCTCTACGCCTCTCTTCGTGTATTCGTGTGATCACCCTGGTTGCCCTTACTTTTTCATCTGAGCCGTAAGATTCTAGGAGTGTGGGTTTGGGTTTGAGAACTATTCTGTC
>NEXD01000035.1 GCA_003019595.1 Candidatus Marsarchaeota G1 archaeon BE_D
CACGACTTGGAAGTCACAAAGTACGACGTGACAAAAGGATTGACGACTTGACAAAAGGATCGATGATGTGAACAAGAGGATTGACGATTTAAGAAGCGAAATAAATTCGAAGTTCGATGCCATGAACAAAAGGATCGATGATTTGAGAAAAGACATGCGCGCCTACTTCTTTGGGTTTATGGGCGGAATTCTTGCGACGATTCTAACCGTGGTGATCACAAGACTCATTTAAAAAAGTTTATGCTTATCTTTTTCGAATTATACTAGAAACGCTTTGGTTTTGAACACTCAGCAAGGCGCGCTTGACGTCATTTCAATTCAAAAGAGGTTTCAGGAGTTTCTCACAGAGTTTAGAGTGGGAGAAGAGTTCGTTTACAAAAAAAGGATCAACGAAATGGTCGCAAACCACGAAAGAAGCGTGGTTGTTGAATTCGAGCACCTTATCGACTTTGACTACGAGCTTGCAAAGACCATTCAGGAGTTTCCAGACTACGCAATGCCCGCGCTCAAAAAAGCGCTACTTGAAGCTTTGAAAATGATAGACCCAGAGTACGCGGCTGAAATCTACGAGTACGCTGTGAGAAACCAACAGCTCAGAGGAGTTGAAACTTTTGAAGAAGCTGCTTCTCTTATTCCTTTGAACGTAAGGTTCAAGCTTCCTCAGAGTTCGCTCATTAGACTAAGGGATTTGGGCGCGCAACACGTGGACAGGCTCGTTCTTGTGGAAGGTGTGGCGCTAAGGGTTGCGGTTTCAAAGCCTTTTTTGGTGATCCCGGTTTACAGGTGCATGCGCTGTGGGTTCGTTCAAACTGGAATTGTCGGGCTCACTGAAGTTTTTGCGCCGACAAAGTGTCCGCGTGTGAGCGAAGAAGGGCAAAGGTGTAATGGGCCAATGGCGCTCGACTCTTCTTCAAGCTACTCGATAAACCACCAGAGGATGCTTTTACAGGAAAGGCAGGAGGAGCTTGTGGGAGGAGTTTTACCACGGGGCGTTCAGGCGCTACTCACAGACGACCTTGTGGACAAGGTGAAACCTGGTAGCAGAGTGAGAGTGAGCGCGATTTACAGGGCTTACAAGCCGGTAAAAGCGCAGGGAGAAAGAGCGCTTGACACCTTTCTTGAAGTGAACTATTTAGAAAGCGCAGAAAAGGAGTTTGAAAGTGTTGAGCTCACGGAAAAGGATTTAGAAGAAATTAGAAGGATGGCGCAGGACCCTTGGCTCAAAGAAAAGCTCATCGACTCTTTAGCGCCAGGAATTTACGGGTTAAGAGACATTAAGGAAGCGATTCTTCTTGCGCTTTTTGGCGCGCCCGCCGTGGTCTTACCCGACAACACACGAGTAAGAGGGGACTCGCACATCCTTATTATAGGAGACCCAGGTACGGGAAAGTCGCAACTACTTCAGACGATCGCAAAGCTCGTTCCGCGCGGAATATACACAAGCGGAAAGGGTAGCAGTGGCGTCGGGCTTACCGCCGCAGTCGTTCGCGACGCAAAAGGAGAGTTCATGCTCGAAGCTGGTGCGATGGTTCTTGCGGACGGCGGTGTGTGCTTGATAGACGAAATCGACAAAATGGACGACAACGACCGCTCGGCGATTCACGAAGCGCTTGAACAGCAAACGGTGACCATCACCAAGGCGGGAATTCACGCAACGCTCAACGCAAGGTGCGGCGTGATCGCCGCTGGAAACCCCACCTTCGGTAAGTACCTAAGAGATAGAAGCGTCGCGGACAACATCAACCTTCCGCCCACCATACTCTCAAGGTTCGACCTTATCTTTATCGTCGAAGACAAACCGGATGACACGAGGGATAGAGAGCTTGCGGATTTCGTGCTTCGAGTAAGAGGACAAGGGAAGGTCGACGTGCCCTTTAGCGCTGAGACGATAAGAAAGTACATCGCACACGCAAGAAGGTCGGTAAACCCAGTGCTTTCACCAGACGCCGCGGAAAAGCTCAACGGCTTTTACCTAGAAATGAGAAAGAAGAGCGACACGCCCGACTCACCAGTTGTGATCACAACAAGGCAACTTGAAGGGCTTGTAAGACTTACCAAGGCGCACGCAAGAATGAGGCTGAGCGGTGTCGCCGAAGCGATTGACGCAGAGGCTGCGATCAGGCTTTACAACGTGTTTTTGGAGAGCATAGGCGTTCAAACATCAAGCGGTAAGAAAGTGGACTTGAGCACCGTAACAGTAGGCAAAACGAGCGAAGAGCTTGACACGATGGCAAAGATCGACAAAATCCTTGTTGAGATGCTCGCTCTTGCGGGCGCAAACGGCGTTCTTGAAGCGGACTTTAGAATAAGGTGCAAAGAAGAGGGTTTTCTGAAAAGGACATCGAAAAGTACTTAAAGCTCAAAAAAGCGGGAGGCGTTCTCTTTGAACCAAAACCAGGAAGGATCGCAAAGGTGAAGTCATGATTTTTCGCACGCTTGCGCTCGACTTCGACGGAACGCTCTCAAGCGACGGCAAAGTGGAAAAGCGAGTTTTGAAAGAGCTAAAAGAATTAAAAAGACGCGCAAAGCTCATACTTGTGACTGGCAGGTGCGCCCAGCACGTGTCTCGTTTTTTAGGGTTGTTCGATGCAGTGGTTGCGGAAAACGGCTGTGTGGTTTTACACGGCTCAAAAAAGCTTGATTTGTCGCCTACATTTTGGAAGGCCGAGCGAAGCGCCTTGCTTTCTTTGATTGGCGTGAACGGTTGTGAAGAAGTTGTGATCTCCATCCCTACGAGCGATTTACAAAAAGCAAATCGGGTGTTGGGTGAAAGAGCGAGCGTGATTCTGAACAAGGATCGTGCGATGATCGTTCCAAAGGGTTTTACAAAGGCCACGGGATTGCTCTACGCGATGAAGATAATTCGTGCAAAAAGGCCTTTGGCGTGTATCGGCGACGGTGAAAACGACGAACCAATGCTAAAACTTGCGGACATCGCGGTGTGTGTAGAAAACGCGGTGCAACCGCTCAAACCGCTTTGCCACGTTTTGGTAAAAGAAGACGGAAAGGGGGTGCTCGAGTTTTTGAGGTGTGTAGGCATCAATCGCTAGCAGATTCACGCGTTTTGAAGAACCACAAACTTTTCGCTTGTGTTGAACGCGCAAACGTGCGTTTACCAAATTTTGGCTTACACTGGAAAGATTTAAGTTGACAAACAAAGTATGGTATGAGTGAGTATGGGAGTCAAAGAGGAGTTTCTGCGACTTCTCAAAGAAGACGAGGAATTCAGATTAGCCGCAGCTAGCCTGCTAGGCTATATCGAACTCATAAAGCGCTTAGACGAGAACGAAAAAAGAATCGACAGCACCCTTGCTGAAATCAAGAAGTTAAGAGAGGATTTTAACCGTGAAATGCACAACCTGAGAGAGGATTTTAACAGAGAAGTGCAGAAGTTAAGAGAGGATTTTAACCGTGAAATGCACAACCTGAGAGAGGAGCAAATAAAGATGAGGGAGGAGTTTAACCGTCTCGAGCACAGGTTTGAGGTGATTCTGGGTAGGATGGGGCGGAGGTGGGGCGTCGACCTCGAGAAAACCATGCTTGGCACCTTTAAGGAAGTGCTAGAGAAGGAGGGTATCGAAATAGGTAAAGTGGAGAGCTTTTCGTACACAGACTACGATGGTAGCATCACTGGGCTAAAGGGTAGACGCGTGCAAGTGGACATTTTGGTAAAAAATGGCAAGCTCACTTTGATCGAGGTAAAGTCCTTTCCCGAATTCGAGGACGTGGACCACCTAAGGGACGTCGTGGGCTATGTCGAAAAGATACTTAAAAGGAGCGTGGACCAGGTTTATTTAGTGGCCGTGAACATCGATAGGGAGACGCTCAACAGAGCTAAAGAGCTAGGCTTTAAGGTGATCTATGGCAACTTGGTTGAGTAAAAAGCGTCTTAGTTTTGTGTTGGCGCGACAAGCTCCATCGCTTTCGTAACGTTTTAATCAGCTCTCATAAGTTACGCTCTAATGAAGATCTGCGTAAACTCGCAAACTCCACCGCTCAAGTTCAAGCTTGGGTTTTCAGAGCTTTTAGAAAAGTACGCACCAGTGGACGACCCGCTTGACGCATCCATGCTTGAAGAAGGGGTTGATTACGAACGATCGCCTGGTGGCGTCACAAGCATGATTTATCCGCTTTTACGCGCGATGCTTGAAAAAAAGATAATTTCCGAAGTGCGCTGGGTCGCCACTGGCGTGAACTACCCACCGCGCGTGAAGTTCGACGATATAATCATCGAACACGTGGAGATAGAAGAAAGCGTCACAAGAAGGTACACGGAGTTTAAGGAGTCGCTTTGGCTTGAAATTCACGGTCTACCTTCGAAGGGCTTTTGGGTTGAGGGATACACGGGTTTTGTGGAATACAACCTAAGACACTACAAACAGCTTTCAAAGCACATAGACCTCGTTGACGCGTTTTACGTTCAGGATTTTCAGCAACTACTAGTGGGTCAGCTAATTGGCCCGTCTGCGCCCGCAATTTTACGCTGGCACGTGCCTTTTAAAGCGGAAAATCTCAATCCGAGAATAAGGCGCTTTGTGCTCAAGGCGGTCGAAGGGTTTGACGGAATTGTGGTGAGCACAAGAAGAGATCTTGAGTCACTCGTTCGCTCTGGTTATCACGGAAAGGCGTTTCAGGTTTATCCGTATGTCGACCCAGCAGAGTGGAAGGGCGTTCAAAAAAGCGAGCTTGAAAGGCTAAAAAACGCGCTTTCGATCAAGGATGAGCGCGTTTTGCTAATGGTTGCAAGGATGGACCCGATAAAGGCGCACGATGTTGCGATCAAGGCGCTTTCAAGGGTAAAGCAAGACGTAAAGCTTGTTATCGTTGGAGATGGAAGCTTTTCTTCAAGCGCAAAGGGCGGGCTTGCGCACTCAAAAGGCGCAAGCTGGCGCGCGTCACTCGAAAAGCTCGCAAAAGAGCTACACGTCGAAGATCGTGTCGTGTTCACGGGTTATCTTGGAAAGCGTGAGCTTGAAGCGGCTTACGCGTTAAGCTCAGTGGTTTTGCTCACTTCTAAAATAGAAGGGTTTGGAATCACGGTTTTAGAAGCGTGGGTGAACAAAAAACCTGTGATCGTGAGCGACGGCGCGGGAGTTTCTGAGCTTGTTGTGGACGGCTCAAACGGTTACGTTTTTCCAAGCGGAGACGACAAAGCGCTTGCGCAAAAGATCGAGCAAGCTTTGAAAGCGGACACGGACTCGCTTGGCTCAAACGGTTACGAAACCGCAAAGATGTGCCATCTTGAACGCGCTTGTGAAAGGGAGCGCGCAATTCTTGTGGAAGTGGTGGGTGAGTACAAGTGAGACTTGTTGTAAAGAAAGACCCTGTGTGTGGCAGGCAAGTGACTCACGAAAAGTTCAGGGTGACATATAAAAGGGTGGAGTACTTCTTTTGTAGCATGCAGTGTGAATCGACTTTCAAACGCGAGCCAGACAGGTTTGCGAAAAAGGGTGAACGCGCTTGAGCGCAAAAACCACTCCGCTTTATCCTCTGTACAAGGGAAAAGCGAGGACGTTTAACTTTGAAGGCTGGGAGATGCCTCTTTGGTTCACTTCGATAGAAGATGAGCACATGGCGGTGAGAACCAACGCGGGTGTGTTCGACATCTCTCACATGACAAGGACGAGGATCGAAGGAAGGGAAGCGACGCTTTTTCTGGATTACGCGCTCACAGCAAAGATTTCTGGTTTGAAAGCGGGAAGGCTTGCGTACACCTATGTTTTAAACGAAAACGGCGGAATAATAGACGATGGAATCGTTTTTCACTTAGCGAAGATAGCTTCGTTTTTGTGACTAATGCGTGCACGCATCCTAAGCTCTTTCTTACGCTAAAACAAAGAGCAAAGCGCTTTCCGAGCGTGCGCGTTGAACAAGACAGCGAAAACAACGCGATGATCGCGCTACAAGGACCAAACTCGCTCAAAATACTAAAGCAAAAGCTTTCTCTTGACATGTCTCAAAAAAGAAAATTTGAGCTAGTGACCACCGATTCTTTAATCGTAAGTAGAAGCGGTTACACGGGTGAAGACGGCGTTGAAATAATAGGGAATAAGGAGAGAGCTTCAGAGCTTTTTCAGGCTTTTATAGAAGCTGGCGCAAAGCCCTGTGGATTGGGCGCGCGAGACACGCTAAGGCTTGAAATGGGCTACCCTCTTGGTTGCGTGGACATAAACGAAAGCGTCAACCCGTACGAAGTTGGTGGAGAAAGGTTCGTGGACTTTACGAAGGATTTTGTGGGAAAATCCGCTCTGCTCGGCATCAAACCCACGCGAAGGCTAAGGGGTGTGATTTCAGACACACAGGTGGTTTTGCGCTCTGGTTACGAAGTCACACTAGAAAGCGGTGTGACGACAAGGCTCACCTCTGGCACGCTTTCTCCGATTTTGAAAAGGGGAATTGCGCTAGCCTTCTTTCCTTTGAGTGTCAAAGCCGGCGAAAGAGGAAGAGTGAAAATAAGAGCGCAGGAAGTTTTGGTGAGCGTTGTCGACCCTCCTTTTATCAAAAAGTGAGCGCAAACGCTTTTAAACTCAAGCCTGTTGTGTGGTTGATGCGCAATGACACTGGTTCCGCAAAACTTGCTTTATTCAAAAGAGCACGAGTGGCTCAGGGTTGACGACTCACAAAAAGCGCTTTGCACAGTTGGGATAACGGATTACGCGCAAGCGAAACTCGGAGACATTGTGGTGGTAGAGCTACCAAAAGTTGGCTCACGCGTGGAGTTTATGAAACCAGCGGCGAACATAGAGTCTTTTAAGGCCGTGTCCGAAGTGTATTCGCCGATCACAGGCGAAGTGGTAGAAGTGAACCAAAAAGTGGTTCAAGACCCAGGGGTTGTCAACCGAGACCCTTACGGCGAAGGATGGCTTTTTAAGGTGCGCGCGACAAAGCTTGAGGAAGAAACTCGCTTACTACTCGATGCGAACGCTTACCAAAAGCTCATTGGCGAGATGAGCTAGATGGAAAAAGACGAGTTCACACACCCATACCTTGGACTCACAAAAAAGAAAGAAAAGAGATGCTTGAGTACTTGGGTTTGACGAGCGCAGACGAACTTTTTTCGGATATACCAATTAGGTCAGAGTTTCACATGGAAGAACAGCCTTTGAGCGAACAGGAGCTTTTCTTTGAGTTTTACGAGCTGTCAAAAAGAAACTGGAACTACCTCGAACACCCGCTTTTTGCGGGGGGTGGGGCGCACGCCCACTATGTTCCTGCCGTGGTTCAAAAGATCATAGAAAGGGGCGAGTTTCTCACGTCTTACACGCCTTACCAGCCAGAGATATCTCAAGGGATGCTACAGGCGCTGTTTGAGTATCAGTCGATGATGTGCGAGCTCACCGCACTCGACGTGGCCAACGCTTCTCATTATACGTACGGAAGCTCGCTGGGTGAAGCGGCGCACATGGCGCACAGAATAAACTCAAAAAACAAAGTTGTGGTGTGTGGTGCGGTAAATCCAGAAAGGCTTGAGGTGTTACGCGCATACGCGTTTGGCAAAAAGCTCGCAGTGGTTCAAACGCGCTATGATGAACAAAAAGGCAGCTTGGATTTTGACGCGCTACAAAGTGCCGTAGACGACGAAACTTGCATGGTTTACGTTGAAAGCCCGAATTACTTTGGAGTGGTCGAACCAAATCTCGAAGAGGTGGCTGAGATCGCTCACAAAAAAGGCGCGCTTTTTTGCGTGGGATTTGATATGATCTCTCTTGCGCTTTTTAAGCCACCAGGCGAAGTTGGGGCGGATATAGCTGTAGGAGAGGGTGTGGGCTTTCCCATAAGCTACGGCGGGCCAAGCCTTGGCGTTTTTGCGACGAGAAAGCAGTATGTGCGAAGCATGCCAGGAAGGGTTGTTGGCGCAACTTTGGACAAGCGGGGGAAAAGAGGTTTTGTTATAACGCTTCAAACGCGTGAGCAACACATAAGAAGGGAGAAGGCCACGTCGAACATAACCACGAACAGCGCAATTCTTGCGCTCGCAAACGCGGTTTACCTTGCGCTTTTAGGAAAAAGCGGTTTGAAGAAGCTTGCAGAGCGCATACTTTCAAACACGCACTACACACAAAGCAGGCTCGCCGAGCTCAAAGGGGTCACTTCTCCTCTGTTTAAGGGCTATTGCTACCAAGACTTTGTCGCAAGGATACAAGCGAGCGAACAAGCGCTTGAAAAAAGCTTTGAAAAACACGGAATAATCGCGCCAACAAGGCTTAAACAGCTCGACTCTTGGCTGTTCGGTGTGAGCGAGCTCACCACAAAAGCGCACGTGGATTTGCTAGTTGTTTCGATCAAGGAGGCGCTCGAAAAAAATGAAGTATAGGCAAGCGATTTACTCACACTCTGACACGCTCAACGAACCGCTTCTAATCGAGCTCAGTCAAGAAGGTAGGTCGAGCGAGAAAAACGAAGTGCAACTACCCGAAGAGCTAAAAAGAAAGACAGAACCCGCTTTGCCCGAGCTTTCAGAGCTCACGGTTGTAAGACACTACACAAGGCTTTCTCAGATGAACTTCGGCGTGGACACGGGCACATATCCTCTTGGTAGCTGCACGATGAAGTACAACCCAAAGATAAACGACGCGATCGCGTCTTTGCCTGGCTTTGCGTTCTTACACCCCGCACAAAAGCACAGCACAGTTCAGGGAGCGCTCGAAGTGATCTGGAGGCTTCAAAACGCGCTAATTGAGCTCACTGGTATGGACGCGATAAGCGTGCAACCAGCCGCGGGCTCTCAGGGCGAGTTCACGGGAATGCTCATCACAAAGCGCCACTTCGAAGAGCTCGGAGAAACAAGAACCAAGGTGCTAATTCCTGACACCGCGCACGGTAGCAACTTTGCGAGCGCCGCTATGGCGGGTTTTGAGGTGGTGAGCGTTCCGACAAAACAAGGCGAAATCGACACGCAAAGGCTTTCAGAACTGCTTGACGAGCGAGTCGCGGCTTTTATGGTCACGGTGCCAAACACGCTCGGGCTTTTTGAAACCAAGATTTTGGAAATAAGCTCGATGGTGCACTCTGTGGGCGCACTGATGTATTTCGACGGCGCGAACATGAACGCACTACTTGGTGTGACAAAGCCTGGCGAGCTCGGCTTTGACATCGCCCACCTGAATTTGCACAAGACGTTTTCAACACCCCACGGTGGCGGCGGACCTGGTGCAGGACCGGTGCTCGTCAAGCGTTTTCTTGAGCCTTACCTTCCTGTTCCTCGGCTCAAAAGACGAGAAAACGGAGAGCTCTACTGGGAGTACGACTACCCAAAGTCAATAGGGCGGGTGAGGGAAGGTTTTGGAAACTTCGCGGTTCTTGTACGCGCGTACGCCTACATTCGTGCGCTTGGGCTTAAAGGCTTGACGCAAGTTTCAAAGGACGCGGTTCTTGTTTCAAACTACGCCGCAAAAAGGCTTTCTACGCGCTACCTACTTCCTTACCCAGAAAAGAAGAGAAAACACGAGTTCGTGATCTCTTCAAAGGGAACTGGCAAAAGGGCGCTTGAAATCGCAAAACACATTCTTTCAAGAGGACACGCGCCAACGATCTACTTTCCTCAAATTGTGGATGAGGCGCTGATGATAGAGTTCACCGAAAGCGAAACCAAAAGTGAGGTTGACTCTTACATAGAAGGTTTGCTCGAAGCGCTTGAACGCGACCTTTCGAATGAGCCGAGTGCGACGAGCGTCGCAAGGCTTGACGAAGTAAAAGCGGCAAGGGAACCAATCCTAAACTGGAGGGAGATACTCAAAAATGGCTGAAAAGGACAAGGCTTCCTCTTTGAGGTTTAGGCTGGGTGTGGTGGACTATTTGATTGCGATAAAGCAAAACCACAAGTACTCAGAGCTCGAAGCGCAGACAGGGCTTAAGCCTAGCGTGCTCAACCGCTACGTAAAGGGAAGGGTTTTACCAACGGAAAAAGAGCGAAAGAGTTGATAGCCAAGCTTTCAAACAAGTTTTCGCTCGAACCCTTGGTACTCGAACTTGTGACACTAAACCCGAATGGTTTGGTGGACGACACAAAGCTTGTGTGCTCGGTGAAGCTCCTAAAACTCGCCGCGCTCGAAGCCGCAAGCGTTTTTCTCAACTCAAAGGCGAACAAAGTGGTGACCATGGCGTCCGACGGAATACCATACGCGACACTCGTCGCCGACCTACTAGGCGCAAACCTTGTCGTCGCAAAAAAAGAAAGAGAAAAGGGTGTAAAGAAGTTTCACACGGTCGAGGTTCAGATTGGGGACTCGGATGTGGTGATCACCGCACACGTTCCTTTTGAAGTGCTACGCAAAGGCGATAGGTGTGTCATCGTGGACGACTTGGTAAGAAGCGGTGAAACACAGGAGGCGCTGACCAAGCTAGTGGAAGAAGCGGGTGCAGAAGTCGTTGGGTACTCGTTTTTGCTAGCGGTGACACAAAAGTGGCGAGAGAAAATAAAAGAAGGAGTGCCGCTTCACGTAGTCGCCACTTTTGAGCGCTAACTATTCATACTCTATCGTCGCGGGCGGCTTTGGTGTGACATCGAAGTAAATTTCGCGAATCGCTTGCTTTAGAACGTGCGAGCAAAGAGACACCAGAAGATCAAAAGGAGGGAGGGCGACGTCCGCCGTCATGAAGTCGGAGGTTTTCACCGCCCTAACCACAATAGCGTATTTTCCTTCGTTTTTGGAAGAAATTAGCACGCAAACCCTTGTGTACTCCGATTTAAGGGACGTAAGCTCTGCGACAAGCTTTTGGTAGTGCTTGAGCAAGCTTTCGCGCTCAGGCGCGTCAACACCGAGCATCTTTGCGTAAACCCTTGCGTCCCCCATAACACCTGTGACCCTTTCTTTGAACTCATAGTTTTCGTAGCCCTTTAACACTCTCGTAGCAAGCCTTTCAGGTGCGTCGAAAATCGCGCCAAAGTACTGAGACGCGCTGAGCGTCGAAAGACGCTCTTCGACGATCGTGTTCACCTTTTTCACTAGCTCAAGCTTTTCTTGGCTCACCCTTCCTGGAATTCTTATGAGTAAACCTGGTCCAGGGAAGGGCTGTCTATTTGCGAACTCTTTAGGAAGACCGAGTGCGCGCGCAAGCGCTCTTACTTGGTCCTTGTAAAGGTACGCAAGCGGCTCAAGTAGCGAAAAGCCGTAACGCTCCTCCGTTCTAATTCCGAGCTGAGCGAGCACGTTGTGCTGCGTTTTGATTCCTCCAGTGGTTTCTATCCAGTCTGGTGCGATCGTTCCTTGTAGAAGCCAGCGCGCGCCAATTTTCTGCGCCTCTTCCTTTAGTTGCGCGTAAAAGGTTTCGCGAAAGGCGATTCTCTTTGATTCGGCGTCGTCAAGCGCGCTCACCGCTTTGAAAAAAATCTCGCTTCTTTCCAAAATTTTCAATGGAATGGGCGAAATCGAGTCGAAAAGCTTCTTTACGATTTGTGGCTCGTTTTCTCTCAAAAAACCTGTGTCAAGCAGAACCGGGGTTACACGCTCGCCGAGTGCGGATATCGCGATAAGCGTGGCAACCGTGCTGTCAACACCACCAGAAAGCGCCGCCAAAACCTTCTCACTTCCGACCTTCTCCCTAATCAGCGACTTTAGCTCGCCGATAAGCGCGCTTGGCTCTTTAGAAAAAACGCGTGTCGATTCGTCAGAAGGAATGAGCGCCAAGTGTGACACCTAGTCGTCAAACCTTTTTCTCAGACTTAATGCGATTTCGTGCTTGAGCTGGTTTGAGTGTAGCACGGCGTTCGCTATTTCTTCAACAACTGTGGACATAAGGCTTTTGTCCGCCGCGCGAATCATTAGGCTTACGTGTTCAACGCTTGTGTTGAGCTTTTTTGCGATCGCTTCGTAATCCACGAACCAATCGTCTTCAAACTGCTTTATGTCAAAAGGTAGCTCTCTTTTTGGCATTATTCTTATTCTGTTGAGCGCGACCCTCCAAGCGAGCACTTCGCGCGGCACGGCTACGTGAGGCTTTTCGAGTAGCGTGAAAAACTGCGCACCCTCTGGGTAAACTTCTGTGGACAGGCTAATTGCCGCTTTCCAAGTGATGAGCGTCCTACTTTCTGTCAAATCAGCGTGCTCCGCATAACATTCGATCGCATAAGGCATAAAAAAATTGTGAACAAACAAAAATAGGCTTTACCGAGCGCTCAGATCCAACCTCTTAGCTTCATCGCCTCGACCACTCTTCCAACTGCGTATATGTACGCACCCTTTCTCATGTCTACGCTATACTTTTGAGTGGTTTCCCACACAGCCCTAAACGCCCTGACCATCATTTCTTTAAGAGTTTCGTCGACTTTCTCCGCCGACCAGTAGTACCCTTGAATGTTCTGAACCCATTCAAGGTAAGATGTGGTCACACCTCCGCTGTTTGCGAGTATGTCGGGTATCACCGTGACGCCTTCGCTATAGAGTATGTCGTCCGCCTCTGGTGTGGTAGGACCATTCGCCGCTTCGACCACAAGCCTTGCTTTCACCTTTGCGGCGTTGTTTTGCGTTATCTGGTTTTCGAGAGCCGCAGGAACAAGGATGTCCACGTCGAGCGTGAGTAGCTCATCGTTTGTTATCGTCTTTGCGCCTTTAAACCCAACGACCGAACCTGTCTTCTTTTTGTGCTCCATCACATCCTTATAACTCAAGCCTTGCGCAGAGTAGATTCCGCCTTTTGAGTCGCTCACCGCGACAACTTTGGCGCCCAGCTTTTCCAAAAACATGTGGGTGTAAGAGCCAGCGTTTCCGTATCCTTGAATCGCAACGCTACTTTCCTTAAGGTTTATCCTGAGCTTCTTTGCGGCTTCTTCCACCACAAACGAAAGCCCTCTAGCGGTTGCGGTGTCACGGCCAAGAGAGCCACCTATTGCCACAGGTTTTCCCGTGACCACACCGAACACGTTATACCCTTTGATCTTGCTGTACTCGTCCATAAACCACGACATAACCTGAGCGTCTGTGTAAACGTCTGGCGCGGGTATGTCTTGATAAGGCCCAACCACGTTTGCTATCGCAGAGAAATAGCCTCGCGAAAGCCTTTCAAGCTCCGCCTTGGACAGCTTGTGTGGGTCGACCACAACCCCTCCCTTTCCTCCCCCATAGGGAAGTCCAGCCACAGCGCACTTCCAAGTCATCCACATCGAAAGCGCCTTAACTTCGTCGAGTGTGACGTTCGGGTGAAAGCGAACGCCTCCCTTGAACGGCCCCAAAGCGTCGTTGTGCTGGCTTCTATAACCTACAAAGACCCTCACAGTGCCGTCGTCCATTCGAACTGGTATTGCAACCGTGACCACTCTTTTTGGGTGTTTCAAGATTTCCACGATAGAAGGGTCAAGCTTCATTATTTCGGCGACTCGCTCTAACTGCTCAACCGCCACTTGATAAGGGTTGTACGCTTGCTCCTTTTCCGCAAAACTCTTTTCAAGCACCATTTTTCGCTCACGTGAGCGAGCGTAAACACGTGTATAAGCTTTATCTGAGCTCGTTTTGCAAAAACCTTTTCTTTTTTTCTTCGTAGCTTCTTCTGTCGCCAACCTTTCGTGCGGGAACGCCCATCACAAAAGACTCAGGCTCTACGTCACGCGTGACAACCGCGCCTGCGGCTACCACCGCTTCTCTACCAACCGTCACACCGGCAAGAAGAATCGCGCGTGCTCCTATTACCGCGCCACGCTCAACCTTTACACCCGTGACCACTGGGCTTGGAGGATAAAGGTCGTTTGTCACTGTAACAAAAGGTCCAAGAAAAACTTCGTCCTCTACAACACTTCCAGGAGGTAAGTAAACCCCGCTTTGAATGCTCACCTGAGAGCCTACGCTCACCTTGCCGTCCAAAACGCTATAGCTACCCACACGTGTGCGCTTTCCGACCTTGGTTTCTTCTCTGATTAGCACGAAGTGTCCAGTTTCCACCCCGTCTTCCAAAATGGCAAGTTCGTAAACAACGCTGTGGCTACGTAAAACCACATCGTTTCCGATCCTTGAGCCGCCGCTTATTTCATCCAGATTGGACAGCGGTTTACCCTTGTGCTCAAGCAAGCTCGCACGCCTCGGGTGGCCGATCGTGCAGAACGAACCGATAAAGCAACGCTCACCTATCACGCTCTCTCCGTAGATTGCGCACTCCGATTCAAACTTTGTTCCGCTACCCACACTCGCCCTTTTTGAAATGTAAGGCATAAAAGTTATTCTCGCACGCTTTGTTAAGCGTTTTTGAAAAGCGTGAGCGCGTTGTTCGTGGTTTGCTGTACAACCGCTTGCAAACTTGTGCGTTTTATCTGAGCGATCCAGCTTGCGGAAACAAAAACGTTAAGAGGAGTGTTTCTCTCACCTTTTGTTGGCGCAAGAACTGGCGCGTCCGACTCAAGACAAAGCGAGCTTAAAGGAAGATTTTTTACGAGTTTCAGCTTTTGCTCTGAGCGCGCAATTGATGGGGGAATGGAAAAGAGCATTCCTTTTTCACAAAGCGTTTTTGCAACGCCTGAAGAACCGTCAAACGCGTGCATCAGCACCCTTGTAAAACCAAGAGAGAGCAGAAGCTCTCCGCAAGCCCAGCCAGCGCTTCTTGAGTGGACAACGAGTGGTTTTCCAAGGGCGTCTGCTAGATCTATAAACAGCCTAAAGATCTTTTCCTGAGTTCGTCTTTGCTCGTGATCCCTAACCCAAAACCAGTCAAGCCCAACTTCTCCCACTGCTACAAGCTTTTCGGCGTTGTTTTCTATCGCGCGCCGCATTTCGAGCGCCTTGTCGTAGTCCAAGTTTTTTGCGTCCCAGCCTGCGCTCTGAAGAATTAAACCGCGTTCGTAAAGCGAAAGAGACAGCTCAAGCTCTTTCGGTGTGAGCGCCGAGTTTACAACGAGAATAGAGCGCTTTGCGCATTCGTTCAAAATCTGCTCTCTGTCTTTTTCAAACGCTTCGTGCGTTATGTGACAGTGGCAGTCAATCGCGCTTGGGATAGATTTCTCCTTTTGTGGTAAGAACATAAGAATTCTCCTCGTCGAGATGGCGCACCAAGTGTTCCACAAAGGGCGCTCTCTTCACGGATTCGAGCACAAAGTAAAGGTCTGGCAGAACACGCCCAAGCGAAGGAATCTGCGTCTTTTTGACCCAAAGGTTTTCCCCCTCTTTTGTGTCTTTTGTGAACGAGCCTTCAAAACGATCAACGACGATCACAAAAAGCACATAGTGTCCGTTGAGCTTTCCTTTGTAGTAGCTCACCTCGGAAAAAGCGCCCACAAGCCTTGCGTCACTGGCCTTAAGTCCTGTCTCTTCTTCAAGCTCTCTCACACCCGCTTCAACACACCCTTCCCCAAGCTCCACCTTTCCGCCTGGTAAGCCAATATAACCCGAAAGAGCGCCTCCAGAGCGCCTTTGCACAAGAACCCTTCCTTCACGGTCTTCTACATAAACGATTGAGCCAACGGTTATTTTCGACAACGCTCACACCTTTGGAGCTCAGCCAAATGCCTTTACATCACGCATCAGCTTAACTCTGAGCTATCACCGCTCCTAAATCAAAAAAGAAAACCGGTTTATAATTTTTTCACTTCTTCGGTAAAGATTGGAAGCGTCACTCCAACCTGACCCTGATACTTGCCAGAGTAAGGTTTTTCAAGAGGTGTGGTGAGCTTTGAAAACACGATGTGCGCAAACCTTTGTCCGGAATAAAGCTTTACAGGAAACGAAGTTCCACGCACTTCTATCGTTATGTTGCCGCTAAAGCCGGCGTCGATGATCGTTGGAGGAAGCAAAAGTCCCACCCTTGCAAAGGAAGAGCGTAGTTGAACAAAGCCCATAAGGTCAGAGGGTAGCGTCACCTTTTCGAGCGTTGTGACAAGGATCTTTTCGTCGGCTTGTAGCACGAACTCGTCCACCCACTCGATTTGGTAAAACTCGTTGTAGTCGACGCTTGTGCGCGTGTCAAGAAGCTTTTCAGAACGCTTAAGGCGCGCGATTTGCTTGCCAAGTCTTAGGTCAACGCCGTTTTCCCTGATCGTGTCGTCGAAAAGCGGGTCGATCACAAGCCTTCCGCTTGAAATATAGTTTCTTAAGTCAAAATCTGAAAGTATCATAAACGCGTAATCCCTTTTTTATAAAAAAGCGTTCCGCTCAGGGCCACTTGTCCTCCGAAACACCTGCGCTTTCATTCACGTAAAGCGCGGCAACAAACAGAAGGCTTGAAAGACGGTTTAGGTAAACCGCCACTTTTGGGTTCGCGTCGGCTCCACTTTCCAAAAGCTTCCACACTTCGCGCTCCGCTCTTCTTGTAACAGCGCGCGCGTAATGAAGGTATGCGGAAGGTTGTGAAGAGCCAGGCACTACGAACGCGTTAATGGGTTTTACGTTGAGCGCATCGATTTCTTCTTCAAGCTCGCGAATGTCTTCGTCTGAAATTCTTTCGATGGGTTTTGGTGTTTTTGCGCTGAGTGGTGTTGCGAGGTCCGCGCCCACCTTGAAAAGCCTCCTTTGCTCTTTGAATATGAGCTGCTTTATACGCTCTTCTGTCACAACGCTTCTTACAACCCCAAGGAGGCTATTGAGTTCGTCAACACAACCATACGCGATCACTCTCTGGTCGGTCTTTTTCACTCTAATTCCTCCAAAAAGCGAAGTCTCACCTTTGTCTCCTGAACGCGTGTACATCTTAAAGGGCATACACAACTTACGCTTTCAACGCTTTTTAGTGTTTTCAAAAGTTAAACCCACTTTTGCGTGCACAAAAAAGCGCACTCCTCGAAAACCTCTAAGACACTCGCTTTTGAGCCACTTCTTTCTTGAAGGTCTTTAAAAGCGTCTCCCTTTTCTCTTATCCTTATACTCACACGTTCGCTTTTAAGCACTCCTTCAAGCTCGTGCATATTAGTGAAAACCTTTTCTCCGTAAAGCACATTTGAAATCGCAGCGCAACCTCTTTTAAAAAGCGCTCTCGCACGTCCAGCTGCGTCTTTTGAAATCGAAAACACGAAAACTCCGCCCGTCTTTGTGCGTTTGAGCAAAACCGGTTTTGCCTCTGAAAGTATTAACACGTCAAGCGCCTCTGTGAAAGCGCTGTTTTCCTTGCCCGCTTTGGAACACACAACCACATACGCTTTGGGCTCTTCGCACTCAAGATCCTCATCACTTTTCAGCCAGGCTGGACCTGTCATCGCCCATAAATTACAGCACGTTGTGCGATTTAAGTTTAGTCGGGAGGGTGGGAATTGAACCCACGACCAGTCGGTTGCGGCGGCTGACGCGTGAACACAACGGGCAAGCGCCCCTTCACACGCGCGAAGCATCTACAGCCGACCGCTCTACCACTGAGCTACCTCCCGAAAACTCTCGTGTAGCAAAATGGTAAAAGTGATTTAAAAATTTTACCTTGTGTCAGCCTCCCTTTCGGCGAATTGCAAGGTACAACAAATAAAGCGCTGGCAAAACCGCGCTCAATAAGTAAATCAGCTTTGGCTCTCTCACACTAACCGCGCCTCCAACCGCAGGGCCTAAAAACAGCCCAGCGCCTAGCGCCACTTCAAACACGTTGGTTCTTGCGACACCGCCTTCTGGAAGGGCGTTGCTCAAGCCCGCGTAAAACAGCGCGCCCACACCAAAGCCCATAAGCGCCATCATAACAAGCTGTGAAAGCACGCTAAGCTCAAAATAAGGTATGACCACCGCAAAAAGCGCGACACAGCCCAAAGCGCCGAAAGCGTTCACACTCAGCACGCTAACGATCCTGTGGGAAAAGAGAAAGGTCACAGTCCTACTGAGCGCATAAAGCGAAAGC
>NEXD01000036.1 GCA_003019595.1 Candidatus Marsarchaeota G1 archaeon BE_D
CGGCTCTAGCGCTATCACGATCAAACCTGCGATTATTAGTAGTAAAACAAAATTTGGTAGTTGCTATCTATAGCGACGAATTTGAGCGAACTATTTGGTTCAAAGATCTTTGCCAAGCTTGAGTAAATATAACCGCCTCCTCCTAATAAAGTCGTTATCGTGCCAATCACAACAGGTCTTATTCCCACAATACAAAAATCGAAATGTTTTTTAAATATTTTATGTAAAAATTTTGAAATATGTTCATATGCTCAGGATGCAAAAAAGTTTACACTAGAAAACGCGTAATTCTAGTCAAAACTAGTTTTTGTATATCAGCAATATTTATTTACTAGAAAAAAAAGTAAAATGACATAGAATTGATACACAAACGTTATATCGAAGTAGGAGTAATTATTCAGGTCGATAAGGGAAAACGTATGGGTGGGTTTGGTACCCAAGCTTTAACCCGTTTGTATTCCTTTGAAAAGGGTGACTATGTGTGGAGAGAAAGTACAGAACTAAGCTTATGATACTTCGTGATTTCCTTTTAGCTGTTTCCAAAGAAAAAAGAAAACCAGAATTATGTACGCCGCAAACATGAATCCTGTGACCTTCAACAAATACCTAAGTAAGTATCTTTCTGAAGTGCTTATTGAAAAACAAGGCGACTTTTACCAAATAACCAAAAAGGGCGAGCAGACACTAGAAATGTGCGAAAAAATTCTTGAAAAGATTTCGGAAATTGAAGAGCTAATGAGCGCAAACTCAGTTCTTGATTTTAGTCTAGCGGAGTTATTACCTTTCAATTCAAACTCGAACAAAGGAAAGCGGGCGCTAAAAGAGTACGTCTAAAGTGGTCAAAATTTAGGGTTGTGTTTTACGGCTTGAGTTTAGGCCCCCCGTGGGTAGAAGGCCTCAGAAACAGTGTGAAAGCGATCGCAACGTCGCTTGTAAAAAAGGGTTTTGAAGTAAGCGTTGTAACAAAGGGAAGTTTTGGAAGGGTTGACGTGGAAGGTGTCGAGTACTTTGGCTTGCCTTTGGGTGACGAATCATACTCTTCAGGAGCTTTTCGCGTGATTGGGGCGCTTAGCAACTGGCTTCTTCGAAAAAGGTTCGATATAGTTCACGGACACGCAAGCTTTCCGATCCTTTCACTACCCTCTTTCTTTGCGCGCTCAAAGAGATTCTTCACGCTTTACTCCCCTTTGTTTGGAGAAGTTCAAGTTGCAACCGAGTACTCCTCTCTTCAAAAGACGCTTTTTTCAGTCTCAAAAAGTGCGCTTGTTACACGTGTGAGCGCTTTTTGGACGCGCTACGTTTGCATTTCAAAAAGGGTGCGCGACACTCTTCCTTTGGGCGTAAGAGAGCGTTCAGCCGTGATTCCCGTTGGAGTTGACTATGCAAGATTTTCAAAAAGGGTTCCGACGGAGCGCTTAAAAGAGGAGCTAGGTTTAAACTTCGAGTACACAGTTTTGTTTGCGGGTGACGTAACACCGTGGAAAGGCGGAGAAGATTTTCTTTTTCTTCAAAAATCGTAAAGCAAGAAATCCCTAGCACTAACTTCCTTTTTCTTACGAAAGGAACGTACGAATTTGAGTCGAAAAGGCTTCAAGCTCTAAAAGCGCTAGTTCAAAAACTGGATCTGCAAAGAAATGTAAAGTTTTTGGGTCAAGTCAGGCAAATCGAAGCGCTTTACCAGCTTTCAGACGTTGTTGTTCTGCCATTTAGAAGTGTTTTTTCGATGATGAGCACACCTCTTAGCCTTCTAGAAGCGATGGCATCTGGTAAACCAGTAGTTGCCACACGTGTTGGCGACATCCCTGAGATAATCAAGCACGAAGAAAACGGTTTACTTGTAAAACCGCGCGACCACGTTTCTTTAGCACGGTGTGTCTTAAGAGCGCTTACCGACAAAAGCTTTGCAGAAAGGATTTCTTCTAACGCGAAATCTTTTGCAAGAAGCAGGGATTGGTCAGTTGTAGTGGACTCTTACATTAGACTCTATAAGAATTGAAAATTTACTAATGGTTTTCAATTCGTGTGACATTGCAGTTTTACAACAGGCGTTGCTTCAAAATAAGTAGGAAACACCAAAATGTTGAGATGTTAAAACATGAGTGCTTTTACGCTTTTCAAGATGTTGGCACCCAAAACTTTTATTGTCGTAAAAACAATAATATTTGTGGACTTGCTAGAAGCTAAGCAAAGGCTTGAGGAAGCAAAAGAACAGAGAAAGAAGAGCGCAGATTGGAGCTTTATCGAAAGTCTGCCACCAAAACTCAAAGCCGCCTTAAAGTACTACATAGAAAGCGGAGATTTAAGAGGTGCCCAGAAGTTTTCAGGACTTACGCTTGAAGAGCTTAAAGAGCTACTCGTGAAAGCCAAAGTTCCGACGACCTACTTTTAACTTTGTGTGTGTAACTCATAGTACTCCATTAGGTTATAATTAAGCGTGGTGTGAAACTCTCTTAAGAAAAGGCTTGGCCTACCTTTGGTAAGCTTTAAGAACTTCTTTCTAAGCCTTTGAACTTCAAACTCTGATTCGGCGTATCCAAGGAAACCGATGGCTCCTTCAACGTGATAGCTGAACGCAAGATAGTTTTCGGAAAAGGCTTTCCTTAGTGTTTGATCAAATTTTGCGACTTCTTGGGTGTTCGTAGCAACCACGCACGCAAACACTATTGCATTTTCAAACTTGCTTGTCTCCAAAACTGGTTCGATGTTTAGACGTAAAACCAGTGTGTTCAAGTATTTTGCCGTGGTGGTTCTGCTTTTTTTGATCTTTTTTGACAAATTGTGTATTTTGATAAACGGATCCTTTAGTAGCTCCTTTAGAATATTTACAAGCACCGCTTTTGGTATGGACACTTGTGTGTCACTTCTTTCCTTGTAACCGCTGTACGACACAAGCTTTGCACCATGCGACGTTACCTCAATCAGCTCAAAGTACTTTTTGAGCTGTTCATCGCTAGAGTAAATCACTTCGAAAATGGCTGTGTCGTAGCGATTTAGCTCGGATAGCTTTGCTAAGTGCATCGCTTCGACAAAGTAGAAGCTTTTTAGGTTGGCTTTAAGTTGAGCTACGCAGGTTTCGTCCTTTATCGAAAAAACGGAGTAACACCTTTTTAACCCAAGAAGGGACGCGTCGGGTATCACCCTAATTGTGAGTAGCAATCTGTTTTTTCGGAGATTTTCAAGCCTTCTTTTTATTGAAAGAGGAGACACGCCAAGTTTTTTTGCGATATTCCAGTAAGTGGGACGTAAGGAAAAACTTGTCGTAGAAGAAGGTGAGTTTAGTGGCCAAACAAGCTCGCGTATCATGTCGCGCGTTGTCTTATCCACAAAAGTTTTTACTTAAAGCAAAAAATAAACGTTTTGTGTAGAAAAGTGAAATCTTTGTTAAGCTTTAAAAGAGAGTGTGAGCAATTGTTTGGAAATGAGCGCGAAACCTACGGTTGGGGTTGATGACGTCGCCGCGTATGTGCCAAAGCTTTATCTTGACATGGAAGAGTTCGCAAAAAGAAGAGGGCTGAGCGTCGACCACATAAAAAAGGGAATAGGAATGCTAGAAATGGCGGTTCCAGACACGTACGAAGACGCGGCGACCATGGCCGCAAACGCGGCGCTTGAACTTCTAAAGAAGAACGACCTAAAGCCTTCGCAAATAGGCAGAATATACGTTGGAACTGAGAGCATGGACGACAAAAGCAAGCCGATAGCTTCAAAGGTCGTGGGGATGCTTGAAGAAGTGTTCGGCCAAGGAAGCTTTTCACACGTAGACGGTGTTGACCACGTTTTTGCGTGTATAGGCGCGACGTACGCGCTGGAAAACACGCTCGACTGGATTAGAAGCGGAAGAAACAGGGGAAAGGTGGGCGTTGTGATAGCGACCGACATAGCAAAGTACGACTTGGGTTCAGACGGAGAGTACACACAAGGCGCTGGTGCCGTTGCGATGCTTGTAAAGGAAGAACCGAGACTTGTTTTGCTCGAAGAAGCGGTTGGCACGTGCACAAAAAACGAGCGCGACTTCTTTAAGCCGCTTGAGCGCGAAAACCCTGTGGTCGACGGCAAGTACTCGATAGGCGTTTACCTCGACGCGATGAAGTGCGCGTATCTAAACTTTTTGAAGGATTTTCTAAAAATAGTAAAGCTTGAGCCAAACGAAGCGCCGACTGACAAAGCGGACTACCTTGCGTTTCACTTGCCATTTCCCGAAATGGCAACACAGGCCGCGGCTTACCTATTTATTCACGACTGGAGAGATTTGCCACGCTGGAAAGAAATAGAAAAGGAAACAGGGCCACTTCCCCCAAGAAAGAACTACACGGTGGAAGAGCTACTCACAGAAGAGTACAGACAGTTTAGAAAAAGATTCACTTCGTCCACACAGTTTAAAGAGGTGTACAGCAAAAAGGTTTATCCTTCTACTATAGCAGGTCGTAGAATTGGGAATAGCTACACCGCATCGCTTTACTTTTCACTTCTTAGCATATTGGAAACTCAGCGCGCTCACGACCTAGTGGGAAAAAGGGTGGGATTTGCGTCTTACGGAAGCGGGTGTAGCGCAAAAGTTTTTAGCGGTGTTTTTGCGGAAGAGTACAAGCAAGTTTCCCAAAGCATTAGACTTTTCGAAAAGCTTGACACAAGAAAAAGAATATCCTTTGATGACTACGTGAGACTACACGAGTCAAAACCAGGTTCTGGCGATAGCATCCTTCAACCACAAAACGAGTACGCAATCGTGAAAGTGGGCAGAGGAGAAACTGACTTCGGCTTTAGGTACTACAAATACGTCTAAACCTTTTTCAACTCTTCTTCTATAAACATTTTCAGCGCGACCGCTTGGTTGTGTTCTTCGTCCTTTGCTGAGTAAACAAGGGTAACTGTTTCTTTGTTCTTTACAAGCTCCACCAATTTCTGAAACGCCTCATTTGTGTTTAGCTCTTCCTTGTAACGTTTAAGGAACTCCTCCCACTTTTTTGGGTCGTGCGAAAACCACTTTCTTAGGGCGTCGCTCGGAGCGACTTCTCGCATCCACTGGTCTATCTTGAGCGTTTCGCGTGTAAATCCTCTAGGCCATAGTCTATCCACAAGAATTCTGTAACCGTCGTATTGTGAAGGTTGAGCGTAAGCCCTTTTGAGCTTTATTTTCACGAAGAATTAAAAACCAAAAAAGCAAATAAATTTTTCGTCACAAAATCGCTTTTTTGATCCCTCCCTTTACCTCTTTTTTGATTGAGCGATCGATCCACCTTGCGACAAAAAGAGAAAACACGCCGAGCGCAAAAAATCCGATTGTGTTAAAGTACTCGCTGGGAAAGTCAAGGTAGCGTAGCGAATAAAAAGCTTCGTAAAACATTGTAAAAGAGAACGGAAAGAAAAGCGAAGGGATGAATTCAATTCCTCTAAAGTAACTAAGAGAAGAAGAAAGGGTGAAAGTGCACCAAACGACCACGGGTATTGAAAGCAAGGAGTAGTAGCCGCCAAGCGAAAAAAGCGCCTTTGCAAGGTGTAGAAGCGCCACACCCACGCACAGCGAAGAAAGAAGCGCTGGCTCAAAAAGTAGCTCGACTTTCTTCCTTGTTTCTTCATAAGCTCCGCTCACCATCAGTGAAAAAAGCGTAGAAAAAGCGTCTAACGAGATTAACGCGATAAACGCGTTGGTCACTGGGTCTGCGAAGCTTCCCAAAAACAAAAAGCTTTGCGAAAATTTTTCGTTGATCAAAACGCAGAACTCAAAGCCGGCAATTAAAACCGCGACGCTAAGCGCAACGCTTGAAGCAAGCATCCTAAAAAGCCAAGTAAAAGAAACAAAGGATATCGCTTTAAGCAGCGTTGGCGAGGTTTCAAGAAGCGCGTCGTTCACGCTTGCAAACTGGGTGTTTGGGGCGCCTCCTTCCTGTTTGAGCAGTGCGACAAGCCTTAAACCCTTTTCGTTCAATCTGTAGCTTTTGTTTTCGTCTTGAACAACAAACTCTTCAAGGCTCTTTAGGTGGTGATAAATCGCACCAGTTGAAAGCCCTGTTCCCTTTTTTAGTTCAAGGAATCTAGAAGGACCGTGCTCTGCCAAGTAGTAAAGAATCGAAACTCGTGCTGGGCTTTTTATGAGCTTTCGGTAAAGCTCGCTTTCTGAAACCATTTTGAACAACAACTCAAAAGAAGAGTATAAGGTTAGCCGTAATCTTTAAATTTTCCGATATCGATTTCGATATCGAAATGCTTGCGGCGTTATGGGGATTTGGAAGAAGGAGAAGGCGCTTGCGCTTTTGGGTGCTTTACACCTTAAAGCACTCGCCTAGCACTGGCGCAGAGATAATGGACGAAGTGGAAAGGATGAGCTTTGGGCTTTGGAGACCATCGCCTGGCTCGATTTATCCGCTGTTAGAGCAGCTTTCAAAAGAGGGCGTGATAAGAAAAAGAGACGATGGGAAATACGAGCTTACCGAAAAGGGACGCGAAGAAGTTGAGTCGTTTTTGAATCCTGTTTTCCCTCCATTTTCTTTGCAAGCACCAAGAAGCGTGGACGGTGTGCTCGACGAAATTTCGGCTTATGTGTCTTACTTAGAAGACTTGGCGAGAACAAAGAGCGACTCTCTCAAACCGTATTCTTCAAGAATAAAGGAGTTAGCTGAGAGACTTTCGAAATTGTAAACCTTACAAGACTTCGCCCTTCAGCGGGGTAGCTCACAAAAAGGTTAATCTCAGGCTTTTACGTATAAAATTGGGTTGAGCTTCCAACCAGAGCTTAAAGGTTTAAACATAGAGTATTTTTCCCCTCTTTTTGGAGAAGGCTGGGTGGTTTTGGGAGGCGCGGAAAAAATTTTTTTGGACGACGCAAAACCAAAGAGTATCGAAGGAAAAATCGCAAACGCTCGCTTCTTTATGAGAAAGGGAAGAGGACATGTTTGGACTAGCTTTTGCGAAGACGCGCTTGCGATTTTTGTCGACCAAAAGAAGCTACTTGCCGCGATATTTGACGGTGTGAGCGGCGAAATGGACGGCTCTGGTGGAATTGCTTCAAGAATAGCGGCAAAAAGCATCATCGAGTATGCAAAAAGGATAAACGAGCAAAACTGTGAAACGCTTTTGAGCGAGTACAAAGACGAATGTGTAAAGAAAATAAAAAAAGGAGGCACAACCGCGCTTATTTTGGTGATTTTTGAAGGAAAAAGGTGTCAGCTTTACAACAAGGGAGACTCGCTTTGCTATTCGAATCACGAGCTTGTAAACGCGCCCGACTCGATCGGAAACGCGCTTTTAAAGTGGCTCAACGAAGAAAGCGGTTTTTCTAGATACGATTTTGAAAAAAAGCAAAAGCTCACATTGTACAGCGACGGTGTGTTTAACGCGTTAGACGACTTCACGATGGTCGAAATCGATTAAGCGTAATCCGAGTTGATCTCAAGCAGTTCCAAATACTTTTTTTCCAAAAATTCACGCGCGTTTTTACCACCAAGAATCACTATTCCTTCGTCTATAATGGTCTTTAGCAATCCTAAGTGCGCCGAATTTAAATCCACCAAATCCACTAGCTCTTCCCTAATTCCAAGCGTGTGCGCAATTTCTTCGAGCAACGCCCCAAGCGTGAGCGCGCTTCCATTTGCCACTAGCGCAAGGTCTAAGTCACGTCCTCTACCCGTTCTTGCGATAGACCCAAAAAGGTAAGCGTACTTCACTCCAAATTTTTTGAGAACCTTCTTTATTTTTTGCACGTCTGAGATCGTTGGGTCGCCCTTTACTTCACGCTTGAGTTTTTCAAGTAGCGCTCGCATTCTTTCACGTATTTCCGAAAAGGCCATCTCTTCTTTTTGCGTGTCGAGTTGCGCATACCCATACACCAACAGGTTTCTAAAACCAGCCAAGCTCACCAAGAATTTTTCGTCTTGCGTTGATAGCTGCGAGTGTTGAGCAAACCATATGGCAAGCTCTTTATAAGTGTCTGGTTTTCTTCCCGTTTTCTCAAATGCGATCATTGCAAAAAGGTCGAGTAACGATTGTATCAAAAGCTGGGCCAATCTTTCGAGCGCGTATATGTCCTTGTCTTCTTTAAGTCTTTTACAAAATTCCTGAGAATACTTGTTGACCGATTCAAGCTGTCGCTCAAGTCTCACAATATGTTTTTTTGTTTCTTAGTTATAACAATTGCGGCCTTCGTTGATTTTATAACTTGTTACAAAAATCAACTGTTTGATGCTTTACCCCTTTCTTTGGGCGATCGCGCTTTCAATGGTTTACATCATCGCAAGAGTTTTGAAGTGGGCGTGTTCTGTAAGACACACTCTTTCCGCTTCTTTGGTTGTGTTTGTGCTTTCGATGATGGTCGCGATGTTCGCGGGTGCGACGATCTACTTGTACAACCCTAGCTTTTCCACGCTCACGGTTGCCGCGTGGCTCAACCTCGGCGTGATGTCCGCCGCGCTCGTTCCGATTTTCGTTTCATTTGTGTCGCGCTTTCAGGAGCAAAGCGTAAAGCAACTCAAAAACAAAAGCGCGTTCTTTGCGCTCGTGATCTTCCTTACGCTTTTAAACGAGTTTTTCATGGGTTGGAGCTTTAACCTTGTTTTCTCCCCTCACCCTCGAATCACCCCAGAATACCTATCCTCTGTTGTTTCGTCCTACTGGTTCGTTTTTCCGATGTCGCTTGAAATGGCGCTCACCACGTATTTTCTTCGAAAAAACGTGCCAAAAAGCGTTTTGTTTGTGGTAGCGATGCAAAGCGCGATAATGTTCTTTTCTCCTACAGCGCTTTCCAGCCGCGCTTGGGGCTTTTTGAGCGCGTTTGTTGGAAGCGCGCTTATGACCATTCTTTTTGCATGGGTTTACGCACGTGGCTTCTTTGAAACAACAATTCAGACCTACCTATTCCGCTTGATTTTGATTTACTTGGCGATGATGCTCGGTTTGTATATTTGGGGCGTGAACCAAAATCCATCGCTTTTTGCGCTATCCGTGATTCTTGAAATGTTACTATACTTTGATGGCATTTTGAGCAGGCTTCACACTAGCGGAGAAGCCAGACGACTCAGCGCACCGTGGATCGTTTCCACTTTTGTGGCAAACAGCGTTTCTCAGTTTTTTATGGGCGGGTTGATCGCGCTCACCGGTTTAATTGGCGCTCCTAGCGCTTTTAAAGGAGAGCTTGTTTTTTCGAACATCGCGTTTTACGCTTTAACTCTTGTTGTGACACTTTTTATAACGCTTTTTGGTTTGCTCTTTACCCTTTCCGAAACTCTTCAAAAAGCTTTAAGGCTACCAAGTGTGCGAGCAAAACCAATATTCGTCGCTTTGGGGTTTTCTTTTTTGCCCCTTGCGGACTTGACCCCACTTGACGCGCTTGGAGACGCAAACCCAAGCTTTCACATGTTTGAGCACTTGGTGATCGCACTAGGCGGTTTTATCGCGGGTTTTGCGCTAAGCAGCCTTCGCTCTTCTTCAGCTCGTCTTTCTTCGCTTTACAGCTGGTACACAAAAAACACAAGAAACGGCGTCGTCGTAGTGGCAATTTCCGCCGCGTTGCTCAGCTTCTGGTTTTCCCCGAAGATGTTCATGCTGATTTACCTTAATGACACGATTCACGGTTTGTTGCACATCACCATTTTGCTCATTGGCTTTCTTGCTGGCACAAGCTTTTGCGTGTTACCAAAAAGGCTACGTTTATTTCTCGTCGTTGCTTTTTCGTGGATGGCGCCTATGATGGCGCCCTTTTCGTTTGTGCTAGGCGCTTACTCTTACCCGCCCACCTACTTTGTTGATGCGATGAGCGCCACAATGGAAGTTTTTAGTGTGAGCGTAGTAGGCGCGTTGCTCACTACGGCCAATCAACGAACCTTCGGCGCTTTGAGCTGGTAAAGCTCCACTCTCACTTCGCCTATTCTGTCCACAACCCTTGACAGCTCCGTCGCTTGGTACTCCTCTATTCTACCTGAGTCACAAAGCTCAACGAGCAGGGGATCAAGCGGTAGCTCTCCCAAATAAGGAACAGCGTACTCTTTTGCGGCCTCTTCTCCCTTTGGCTTTCCAAAAATGAAAATCGTGCTTCCACACTCCGTGCACTTCGTGTAAGCCATGTTTTCCACAAGTCCTAAAAGAGGCGCGTTGAGCTTTTTTGCCATGTTCACGGCCTTTGCGACGATCACGCGCGCAAGCTCCTGTGGCGATGTGACCACGATCACCCCATCGAGCGGTATGGACTGAAAAACTGTGAGCGGTGCGTCGCTTGTCCCTGGTGGCAAATCAACCACAAGATAGTCGAGCTCACCCCACTCCACATCGGTGAAGAACTGCCTGATCACCCCGCTCACTATAGGACCGCGCCAAATCGCCGCTTCGGTTTGCTCGTTGAGAATCAAATTCATCGAAACCACTTTGATTCCGCTTTTTGTGGTTGCGGGAAGTAGCTTGTTCCCGTCTTTGTTCACTTCTAGCCTTTGCGTGAGCCCAAACAGTTTGGGGATGCTCGGGCCTGTGACGTCCGCGTCCATCACGCCCACCCTAAAACCTCTTCTTTTTAGCTCTACCGCGATTAGTGCGGATATCGTGGATTTCCCCACACCTCCTTTTCCAGAGACCACAGCGATTATGTTGTGAATCCCTCCTTTTGGTAAAAGCGCCACAGGGCTTCCTTGGTACGCCCTTTTTCCGCTTTCAGCTTGAGTAGGCTCGCGCCTTGCGCGTAGGCTTCTTAGCTTTTCAAGAAGCGCCTGTCTTTCCTCTTGGCTCATCGAAGTGAACTCGATTTCCACTTTTTTTATTCCAAGAGACTCCAAAGACGAGCTCACGTCCTTTTTTATTTTTTGTGTGAGCGGGCACTCGGGAACGGTTAGCGCAATTTTTATCTTAACAAAGCCGTTTTTTTCGTCAACCTTTACTTCCTTTACCATGTCCAAATCCACGATGTTTTCTCCAATTTCAGGATCGTAAACGCGCTTTAGTATTTCGATTATCGCACTTTTTGACATATTACGTAAGTCATAGCGCGTTCGAACATAAAAGCTTTGTTCGATGCGTTTTACGATTTTTGAGAGGAGGCGAGCATCACCAAAAACGCAACAAGAGAAACGAGGAATGCGTACCAGTACGCAAGATGAAAAGAGTACAGAAAGCCCATTACAAGATTGCCTGTGAAAAGCCCGAAGCTTCGAAAGGCCGAAAGAATTCCCATTCCTTCGCCTTCTCTGAGATATATTTTTGACATAAGGGATGGTTCAAACGTTTCGACCATTCCAACGGACACCCCCATCAAAGCGGAAGAAGCAAAGTAAAGCGGGAGGCTTGTGGAAAGCTGAAAGCCAAGGCTTCCAAAGCTTGCAACAGCATAGCCCATCGCAAGCAAGAGAGCTTCTTTGTACTTTACCCTGCCAAACACGTAACCCGAAAGCGAAGAAACCAGGAGAAACACCACATACGTGAGCGTTCCCAAATAAGGGGCGTTGAACCTTTGGGTCACCGTAAGAATTGGGTAACCAAAAGAAAAGTAGCTAAAGCCAAATAGCGAAGTTGAAATGATGATACCGCTAAAGAGCGCTTTTTCCTTTGTGCCCATTTTTGTGTGTTTAGGTCTTGGTTTTTCGCTCGCTTTTACGAACGCAAGTAGTAGCGTGCTTGTCGCAAGATACGCCACTGTTGTGAGCATTACAAGCTTTAGGTCAAGCTTTAGAAAAAGGCTGAGCGTTATGTACCCCACTGCAATCGTCGCGCCTGCTATGTCAAGCGCGTGCAAAATCCCGTAAGCTTCTTGTCTTTCTTCAGTGGACGTCACTTGAGAAAGTAGCGCGCGTCTTGCTGGAGTTCTCAGGTTTCGCATCCACCAACCCCATGAAAAAAACAAAATCACAAAAAGCGGTTTGTTCGTAAAAACGTAAAGGCTCATCAAAGGAATGAGCGCGTTTCCAAAGATCGAAACCTTTTTTGCGCCAAAGTGGTCGGAAAGCCTTCCGCCAAAGTACCCAAAGAGCGAGCCCAAGCCGTAGTTCAACGCTTCAGCAATTCCGTAAAGATACACTGGCGCCTTTAAAAGGTAGACAAGGTAAATCGAAAAAAGCGAAAGCGCCGCTTGGTAGCCCAAATCCGCAAAGAACGCTGAAAAAGAAATGTAAAGCACTTGCCTGAGCTGTTTTATCATGTGAATTCTTAAAAAAGCTGGAGATTTAAGATTGAGCAAGAAAAGCTTAGAACAACCCCCTTCCTAAACTGTTTAAAATGGTTGAAAGAGTTGCGGTAGACGTAGGTGGGACGTTCACCGACGTTTTGGCGTACGAAAAAGGAGAGTTTTTCGCGCTAAAAGTGCCCACCACAAAACCACCAGAGCTCGGCGTGCTAAAAGCGGTGAGCTCGCTCGGTTTTGAGGCCGAAAGCTTTTACCACGCGACGACGATTGCGACAAACGCGATACTCACTGGTAAACACGGAAAAGTTTGCCTTATTACAACAAAAGGCTTTCGTGACGTTTTAGAGATCGGAAGACAAAACAGGCCTGAGCTTTACAACCTGTTTTTTAAGAGGCCAAAACCGCTTGTCGAAAGAGAGCTCAGGTTTGGCGTCACCGAAAGGACTGAGTCAAACGGTTTTGTGAGCACACCGCTTGACACAGAAGAAGTAAAAAGAATTGCGCGCGAGCTTTGCGCTCGCATTGACGGCTTTGTGGTTTCATTTATAAACAGTCACCTCAATCCTTCAAACGAGCTACTTGCGAAAAAAGTGATACAAAGTGTGTGTAACAGCGCACAAGTCACACTTTCTTGTGAGGTTGACAGGGAGGAAAAGGAGTACGAAAGAACTTCGACCGCTGTTGTGTGCGCGGTGTTAAAACCAGTGGTCGTGCAGTATTTCAAAAGCTTGAGCTCGCTTAAGCGCATGTTTGTGATGCAGAGTAATGGTGGGTACACAACTACCGAAAAAGCCGCAGAGTACCCACACATGATCGTTGAAAGCGGACCTGCGGCTGGTGCTGTTGCGGTAAGCCACTTTTCGGTTTTGCTCGGTGTAAAAAAGGCGCTTGGGTTTGACATGGGAGGGACGACCGCAAAAGCGTCAACTGTTGTCGACGGAAAGCTGAGCGTGACCGATGAATACGAAGTTGGCGGAAAAACGAGTATGGGAAGGCTCATCAAAGGCTCGGGCTATCCCGTGAGGTTTCCGTTTGTGGACCTTGTAGAGGTGAGTAGCGGTGGTGGCACGATAATTTGGAAAGACAAAGGTGGTGCGCTCAGAGTTGGGCCAGAAAGCGCGGAAGCACACCCCGGTCCTGCGTGCTACTCCAAAGGCGGTTCAAGACCGACGATCACCGACGCAAACCTAATTTTGGGAAGGCTTCCACAAGAAATAGCCGCAGGTATAAAACTCGACAAAGAGCTTGCGAAAGCCGCACTTTCCTCCTTGGAAGGAGACCCTGTGGAAAACGCGCTCAAAGCGATAGAGCTTGCGAACAACCAAATGGCAAAGGCTATAAGGATTGTCACGGTTGAAAGGGCGCAAGACCCTGCTGATTTCGTGATTTTCGCGTTTGGTGGAGCCGGCCCCCTGCACGTTGCGGAGATTATGGAAGAGCTTGGTATTAAAAAGGCGATCGTGCCAAACTACCCAGGATTATTCTCCGCTTTGGGTCTTCTACTTTCAGACTTTAGAAGAGACTTCGTTCAAGCGTATTTAGGAGGGGATGTGGAACAACAGTTCGAAGCGCTTGAAAAGAGCGCGCTTTCAGAGCTTGAGCGCTTTTCGCAAATCGTGTTTGAAAGGAAGGTGGATATGAGGTATAAGGGGCAGTCGTACACGCTTTCCATTCCTTATTCCAAAAATGTTTTGCAAAGCTTTCACGACGTTTTTGAAGAAAGATACGGTTACAGCTTAAGGCAAAACGAAGTTGAAATCGTGAACTTAAGGCTTAGTGCAATCGGCGTGACGAGCAAGCCAGTTTTCAAAAAGCACGAAAAAGTGAAAGAGCAACCAAAGGCTTTGGCGAAGCGTAGCGTTGTGTTCAAAACCGAAGAAGTCACAGCGTCGCTTTACAAAAGAGAGACTCTCAAAGCTGGGCAGGTGGTCTACGGTCCTTGCGTGATACACGCAATGGACAGCACTATTCTTGTCCCCCAAACTTTTTTGTGGAAGTGGACGAATACCTCAATTTGGTGTTGAGCGTTGCTTAAAAGCTGGGAAGTTGTTCTGAATAGCTGTAGCTATATAGCTGAAGAAATGGGCGTTGTGATGCGTAACACCGCTTTTTCTCCAAACATCAAGGACAGGCTAGACATGAGCGCTGCCATAACCGACTGTTTTGGTAGGCTTGTGGCGCAAGCGGAGCACATACCGGTGCACTTGGGTAGCATGCCAATCGGTGTAAAAAATCTGATTTCTTGTTTTAAGCAAATCGAAGAGGGAGATGTCCTTCTTACGAACGACCCTTATGTCGCAGGCACGCACGCAAACGATGTGACAATGGCATCCCCCGTTTTTTTCAAAGGAGAAATCGCGGGTTATGTTGCGATCAAAGCGCACTACGTAGACATAGGAGGTTGCACCCCGGGAAGCCTTTCCGCAAGCGCAACGGAGCTTTGCCAAGAAGGGCTTGTTGTGCCACCAGTCAAGCTTTGCGAAAAAGCAAGCTTAAAGCAAGAGATTTTAAAAATATTTTCCGAAAACTCGCGCACACCAGTGTACGTTTACGCCGATGCAATGGCTCAAATTTCTGCGCTAAAAGTGGGCGTAAAAAGGTTAAAAGAGTTATTTGAGGCTCGAGGTGAGTTTGTGAAGCAAGCGTGGAACGAAGCGCTCGAATACGTAAGAAGGTACACGAAAAAGCTTGTGAGCTCTTTACCAAAAGGAAGATATCGCGCGGAAGACTATATCGAGCTTAAAGAAAAAGACATTGCGATCCGACTTGAGCTTGAAGTTTCTGATGGAATAAAGCTGGATTACTCCAAAACACACCCACAGGTTGACGCGCCTGTGAACGCGGTGTACGGCGTCACGGTTTCGTCAAGCGTTTTTGCTCTCAAAAGCGCGCTTGACCCAGAAATGCCCGTGAACTCTGGTTTCTTTGACGTGGTGGAAATAATAGCTCCAGAAGGTTGCTTATTAAACCCGAAAAAACCCGCTCCTGTTTCTGCGGGAAAGTAGAAACTTCGCAAAGAGTTGCGGACGTTGTGCTCAACGCTCTTTCGCAGTTTCTTGACCTTCCCGCAGCTTCTCAAGGAACGATGAACAACCTCATGGTTGGGGGAAAGGGATGGGCGTTTTACGAGACGATTGGCGGAGGTTCTGGTGCAAGGCCAAACGAAAACGGTGTGAGCGGTGTTCACACAAACATGACAAACACGCTAAACACACCAATTGAAGTGATCGAAAGCGCTTATCCTATGAGGGTTATAAGATATGAATTAAGAGAAAACTCTGGCGGCGTGGGAAAGTTTCGCGGAGGTGATGGCATCATAAGAGAAATTGAACGTTACTAGAAGACTCTGTGGTGACGATAGTAGGAGAAAGAGTAAGACACGCACCTTGGGGGGTAAAGGGAGGAAAGCCGGGCTCTTGTGCGCGCTACTCGGTTATCGTAGAAGGCAAAGAAATGCTTTTGGATAGTAAGCAAACCGTGAGAGTTCCTGCACATTCGGTTATTAGAATAATGACACCAGGTGGAGGTGGTTATGGAAGTCCAGAGTAAAGCGTTCTTTAAAGCAACAAACTTTTAAATTTAATATTTCCAAAAGTACGCTTAGAAATTGTAAAAAGTGTCAATTTTATGGTGTATATCAAAAAGCTAGGACGCATGCCATGATGCAAGGGTTGCACAAGTTTCATCGAGGTAGCTCACTTGTTTTGATTTCGAAAACTTGTTTCAATACCTCCTCCGCTTCTTTCACGCAGATACGGAGAGTGAGAACGTCCTTTCCGAAGAACTCCGCCGCGTCGTCCCCGTGCTTTTCACACTTTACAATCCTGTACTCCCACTTTTTCCTGAGGTTGGAGTAAAGCCAGAGCGCTGTCGGATCCCCGAAAGACGCAAGCTCCTCATAATGCTCCGCAAGCTGGGTTATTCTGAGAAGCGCCTCGTTTGAAAGCTTCTTTTCGAAGTTGAGAAAAACGAACGGGATGAGAAAGCGCAGTCGCGCCGCTTTTTCTTTGTTTTTCGCTCTTTCGTAGGATTCTATATACTGACATACTCTCCTCAGCTGAAGCTTCGGAGGTTCTCGCTTTTGCACTTATTTCCGCATCACTTCTCACGATCAGGCGGGTTTTGCGAGAACCCATTACGGAGTTTCGGGGTCTCCGTCGTTCCCGGAGTCGCCCCTCTCGGTCGGGGGTATCAGTGCTCCCCTTGCACGCATCCCTGTCTACGTGCAATTGACCTACGCCTCCCACTGAAGGGGGACGCAACGCTATGTTGAACGAAGCGTTGGCGTCGGCGTGGTCAACGTGCCCGCAGTGCGGGCACTTGAATGATTTAGCCTCCCTAATCCCTACGCTTCCACACCGAGAACACTCTTTCGACGTGTTTTTCGGCTCCACATAGGTTAGGGGGACTCCTTCCAGCTTAGCCTTATAGTCAATGAATTTTTCAAGCTGGTGGAATGACCACGAGTGCAGACCATAACTGAATGATTTGGTGTGCTTCTTATTATTTCTGATACCACCAAGTTCCTCTAGCTTTATCCCCGCGTTATCCTTCTTTGCTATTTCAACTATCTTCCTTGACACCTTATGATTCAAATCCCTGATTATCCTGCTCTCCCTATCCTTAATCCTCTTCAGCAGCCTGTATTTTCTTACCTTCTGGAGCTTCCTCCTGATTTCCCTGTATTTCATGTGTATATGCTCAGCCTTCTTACCGAGTTTCCACACCTTCCCTGTCTGTGGGTTGGCTACCACGGCGATGTGGCCAGTTGCATTTCTGTCAACACCCAGCCATGTCTGTGGTTGAATCACTGGTTTCTCAGGTATGGTTACGCTCACATGTGCGTATTGCTCGTCCACTTCTATCTGGTTCACCTTCTCAAAATCATTTCTAAAGCTGTATGGAAGCGTTAGCTTCAAAGAAGGTATGTATATTTCCTGCTTCTCCCTGTCCACACGAATACCTTGATTAGGTATAGTCAGGTTGACGTGTCCCACTTTCTTTATCTTTTTGTTTCTCGAATACTTTCTCAGTATCTGGTTTGCAATGATACTCTTCAGACCGAAGTGCTTAACGTCCTTCGAGGAAAGCGTGTGAGTCCTGACCGCAAACTCCGCGACCCGTCTGGCCTTCTTCAATTCATCGGTGAAATCCCTGTTGTGTTTTACGTTGAATGTTAAGATCATACCCCTTTCTGCTCCTCTATGTATCTTTTTACAACCTCAAGC
>NEXD01000037.1 GCA_003019595.1 Candidatus Marsarchaeota G1 archaeon BE_D
CTTTTTGACAGGATAAAGCACATAGCGTACGACGAAAGCATAGAGCTTGCGCGCGAAAAAGGGCCTTTTCCGCTTTCGACGCGGAGAAGCACCTTTCGCGTCCTTTCATAAAGACGCTCGACCCTGCGATACAGGAAAGAATAAGGCAGTACGGGCTGAGAAATGTGTGCATCCTTACCGTTCCTCCTGTTGGTTCGGGCTCTGTGCTTGCGGGTACGTCTTCAGGGATCGAGCCGATATTCGCCTTCAGCTATACAAGAAGAAGCGAGTCTCTTTCCAAGGAGTACTACAAGGTTTACCACCCGCTTGTAAAGGAGTACATGGAGCGATTCGGACTGAAAAGCGAAGAAGAGCTTCCGGATTTCTTTGTCACGGCGCACAAAATCAAACCGGAGTTCCGCGTGAAAATGCAGGCGGTGATCCAGAAGCACATAGACAGCGCGATATCCTCCACCGTGAACCTTCCTGAAAACGTTTCCGTAGAAGAAGTGGAAAGGATATACTTTCTTGCGTGGAAGCTTGGGTGTAAAGGAATAACCGTTTACAGAGAAGGTTCGAGAGAAGGTGTGCTACTCACGGAAAAGAAAAAGGAGCTCGATAAAAAGTGGGAAAGGCCGAGGATACTTTCTGGAAAAACTGTTAAACTCAGGCTGCCTCAGGGCTCGATTTATGTCACTGTGAACAGCGATGAAGAAGGAATAAAGGAAGTTTTCGTGAATCTTGGCAAATCAGGTAGCGACGAAAAAAGCTATAGCGAAGCGATTGGCAGGTTGATTAGCAGGTACTTACAGCAAGGTGGAGATGTGAAAGATGTGATCAAAAGCCTTAAAGGCATACACGGAAGGAATGTAACTTGGGACAATGGCCTTCAGCTTTTGAGCGTTCCTGATGCGGTCGCAAAAGCGCTTGAAATAATACTAGGTGAATCTCCCGTTGAAAAAAGAGCCTCCTTTAAACTAGGGTCGCCAGATCACGAAAACAAGCCAGTCGGAGTGGAAGTGTGTCCTTCTTGTGGTGAGCAGTCACTCGTCAACGAAAGTGGTTGCTTCACTTGTAAAAACTGTGGCTTTACAAAATGTGAGTGATCACACTGACTCTGCTTCTCTTTCCGCCACTTGAGTTTCTGGTGGCATTGGTAGCTCTTGCACACCCTTTTCTACAACGGCCTTTTTAATTTCTCCTAGTATCTCTTCTGCGCTTTCAGTTTTGAACATGCTTTCTATACTTTTGATTTCGTTTTGGAGACTGCTACTCATTATCTCGCTCAATGCGGCACTCAAGCTTGCAAGCTCTGCCTCGGCTTGAGGTATTATCGGCCCTACTTCATCCTTTATCGACCGTATCACTTCAATTGCTGGTTGTAAAACTGCGGCTATGTTACCACTTTCGATCACTGTCTCAATTCTGGTTTCAACAACTTCAAGGGCTAGTCTACACATTGAAAGCTTTTTAGAAATTCTTCTAATCACAGCCACTTCGTTTGCGTAAATCGTAGCCCTTGTGCTGTCGCCTCTTGCGTAAAATTCGGCGGCCTCTTCGAAAAGCTTTTTCCCTCTTTCTTCGAGCTTAGAGAGCGAAGCGTCAATCTTTGCGCCTATGGTTTTGATGGACGAAACCGCTTCTAGAAGTTGTGCTTTAATTGGTTCCCTTTCGCCAATTAGCAAAGCCAAAGCGCTAACCTCGTTTGAATAATCGCCAAACGACTATAACTGTTTTGTAACCGTTGAGTGGAAGAGGTTGGTATCACTAGCCGTATCTTAAAATAAATCCCACTTCGAGGATTGCGGAAGCAAACAAAAACGCCGCTGAAAACAAAAGAAGAACCAAAAATCGTGCTACTCTGAGTTGAACGCTTGTTCTTTCGAGAAGGATAAAGCCGGCTGCACAACCGAAGGCAAAACCCAACTCTTCTAACCAGAAAAAGGTGTGCGAAGCGAGCGCTCCTGTTACGATCAGCGGGTTTAGCTCGCGTGAAGCAAAGTTGGTGACGACACCCAGCTTAACTTGTATGTACAGCGAGTAGCCGAACCCAAAAATCGGGATAGATTCAATTAGCGCTATAACAAAGTTATTTTCAAAAATTTTGAAAGCGTAGCCAAGCAAAGTGCTATTCGCTATCACGGTTTTGATTTGACCAATAGTGCCCGCTGTGGTGATCGAAGATGGAATGTCTGTTGAAGGTGGAGGGGCTACGGTCTGCTTGTTTAAAATGTTCGGAGCAACTGAAACAACGCTTATGGGTAAATGTGAGTTTGAAACGAACCAAAACACGATGTATTCAACGCAAAGCAAAGCGAAGACAGTTGCAATGACACGAGCGTTCAGCGGAAATCTCATAAACTTTACACACGCCAAAGCATTTATGCTTAACGCGATTTTGGTTACGCTGGGGTTAAATTTGTGTATTGCTTTTTGTTTGGTATGAGCACACTTGTGTTTCTTGGAACTGGCGCTGGTGGTTTTCGCGGAAGCTCTAGACAGAAATCTTCTTTTTATCTTGACGGCATGCTTTTTGACTGCGGTGCTGGAACGTGTGGTAGGCTTGAAGACTTGGGGTTGCTCGACAAAGTGGACGCGATCTTTATTTCTCATCTACACAGCGACCATGTGAGCGGTTTGTACGACGTGTTAGTCGCTATGGTGGTAGACAGAAGAAAAAGGCCTGTTCACATTTGCTCTCCGCCAGGTCTATCCGATGTTTTAAAGCTTTACACAGCGCTGGGAAACAAGCTGAGCGACTCGACTCAAGGTTTTGAACTCAAAATCAAAGAATCCACTTCACCAGTGTTAAACATCGGAAATACGAAAGTGCGAGGTTTTCTGTTGAACCACGTCGTGCCGAATGTAGGCTATTTAGTGGAAAACAAAGAGTATACGCTGTTCTACACTGGTGACACAGCTTTTCCTTGGAGCGCGCCGATTGAAAAGGTCGACTATCTTATTCACGAGGCCACTTTTACTCATCAATTTTTGGACTTTGCAAAAAAATACGGGCACTCCACCGCAAAGGAGGCGGCACAAGCCGCACTAAAGCTCAACGCGAAAAGGCTTTTCCTGTTTCATGTTGACAACAGAAGCTCTACGCCTGAAGAAAAGCACAGGGAAGCAAAGGAAATTTTTGCCGAAAGCGTGTTACCACAGGATTTGCAAAGCTTTAACCTTTGATGGAAAATTTCGCCCCAAGTTTTGAAAAATGTTCAAGGAATTGCGGGTAGCTTTTTGTATAGCACTCAAAAGCGATCACCTGAATTGGGTTTTTTGAAGCGCATGAGGCTACGGCCGCAGCAAGCGCAATTCTGTGGTCATTGTTGGAGTGGACCACACCACCTCTTACCTCACCTCCTAGTATTTCTATCGATTCATCTTTGACGTTGACGTGTACACCGATAGATTCGAGCATCTGTTTAATCGAAGAAACCCTGTCTGACTCCTTGTACCTTAGCCTTGTTATTCCCGTTAGTTTTGTTCTGCCTTTTGCGTAAGCGCCAAGCACAGATAGTATTGGTGCAAGGTCTGGGCACTCGTCCACGTCAAACTCGTAGCCTTCTAGCGTGGTTTGCGAAACCCTGACACTTTCGCCACCAATATACACACGACAACCCATCGCTCTAAGCGCTTCTATTATGAAACGGTCTGGTTGAAGCGATTTCGCGTTCAAGTTTCTCACCTCAACCTCGCCCGAAATTGCACCAGCCGCAAGCAGATAAGCCGCTGATGAATAATCGCCTTCAAGCGCGTAGTTCACAGGTTTAAGCTCCGAGGGAATGACGCTGATGTTTTTCAAATCTTTGTCAAGATAAACTTTACCGCCAAACAGCTTTAACACCTCTTGTGTGATCAGTATGTACCCTTTTGAAGAGGGGATGTTTGTGTGCTGTATCAAAGTTTCTCCTTTTGCTTTCGTCGTGCAAATCATAAGCGCGGAGCTGAACTGAGAGCTTATCGAAACATCCAAGCTAACCACACCGCCGTGTAGCTCACTTGAGTAAATCGTAAGCGGAGGATGGTCGTTTTCGCACTCTATTTTTGCGCCAAGTTGTTTTAGCGCTTGAATAAGAGGCTTGATCGGTCTTTTTAAAAGCTGAGGGTCGCCGGTGATCACTTTTATCCCAGGAGTTACACAAGCGACACCAGTAAATATCCTCATAGACGTGGCGGATGCACCAAAGTTGAGCGTCTTTTCGCTTTCGGTTAGTCGATCGACACTTATCACTACTCTTTCGTTTTGCCTTTCTACAATCGCTCCCATTTTTGTGAGCGCCTCAAGTGCCCTTTCCGAATCGTCACATGGGGTGTACCGCTCTATCACACTAACCCCTTTGGTCAAAAGAGCGCACGCAAAAACTCTTTGAGCAAAACTCTTAGAAGCTGGGGCGTTAATCACACCAGCTACTTGCGATTTTTGAAAAACCACTTGCATAACTTTCACCTTTTAAAGCGCTTCACCGTTGTACACGCGTGAGACTATTATTCTACCGATTTCTCCCCAGCATTCGATAAGCTTTTCCAAGTTTTCCTCCTCAACGAGTGCGGCGTACGCTGGTCCGTTTCCGCTTAGCCCGCAAGCCACTGCGCCACATCTTCTCGCAAGAATGATCGGTTCTTCTGGATATCCAAACGCATGAGCGTAAACAAAGCCATTAAGATTTATCGCTTCGCAGTATTTTCCTATGAGCGCAAGCGTGTAAGCGGTTAGCGCGTTGTGTTTAAGACTTGCGTCGATTTTTGACTTAAAATCCACTCTTGTCACACCCTTTGGTATAAGAAACACAACTTTTTCTTCTTTTGCGGCGTAGCTTTTCACAATTGCATCTTGCGTGTTGTCTGTCACTCTTATTCCGCCAAGTAAACACGCAGCCGCGTCGTCGATGGCGCCAGTTATGCTCACGCCCGCCTCCCTCGAATACTGTGCGTTCATCTTTAGAACCTGTTTCGCTTCCAACTTAGTTCCCAGTGCGTCTGCTAGTGCAAGTATGAGTGCGTTGACCACAGCACTGCTACTTTTCATACCGACAGCCTGAGGAATTTCGCTTTCGATCGAAAGTTTCACACCTAAACCATTCACACCCATTCGCTCTAGAAATCTTTTGCAAACAACGTCCAAAAGAGTGCTACCCGTGCTCACCGTGGTCTCCCTTTCTAAAATGTTCACCTTAACTTTTACCTTTAAATCTACACCAAGCGCCGCGCCCCGACCTGTGGAAACCGCGTTCACCACAGTCATTGCGCCGTGTGAGACGCCTTCTCCCTGCATTCGCAAATTCGCCTCAAATACTGAAGCACTTCATCAAGCTTTGGTTTTTCGCCGAAGAAAAACCCCAATGCCTCTACCCCTTGCCTTGCAAGGAGCTCTAGCCCATCGATGTAGTGAATACCAAGCTCGCTACATCTTTCAGCAAGCTGATTGCTTTTTCGAGAATAATCGAAATCCACCACTAGCTTGACATTTTTAAAAACGCTTTGATCAATGGGAGGTTCTACCGGAGTGGCATTTACAAGTAACTCAATCTTTTTTTCCGCTGACCACCTCTTTATAAAGTTAAAGCTTTTTGAAAGTCTTTCAAATCTTTCAACACTTCGGTTGAACAAATACACCTCGTCTGAAATCTTTGCTTCTTGAATTGCGTATATTGCTGCGGCAGCAGCTCCACCCGCGCCAAAAATGAGCGTTGACTCAAACCACTTTTCCCTTGCTCTTACGCTGTCACGAAAAGCCAACCAGTCCGTGTTGTAGCCAACCAACCCGTGACGATTTTTTGCCACGGTGTTCACACAACCTATTTTTTGTGCATCATAAGACAAAGAGTCCAAAAGCCGAGTTATTTCTTCTTTAAAGGGCATCGTGACGTTAAAACCTGTGAACTCTTTCTTTCGCCTTACAAAATCAACAAAACTTGGTAAAAGTTCTGTTGCGAGCTCACACTTAAAGCTCAAAACTTTTTTTCCAATTAAATGTGCGCCAAAACTGTGAAGATAAGGGCTTAATGAATGCGAAACTGGTTTTCCTATCACGCACAACACATTCGTAAGAGTCACCTTAGTAAAGTTTGGTACATTTTAATAAGCGTGTCAACGTCGACTTGTCCTGCTGCCGTGCGAGTTCCACGTTTTAGTGAAGCGTAAGTCCAAACACAACCACAAAAAGGCGCAAGAAACCTCGACAAGAAACCAAGCTCGCCCATACAAAAGATTATACGTGGAATCTCTGTAGAACTCGCAAGCTTTAGAGCTGTGTAGTTGTCTTCTAGCTTTTCTGCCAAAAAAACTAGCTTCACAACGTCGTGATTTTTGGCCAAGTCGTCAATCGCCTTTATTCCTTCTTCAAAGTTTATAGAGCGAGAAAAGTGAAGCGAAGCTATTCGCTTAGCGCTGTGCTTTACCTTTTGAGTGATTTCGTCTGGCGCATCCAAGTAAGACGCGTATCGAGCAAGCTCAAAGAAAACGTGCAACCCATCTTTTGTTCCACCTAGCGTCACAGGCTTTTCCAGATTGTATGTGAGAACAAGCGGTTTGCTTGGAATGTTTCTTAAAAAAGCTTGTACGAATGATTGAGCATCACCAACCAAGCCGTCAACTCTTAACTCAATAAGATGCGCTTGGCTCAAATTTGCCTCTTTGAGCAACTCCTCGAATTGTGTTGCGTTCTTTGGCGCAATGGATACGCAAACACGCGGCTTTTCACCGTTCAAGGATGAATTCTTCCACTTTTGCGCCAAAATGTCTGCCCACCTTTTCGCCAAGCCAAACAAGCACCTTATCGCCACTTTTAAGCTCTGTAACGCTAATCGGTTTCCCATCTGGCTTTACCAGCCTAATTGTTTCCGCCCATTGAACCATCACAGACCCCTCCCTTTCACCAGCCTTTGCGCGAATTAACGCAAGCGGTCTGCTTTCTATTTTCACTCTACCAACAGAAACCTCTCTTGCAGACGACGGCGAAACCACAAGAACTTTTTCACCTGCGTGAAGTTCACAAAGGTAGCCAGTTCTTTCGCTGTCTTTAAGAAAATAAGAGTGAACAGCACCCGCGTTGATTCTAAACGGACGAGCGCGTGCGTACTCCGTTTCAATGTTTTCATTGTGCACCAGAAAGAGAAAGTCCGCGGTGTTTCCAACAAGAAGACCTTCACCTGGCTTTAAAATAGAAACTGTGTCGACGCACACTCTTTCGCCAAGCCCGCATTGATCCACGCTTTTCACAAATGCTTCTACCAATCTTGGAGTTTCAAGCCTGTTTTTCAGTTTTTGAACTATTTCAAGCTCTTTTTCGCTTTCAACTTCAATCACAAGACCGTCAACTCCCTTTTCCATAATTGTTGAAAGTAGCTCGATGTCCTGAGGTCTTGTTAGCGCAAACACTTTTGATCCCAAAAGGTGTGCTTCCACAATCAAATTTTCGTAGGGTATCACAGTCCAGTCTGTGGTCTCGACGATAACCACATTCGTTCCACTGGCGCAAAACTTTTTGATCTCTTCAATGTCTTTTGCGCCAGTGATTCGCTTTTTTACTATGTTTTTTCCGTCAATAGTGATGTCAGCGTTCGCGGATTCGTGCATGAAAACTGCATCCCTGAATTCAGGTAGCTTCTCGTGGTAAAACTTTTTAAAGCCTAGTGAAAGCGCAGTTTTTATGAGCTCTTTGTCCTGAGTTTTAATAAAAATCTCTTTATTCATTGAGCGTGGTCACCGCTTCTTCTGCGCTTTTTCCTTCGAAAACCACTTTGGAGAGCGCCCTAGTGATCTTTTCTGGATCCTTGTGCCCAAAAATGTTTCGACCAAATGTTATTCCCATCGCGCCAGCCTTCATCGCTGATTCAGCGAGCTTAAGAAGCTCCAAATCGGAGTCCATCTTTGGACCACCAGCAAGAACAACTGGCACACCGCACCTTTTTATCACTTCTCGGAAACCTTCGACACTTCCAGGATACACCGTTTTTACTATATCGGCGCCTAACTCCGCACCAACTCTCGCAACGTGTGCCACGGTTTCTACGTCAACGCTTTTTATCCTTGGTCCTCGCGGATACATCATCGCTATGAGTGGCAGTCCCCATTCATCGCACTCATCGGCGAGCACTCCCAAATCGTGTAGCATAGAAGGTTCCTCATCGCTACCTATGTTGATGTGAATGGAAACCGCGTCAACCCCAAGCCTTATCGCCTCTTTGACGCTTGCGACAAGCACTTTCAAATTGGGCGCAGGTCCTAACGTTGTGTTCGCGTTCACGTGCATGATTGTGCCGATCGAAATTGGCTCAGGGCTGTTTCTGAACACCCCTTTGTGAGCGAGCACCGCCGTTGCGCCGCCTTTACTCACTTTGGAAATGGTAAGCCAAGGGTTTTCTAATCCGCTTATTGGGCCGTTTGTCACGCCATGGTCCATCGGAACGCAAAGCATCTTACCCTGTCTTGTGATTCTTGCTATTCTGACACTTTTTCCGTTTGTCATACAAACCCCTCCTCTACAAGTAGCTCGGCGGTAAGAACAGCACCGCCCGCACCACCCCTTACAGTGTTGTTGCTCACCTCTACATATTGAACGCTGTTTGGATGTGCGCCACGCCTGACTCTTCCCACACAAACGGACATCCCTGGAACGCTACCTTCATCTCTATCAAGCCTTGGTTGTGGCCTAGTGACTTCTTTGTGCACGATTATCGGCCTTTTTGGCGCAGTCGGAAGATTGAGCTCTTGGGGCCTTCCTCTAAAGTTTTCTAATGATCTTACGATTTCCTCTATTTCGAACGGTTTTTCGAGTTCAACATAAAGGGAAGCGGTATGTCCATTGAGCACTGGGACTCGTGTGGTGGTCACGCTGAATTTTATTGGGTCGCTCATTCTTCCAAGGATTTTGTTGGTTTCGGTTGCCACTTTTTCTTCTTCGTTTTGAATGAACGGGATTATGTTGTCAATTATATCGAGTGAAGGGACACCGGGATAGCCAGCGCCAGAAACCGCTTGCATCGTGGTCGCGACAACGCTTTTCACGCCAAAGCTTTCTAGAGGCTTGAGTGTCATCGCAATTCCAACAGCGGTGCAGTTTGGAGTTGCCACGATAAAACCGCTCCACCTTTTCTTCTGGCTTTCTATAAGAGAAAGCTGCTCTGGGTTGACTTCTGGGATTATAAGAGGCACGTCGCTATCCATCCTGTGAGGAGATGCGTCGGTGATCACTTTGAAACCGGCTTTTGCAAACTCCTCCTCAGTTTTAAGAGCAATTTCGTTTGGTAAAGGAGAAAAAACGAGGTCGGCATCAACCTTTTTCACATCTGTTGGCTGAACCTCAAGCTCTAGCACTTCTTTTGGTAAATCCTGCACTTCGTAGCCATCGGAGAGCGCTTCAATTAGTTTTTTTCCTACAGAAGTTCTGCCAGTGACGCACTTAATTTTGAAAAATGGGTGGTGCGAAAGAAGCCTGAGGTACTCTCTTCCAACAGTTCCTGTTGCGCCCAAAACACAAACACTTTTTGTCATTTTTTTATTCACCCTTTTTGAAACCTAGTGAATCCAAAATAAGATTCATGGAGCGTTCGACGTCCTTTTCTGAAACGAAAAGCTTGATTGTGTTTCCGTGAGTTGCCAGTCCATAAATGTTCACCCTGTTTGTGGAAAGGGGGGTTGTTATTTTTTCAAGCACTCCCACTTCCTCCATTAAACCCACGCCTTCTACGTTTATACACTTTAAGCCTCTTTTTATAGAAAACGCTTTGATCGAACCGTTTTCAACAAGTGTGTGAAATTCGCGCTCTTTAAGGCTTCCGCTCACATACGCCCAAACCGAATTGGGCGAAAAAGAAAGCGCAACTGGCATCAAGCCGAGTTCATGAAGAAGGCTGAGGATGCGCTGATGAGAGTTTCCGTTTTGTAGACCGACAAAACTCACCACGCTGATCTCAACCCCTTCGTCTCTTACACCAGTGATACCCGTACTGTCTGGTTCTACCAAAGTGCCTCCAGAAAGTCCCTCAGAAAGAGAGGTTATTCTGAGTCTAAAGCCTCTCACAAATTTTAGCGCTTTTTCGTGCACAACTTTGGCGCCAGAACTAGCCAACTCTTCAAGCTCTCTTATTGTGAGCCTTTCGACTTTCTTTGCTTCAGTCACTCTTTTTGGATCAGCGCTGTGCACTCCAGAGACATCTTTTATGAGCACAACTTCTTCCGCTCCAAGCGCAAATCCGAGAAGCGTGGCTGTGGTGTCGCTTCCGCCCCTTCCTAGCGTTGTGACTTCACCCTTTTCGGAAAGTCCTATAAAGCCCGCGATAACAGGAACATTACCACTCTCTATGAGAGGTGTGATGTTTCTTCTACATCTTTCTACACTCTTTTCTAAAATAGGGTCGGCGTCCATGTAATCTTCGTTTGTGATAATCGGCCAATACGGTGTGTCCACGTCGACTAGCACCGCTTTAACGCCGTGCGCAAGTAGCGACAGACAAAACAGCCTTGCAGACGTTCTTTCTCCCATCGCGACGATTTGCGCAAGCGCATCGGCTGGAGGCTCGTCACAAAGTGTGTGTGCGGTGCTAAGTAGCTCATCCGTGACACCTTTCAGTGCAGACACAACCACGACCACCCTTTTTTCCTTGCAAAGCTCACTCACAAAGCGCGCTGCTCTTTTCATCGACGAGGAATCCGCGAAAACGCTACCGCCCAACTTCAGAACAACTAGTCCTCTTTGCAAAACAAAACCCCCCTTTTGAAACTTCCAGAATTTTTGCTGTGTTTCAGTAAGTCAAAAGTCGTGCTATAGCCAAACGCACTCGCCAACCATGGCGGCGAAAAGGCGCCCGCCCTCGTTGGCGGTATAAACCTGGTCACCTGCCTTTAAAGTTTTCACCCCGTTCACCGCTTCCAACTATTTTTACTAACATAAATAAAAGCGTTTTGTTTTAAGGTTTTTGTGTAATCTGATAAATCGTTTCAGAAAAATTTTTACATTTGGAAAAAATCTCAGAGTAGACCTTAAGTTGTTCTGGAACAAATGGAGTGTTGGACTTGCGACCGTTTGAGTTCAGGCTGTACAACTGGATCAAACGCAATTTACCCCGCGCAAAGTATAACATGGTGTCAAGCGGCTTGACGGAACCAAAGCTTAGCGAATTTGGTGTCGAAACGGGCTACGATGTGTTTGCGCAATCTTTGGAAGATGCGGAAGAGCGCTTTAGAAGCGTTGTGGCAAAGGTTTACGGTGTAAACCGGGAAAACGTTCTACCCACAGCTGGCGGTTCTGAGGCTATATTTCTTGTAAACGCTGTGCTTTTTTCTTTAACTCGTAGGGTGGTCGTGCCAAAACCCAATTACGAGCCGATGTTCGCCGTGCCCGCTTCGTTTGGTTACGCATTCGAAGACGATGAAGCGGCTTTGCTAAACACTTCTGGAAAATGCGTGTGCCTTACAAATTCAAACAATCCCACGGGACGTCTTCTTAGCGATGAGCGTATAAAACAGCTGGCTTCAAGCCTAGAAGAAAGTTGCTTTCTATTTGTTGACGAAGCATTTAGGGAGTTTTATGAGCCGAGTACACCCAAAACATGTTTTTCGCAAGGAAAAAGGATTGTCACTTCAAACACGATGAGCAAGTTTTACGGCTTAGGAAGATTACGTGTTGGTTGGATAATCTCTGATTACGAAACGGTAACGATTCTCGAACGCGCAAAAAGGCTAGTGAGCGGTGAAAACTCGGGTTTTTCTTTGTGGCTTTCAGCGCAAATTCTTGAAAAGAGAAGCAGGTTTGCTGAGCGCGCGAAAAAGGTTTTCAAAGAGAACAGGGCGCTTGTTGAAGAGTTCGTTGAAAGGACGCGTGGAATAGAGTGGAGTGACCCTGATGCCGCGCCTTTCGCTTTAATTAGCTACAACTTACCGATTGACTCAGTGACTTTGTGTAACGAGGTTTTAGAGCAAACTGGAGTGCTACTTGCGCCAGGAGAGTTTTTCGGCGCAGATCATGCGTTTAGACTCTGCTTTACTATGGAAAATTCAGTGCTAGAAAAAGGGCTAAATAAGCTCGAGTCTTTCATTAAGGGGAAAGCATCTTGAGCGTTAGTATGAAACTCAACGCGGTAACTGAAGCTCTAAAATACGTAAATGATGGGGATGTAATAGGCTTGGGATCGGGAACAACAGTTGCACTTTTCATGGAAGAGCTTTCAAAAAGTGGAAAAAAAGTTACCTGTGTTCCTACATCACTTGACACACTGTTTAGAGCGTCTAAGCTTAGAATTCCAATAACTACACTGAATCACGTACGCGTTCTCGAAAAAACCTTTGACGGAGCGGATCAAGTGGACGAAAGGCTTAGGTTAATCAAGGGAGGTGGCGGTGCGCTTACAAGAGAAAAAGTCGTAGCATATTCTTCAAAGGAGCTTGTGATAATGGTGGACAAAACGAAGTGCGTGAAAAAATTGGGTTTGGGTTTTCCCGTTCCTTTAGAGTTTATTTTCGAAGCTTTACCTCTTATTCAAAAAAGGGTTGATGAGCTATTTGGAGCAACCGTTGTGTTAAGAATGGGTCAGGGAAAACTACCTCCTTTAATAAGCGACAACGGGCTTGTTTTGGGTGACGTTCACTTCAAAGATGGTTTAGAAGACCCTAACTATGCCGAGGAAGAGTTAAACAAAATACCTGGAGTTCTTGAGAACGGACTATTCACAAAGCACCCAAATGTCACAGTGCTTGTAGGAGAAGAAAAAGGATGCAAAACGCTTAAACGACCTTGATACCCACCCTAATAAGTAATGCCTAGTGAAAGCGCTGTTGTTGTGAGTGGTGAAGTTGCGCTTGTAAAAAGTGAACCAAACCAGATCAAACAGGATTTGAATAAGGGTTTGAAAACAGGCGCAAAGAGCATACTTGTGATTTTCGATTCCAACTTGGAAAACATACAAATCAATCCCACCGAGGGTGTAACGTTTGTTGCAAGCAAAAACTGGTTTGCAAAACTTGTCAACCTTTTTCTTAGATTCTTCTTTGGCCTTGGACCTCAGTTTGCACCCTTTTGCCTTGCGGTTTGCTTTAGCAGAAACGCCGCGATTTACGCCTTAAATGAAGAATCAAACGGCGTAAAACTTCTTGTTAAATGCGCTCTAAAGGAGGGTTCGAGCACACTTTTCGTGCCTTCGCGAGTGCCAAGTCTGAGTGTGTTACTACGTTTCGTGTGGTCTAGTCTTTTTGACGCATCTCTTCTTAGATACATGGCAATAGGCGCAAGCGGAGTTCTCGTAAACACACTTGTTTTGAGCGTACAAGTAGTTTTACTGGGATTAAAGGCTTATCTGGGAGTTCCTCTTGCGTTTGAAAGCTCTGTACTATGGAATTTCGTGCTAAACGACAGATTCACATTTATTCAGAAAAAGAGCTCAAAACTTTTGAGGTTTTGTAAGTACAACTTTTCTTCAGCTGGTTCTTTTGCCACGCAGTTTTTGGCGGTTTATTTTTTGACGAATTACGCTCATTTTCACTATATTTTTGCAAGCCTTTTAGGAATAATCGCTGGATTTTTGTTAAACTACTCTCTTTCTCTTAAAATCTGGATACCACGTGTAGCTCAACCCACACCGAATAGAAAAAGTGGGTGAAAGCAGCTTTTTTTAAGGGCGTCTTTGATTTGTATTGAGCAAACTGAACTGTCGGTTGAGTAAATGCCTTCTCCAAATTTGGCCATTTGCTCAAAAAGCTCTTCTCCAACCACCATAGAAAGCTCATACCCTAAAGCTCCTTTTTTGTAACCAAAAGTTCCAGCAATACCACAGCATGTAACATCACTTGTTACCACTTCGTAACCCGCAAGTTTGAGTAGCGGTAGGTAGTACTCTTCGCCGAGCGCGCGTGCATGACACGGAACGTGGTAAAACACTCTTTTTTGAGAAAACTTTGGATAAACACTCAAATTTCTTTCCTTAACCAAAGAATAAACGATTTGCGCTACACTATAGGAATTTTGGGCAACGAAATCCGCTTCTCTGCTTTTTAGTAAAAAGGGATAAACATGTCTTAAAAGGTAAAGCGCTGTTGGCTCGGTTGTCACGATTTTGCAACCTGAGCTCACGTATTTAAGAAGAACCTGCACGTTTTTCCTTGCGCATTTTCTTGCCTTTTCTATCATTCCATACGACAAATAGGGCATTCCGGCTTCTGTCTGCTCTATTGGGTAATAGACGGAAAGTCCTACTTCTTTAAAAATTTTTTCAAGCTCGTACGCAATTTTTGGCTCATTATACCTTGCATAGATATCAGAAAAGTACACAAAACCCGTTAACTCCTTTGCGCTCGGTTCAAACTCTTTTTCAACTTTGGGAGGTGTACGACGCGGGTCTAAACCGATCAAATCCATGACACTTTTTGTGAACTTGGTTAAAACTAGGGTGTTCCAAATTTTTGGCGCTTTTGAGGCAAAACGTTCGATGCCACCCACTGATGCGAGAATTTTTTCTGAAAGCCTTTTGCCACGCCTGTTTTTTCCCTTGGATTTTACAAGCATTATCGTTTCAGCAATAGGAATTTTTGTTGGGCATACACTGGAACAAAGACCGCACGAAATGCACAGATCCGAAAAATTATTCGCATTATCGTAGCCTTCTATAATGGCACTCCAAAGAACACCCATAGGACCTGGGTAAACTCCGCCAAAAACGTGTCCGCCGAGCACATTAAAAGTTGGACAGGTGTTTAGACAAGCCCCGCATCTAATGCACCAAAGCGCCACCCCAAGCTCTGTTTCTCTTGCGCGCATTCTTCCATTGTCCACTAAAACCACGTGCAGTTCCTGTAAAGACCCATCTGCCATTCTTTGAGGACCTGTTGTAAAAGTTGTGTAAACTGTGAGAGATTGACCTGTGGCCGAACGCGCAAGAAGTTCAAGCAAAAGCGCCGCATCCTCCTCGTTTTGCACAATTTTTTCTACGCCAGCAACCACAATGTATAGAGGAGGAACAGAGGGACCAAGCCTCCCATTGCCTTCATTTGTAACGAGCACAACGCTACCACTTCTTGCAATCAGAAAATTTGCGCCGGATATCGCAGCCTGAGCGCTAAGAAATCTTTTTCGTAAAAGTAACCTTATGCTTTGTGTTATTTTCTCTGGGTCAGACTCTACCCAAACTCCTTCATTTTTGCTTATTATCTGCGCGAAATCTCTGCGTGTATAGTGAATTGCTGGTGCCACTATATGTGCGGGTTTATCTCTTGCTAGTTGGAGCACACGCTCACCCAAATCCGTGTCAACAACTGTGATTCCCATCCTTTCCAAGTACTCATTAAGCTTTAATTCTTCCGTGGTCATAGATTTCGACTTCACAACGAGTTTCACATCCTTTGCACTAACAATTTGATACACCAAACGGCACGCTTCTTCGGCGCTCGATGCAAAGTGCACTTTTCCACCTTGATTCTCTAATGCTCGTGTAAACGTTTCAATGTTTGTTTTAAGATTTTTTGTGTTTTTATCTTTTATCTGTTTTGCCAATTCCCTTAGTTTTTCAAAATTTGTTAGTTCTAAAAGCGCGCGTCTCCTGTTTTCGCGTAATCTTTTTAGGCTTGTTCTTATTGCAACCACTTTGTCTCTCTGTTTTAAGGCTTGGTCAATCTTATCAGTGAGCAAGTCATTTCTGATTGTCACAATGCTTTATAACTTTTTGTGTTTTTAAATTCTCGCAAACGGAAACCTTGAATAAGAATTAACGTGTCCGGAGTTTTGTTTGTCTAGTTTTTGAATGCTTGTGAAATATATTTTAATAATTCGAAAATTTAATTATATTTTTCAAAGTAAACTTTGACGAATTTTGGTCCATGAACACCCTTGATGAGTATTTGTTCTATATCCGCAGTTCTACTTGGGCCACTTATGAAAGTCGTCGTTGTGTTCGGTTCTAATGGAAGACGATTCAAAAAGTATTCGTAGAGCGTATCGTAGATTTTTGGGCTTGTGCATATGACGTACAGACGCTCTGGAAGTGTAGTGGCAAGTCTATGACGGGTGGATCGTGAGACTAAAACAAGCGATCCAGCTTCCACAACAACTTCATTTGTGTGCGCAACACAAACTTCGGCTTCCTCTATTTGTTTGAGAGTACAAGTAGAAAGAGAAACAGCGCGTGTTTTTGATAAAATCACGCTTTCAAGTTGCTGAGGCAAATCCGCAAGCAAGACCCGCTCGAATTTTTTTAAATCCGCTACTAAAGAATCCAAAATGTTTTCAAGAGTTCCTGTGACACATTCGACGCCCAATTCATCAAGCCTTTCCTTAAATCTAAGAAATTGTTGCATCTTTGATCACTAACCGAAAGCTCTATCGCCTGCGTCTCCCAATCCGGGTACGATGTATCCTCTGTTGTCAAGCTCTGGGTCCACTTCAACCGTGAATATCTTTACTTTGTACGGCGAAGAAAGAATTCGTTCAACACCGTATTTGCTCGCGATGACACACGCGATGTACACCTCTTTTGGTGTGCCCTGTTTGTGTATAAGCTCAAGCACCTTAAGAATTGTGCTACCTGTAGCTAGCATCGGGTCTGCCACTATCACAATCTGATCCGAAGCAATTTGCGGAATTCTGCAGTAGTAGATGTCCACATTCATTTGCTCAGGTGGTTTTGAGTACTCAGCTTCGCGTCTTTTTGCTACGACAACCCCCTGCTTTGCGCTGGGAAATGCTTTTAGCAGCCCTTCTACCAAAGGCGTAGCGGCCCTAAGAACATTCACGATTACAACCCTTTCAAGGCTATCTATCACGATTCCTTTCGCTTTCGCAATGGGCGTTTCGACTTCCACTTCTATATAGCTCAACTGATCCGCTATTTCATAACCAAGAATCCTGCCAAGCCTTACTAGGTTTTTTCGAAAGTTAACCTGATCTGTGTCTTTTGACCTGAGCTTTGTTAGTATATGCCTTGCAAAAGGCCTGTTAACAACTTGCAGCGACATTTTAAATTTGGGATTGGCGCCCAAATAAAAATTTTGGCAGTATTTGATTCGCTGACTTCCTCCCCGCCCTGGAAGGGGCGAGGGTTCCCTCCAAGGGGTTCATCGTTCCCACCATCGGTTCGGGGCTACATCCCTCATTTGGTGGGCAGTCGGGTGGCTCAGAGAACCACCCCCGGGGACTATCATCCAAATTACGTCTAGTCCCTTTAAGAGGGAAAAGAGATGGTAGATGCCCCTCCCACAGTCCCATTAAGCCCTCAATCGAGCTTGGGAGGAGCGTCATTAGCGTCACTAAG
>NEXD01000038.1 GCA_003019595.1 Candidatus Marsarchaeota G1 archaeon BE_D
TTTTTAAAAACAAAATGTTTGAAAAAACAAACAAAAAGCGTATTCCACGCTGAGTGTCCGCCTTAAGGAAGAAGATGAAAGACTCTTCCTTCTCAAGATAGGCGCTCTGGGTTATCCAAACCTGAGCTCCTTCGTCCACGCTATACTGAGAGGGGAAGTTTACCTGAGTAAAAGCTTGTCAACAAATGTCATCAAAAAAGAAGATGTGTCAAATCAGAGAGCATTGGATGAGGCGCCCCCGGGGAGATTCGAACTCCCGACCTACTGCTTAGGAGGCAGTCGCTCTATCCATGCTGAGCTACGGGGGCAAGCTTGTTTATTATCTGTTCCAAGCTTAATTCAACTTGATTCCCGCTTTTAAGCTCTTTTAAGGCGTACAAACCCGTTTGCACTTCCTTTTTTCCGACGATCACGGTGTGTGTGAAGCCCGCAACATCCGCGTATTCCAGTTGTCTTCTTAAGCTCCACTTTTTTATGGGGTATTCCGCCACGATTTCCGCGTTTCTGAGCGATTGGCAAAGCGCTATTGCGTGCGACCTTACCTCATCGCTTACGATTGCGATAAATACTCTGTTTGGCTTTGGCAAATTGCGAAAGACACCTTTTCTTTCGAGCGCAATCAAAAGCCTTTCCACACCACCCGCGGCGCCTGTCGCAGGAAGAGCCCTTTTTCCGTAAATTCCCGTAAGTTTGTTGTATCTTCCTCCACCAAAAATCGAAAGGGAACCCAAGCTTTGCTCAAACCCCTCAAAAACAATTCCATCGTAGTAGTCAAGCCCTCTTACGATTCCAAGGTCAAGCTCGCACATGGAAGAAACGCCTAGCGAACTAAGCTCATCCCACACAATCTGAATTTCTGTTAGCGCTTCCTCGATCTTTGCGTTGCTTTTTCCGAGTGCACTTGAAACAAAGTCGACCGACCCCCTTAAACGCGCACTTCCGAGTAGCTTTTCCACGTCTTCGTTTTTGAGTCCCGCTGTTTTTAACATAGAAATCAGCTCTTCATGAGAAACCTTTTGTGATTTGTCAAGAATTCTTAAAATCTCCAATCTCTTTGTTTCGTCAAAAGTTCCGATCGACTCAAGTATTCCATCAATTAGTTTTCTACTCGAAATCCTTGCGCGTATTCCACTAAGCCCGACCTTCTTCATTGCGTCCAAAGACACCGCTATAACTTCTGCGTCGGAATAAGGCTCCTCTGACCCAAACTCCTCAACATCCCACTGCCAAAAACACCTGTATCGACCAGCCTGTGGCTCATCATACCTCCACATCGGAGAGATCGCGTAAAGCTTGAGTGGTTCAGGATATGCGAAGTTGTTCGCAACCATTCTCGCAATTCCCACGGTAAGGTCAAACCTTAATCCGAGGTCTCTACCAGACTTGTCCTTAAAGTGGTAAATTTCGGCGGTTATCGCTTGTCCGCTTTTTGCGGTCAGAGTTTCCAGATGTTCCACAAAGCTAGGCTCAACCCTTTTGAACCCATAAGAGCGTAGAACTGTTTCTATTTTGTCGTAAACCCACATCCTTTTTTCCATTTCTTCTACATCTATGTCCTTCATTCCTCTTGGTGGAGTGTACTCTGTCATTTTCACAAAGTAACGCAAACGAGCAAAAAAGGTTTTGCTAGACAAGTGCGCCTATTAGAAAAGACAAAAGCGCAGCTAGCATGGGAATCTTGTATAGCCTTTTTACTTTTGTGGCGTTTTGCGTAGATCGTAAAAGCATCAAAACCAAGTAAACAAAAAGCGCATCCGTAAAAACAATAGGAACGGCGTATCCTATGCGCGACACACCGCCCAAAAATAACGGCAAGGGGCTGAGAAACACCGCAAACAAGGAAAACAGCGCGCCCACTTTTGCCGCAAAGCTTGCTCCCTTTGTCGCCGCTATCGTTTTTACACGCCGAACGCTGTCACCTTTAAGCTCGGCGATCCCTTTTATCACTTCTCTTCCAGTGTTTGAAAGAAAGGCGAGCAAAAAGAAAATGAATAGCGTCGGTCTCACCTCTCCTTCAATTATGCCCGCGTAAAGAAAAGGAAGCGCGACGTTGTAAGAAACCGCGATATTTCCAACAAGCCCGAGAAGTTTGAGCGACTTTGAGTACAAAATAGAGAGCAAAACTGAAACGCTTGCGAGTGCAAACTCTGTGTATCCGTCTATCAGCGAAAACAAAACACCAAGAAATGCAAGACACGCGGCGTAAATCGCCGCGCTTTTTAAAGAAAGCTCGCCACTTGGAAGTGGTCTGTCAGGCTCATTTACCTTGTCCACTTCTATGTCGTAAATGTCGTTCACAACCATCGCAAAAGCGGTGAGTGTGAAAGCTGTGACAAAGCCCGCGATCAACCTGAAATCTGGAAAGAGTAACCCTCTTTTTGCAACTACTGCGGCGATGTAAAGCGCAAACACCATCATAAACGCGTTGAGCGGTCGAACAACCGTGATAAGCGCGCGCGTTTTCAACAACAACACCTTAATTCAAAAGCTCTAAGCTCGGAGGTCTTGTGTTCACGGAGTAGTAAGTCACAGTTCCGTGTTCGTCCACGATCGCAAGAACCGCGATCCAGCCAAGCTCTTCTAGTTTTTTTGCCTTTTCCACAAGAGCTTTGAGTGTAAGCGGTCGGTCATAGCTCAGTGGAACATACCCTCTTTTTTCTCCTTTGATTTGCAGAATGCAACCAAGCTCGTCGTCATAAGCCACTTTTTTTCCTTGATCTGTAAGGTCGGCGTAGATCGAGTAAATCGACCAAAAATCCTTTAACGTAGAAGACAAAGTCTTAACAAGCTCCTGCGCGTCTTCAGCGAGTAGCTTTTTTTTAAGAATCAAATAAACCGCTTCAAGCGGGTTGAGCTCCACCGCAAGCCCGCTCAAAGGCGTGCCAAAGCCCGCATTTATGATCGAGCTAGCGATTGGACCTCTTACGATCACACCCTTTTCCGTTTTTTCTAAAGACAACACAACATAAAATCGTTCGAAATGCTTTTTAGTTTTAGGGTTTAATTCGCTTAATGGCAGAGCTTTCACCAGTAAAGTGGGAAGAAGAGTGTGTGTCAATACTTGATCAAAGGTTGCTACCTTTTAAAATAGAGCGAATTAGGTGTGAAACAGTGGAGCAAGTGGCTTATGCGATTAAAACGCTTGCGGTTCGTGGAGCACCAGCGCTTGGCGTCACCGCGGGTTATGCGGTCGCGCTTGCCGCAAAGAAGTGCGAAGCGCAGAGCAAAGAGCTCTTTCTCAAAAAAGTGGAGCGATACGTTGACCTCATAAAGTCGACTCGTCCTACCGCAAGAAATCTCTTTTGGGCTGCTGACAGGGTTTTTCAAGCGCTCAAAACTGGCGAGAGCGTAGAGGAAATGCGGAAAAAAGCGCTCGCAGAAGCGCTTTTGATACACAAAGAAGAGATAGAGGTAGACCGAAGGCTCAGCGAGTATGGCGCTGAGTTGATCGAAGACGGTGACTCCATTCTTACACACTGTAACACCGGAGAGCTAGCGACCGCTGGCTATGGCACTGCGCTTGGTGTGATCAAGATGGCTTGGGAAAAGGGTAAAAGAATAACCGTTTACGCCACTGAAACAAGGCCTTTGCTACAGGGCGCAAGACTCACAACTTTAGAGCTTATAAACGCGGGTATACCCACAAAACTCATCGCAGACTCATCAGCGGGTTATCTTATGAAACTCAAAAAAGTGAACATGGTGATAGTAGGCGCAGACAGAATCCTTAAGGACGGAACGACCGCAAACAAAATCGGAACTTACACGCTTGCGGTTCTTGCGAAAGAGCACGGTTTACCGTTTTACGTAGCCGCCCCTCTTAGCACTTTTGACCTTGAAAGAGACGAAATACCAATTGAACAAAGAAGCCAAGAGGAGGTGAAAAGCTTTCAATCTTGTAAGAGCGCACCAGATGAAGTTGAGGCTTGGAATCCGGCGTTTGACATCACCCCGCCAAACTTGATCACTGGTATAATCACAGAAAAAGGCGTTTTGCACCAGCCGTATGTAAAAAGCGTAAAGAAGGCGTTCGAAAGGCTTGGTTGAATTTCTTGCGCCATTTGACAGAACGCCCAAAGAAGTTGCAAGAAAAATGTTATCAGAAGCTCACGTAAGACCGGGCTACTGGGTTTTCGACATAGGCTGTGGCGATGGTTCAATTCTTGTTGAAGCCGCGAAAATGGGAGCGTTTGCGGTTGGCGTCGAGCTCGAGCGTGAGCTCGCAAAGCTCGCAAAAAAGAAAGCACTTGAAGAAGGAGTGTCCCAAATGGTTGAGGTTGTTGTGGGAGATTTTAACGCGGTAAGACTCACGCACGCGGACGTGGTTACGCTTTATTTGACCACAGAAGGAAATAAAAAGATACTTCCAAAGCTTAAGGCGGAACTCAAAAAAGGGGCGATTGTTGTTTCGCACGACTTTGAGCTACCGGGTTTGGCAGCAAAAAGGGTTGTGTGGCATTACTATACAAACTTCGACAAAAGGAGGATTCTTGTTTACTCATTCTAGATTTCGAAACGCTTTATTAAACGCTCGCTTTAGGCTAATTCGAACTTGGCGAACAACTGGATTTGTAACTATGAAGAAATCAAAAAAGGGGAGACCGCAGACATATACTTCGAAAGAGTTCTGGACGTGCTAAAAAAGGCTGGAAAAGCGGACGTAAACGTCACGGCCGAGTTTTCGGGAGACCTTCCTACGAATTACAGCTGGGGAATATTTGCTGGACTAGAAGAAGTTCTATCGCTACTCGAAGGTAAGAAGCTCGACGTGTGGTCGATGCCAGAAGGCAACCTGTTTAGAGAAAAGGACGAAAAAGGTGTCGAAGAGCCTGTGATGATCGTGCGCGGTGCGTATTCGGAATTCGCAAAACTTGAAACTGCGATTCTAGGGATAATCTCTTACTCTAGTGGTGTTGCCACATCCGCCGCAAGAGTAAAGCTTGCGGCTCAAGGTAAACCAGTTTACGCTTTCGGAATCAGGAGGGTTCACCCCGCTCTTGCGGCGATCGCAGACCGAGCGGCTTATATAGGAGGAGTTGACGGTGTGAGTGGGATCGCCGCGGCAAAAAGACTTGGTATCAGAGCTGTGGGAACGATGCCTCACTCTTATGTGCTTATCATGGGCTCGCCTGAAGCTGCGTGGAGCGCGTTTGACAAGTACGCAGAAGAAGACGTGCCGCGCGTCATGCTGTGCGACACACTGTACGACGAAAAAACAGAATCGCTTATGGCCGCAAGGTTGCTCAAAAAGAGGCTTTTTGCGGTAAGGCTTGACACGCCAAAAAGCCGTAAAGGGGACTTTGAGCATCTTGTGCGAGAAGTAAGGTGGGAGCTTGACACCGCTGGTTTCTCACACGTTAAGATAATGGTTTCTGGAGGTCTTAACGAGTACAGCGTAAGAAGGCTGAGCATTGCTGGTGCGGACATGTTCGGAGTTGGCACGGCGATTTCAGCGGCAAAGCCCATCGATTTTTCGCTCGACGTTTGCGAAATAGAAGGAAAGCCTGTGTCCAAAAGAGGAAGATTTTCTGGTGCAAAGCAGGTTTACAGGTGTGTGAACTGCTTTTCTGATTACGTGACACTTTGGGAAAAAAGCTTATCCAAGTGCGAAAAGTGTGGTGCGCAGCTTGCGCCTCAACTTGTAAGGGTTATGCACAATGGTTCGATAGTTTTCAAAGAGAGCGCAGAAAGCATTAGAAAAAGAGCGCTCGAACACGCTAGCAAGGTGGGAATACCAGAGCTCAGTCAAGCGTAGATTGAGCAAGCTCTTGCGCGCGCGTCTTGATCCTTTGCGCGAGCGTGCTTGTCACACCTTTAATTCTTGTCAACTCTTCTAGCGGGGCTTTTGCGACCTGCTCCAGCGTCTTAAGTCCCATGTTGTACAACGCTCTTGCCCTTACCCTTCCGATTCCAGGCAGAGCGACAAGTGGAAGAAGCTCTTCCTTAACCCCTACTTCAAGCCTTTTACTCAAAACAGAAAACGTGTTTTGCAAGTGTTTTTCCGCCTTAAGCGTAGAAAGAAGAGAAGCGATAGCCCTTGAAATCCAAGCGGCAGAGGTGTACATTTGGTAAAGATCGCCCGGTTGAACATCGAACTTTTGCTCTATCCACTTCTCCGTTCTTTCGTTGCACCACTCCTCGAGCACTTGTGCTGCTTTGCACGCCGAAAGGTATTCTTCGAAGGGATCGACCACCAAGTCAGAGATCGTTTCCGCGTATTCTTGAGGTGTGAGCAAGTGCTCGTTTGATTCAAACAGCTCCTCTTCTTCCTTTTTGAGTCTAGGCTTTACCACTTCTGGAGCAAGGCACACTGCGTGTAAGAGCGTGTAAAGCGAGGAAGTGTCGTTTATTTTTGTGGAAAACTGTTTAACTAGCAGTGCGCTCACGGGATGTAGGTATAGCTCGCTTGTTTTTTTGCCAAAAATTGTCGCGGTGATCAAGTCGCCTTTGCGCTCAACAAATCCCCTTTGCACTAGAAAGTTTACGCATCTTCTTATAACGCTTTGAAGGTAGTTTTGTGAGCTTTTGTGTCCCGAAAACGTAAGGTAAAAGAAGCGCTCAAGCTCGCTGATCGATGAAGCATAGCGTGATGCGATTGTTGAAAGCACGTGAGGAATCAGCTTGTTTTCGTCTAAGAGCGTTGGCTCAAGAAGCTCTGGTTTTGCGCGAATGTATTTCTCCATCAGCTCCTCCACTTCAAACTCGTCACGCGCGACCACTATCGCTTCCCCAATTGAATCAAAGCCAGGACGTCCTGCGCGTCCGGCCATTTGGTGATACTCTATCACAGGTATTCTCTGTCTTCCCAATCCCACCTCAAACCTTGTCACCTCGTAAATCAAAACTCTTCGTGCAGGAAGGTTGAGGCCTGCAGAAAGTGTTGTTGTTGCGACAAGCGCCTTGATAAGCCTGTCTTTAAATCCCTTTTCTACAAGCGTTCTTGCGGTGAAGGGTAAACCCGCGTGATGAAACGCAACGCCTTGCGACACAAGCGCCGCAAGTTCTTCCGTGAGCTGCGTCGCCTCATCAATATGGAAAATTTCGAGTGCCAAACGCTTGAGCTTTGCTTTTTCTGTCTGTGTGAGTGTGAACTTTCCGGCGAATCTTTTTGCCACGCTGAGTGTCATCTTTCTTGTGGACACAAAAACAAGTAGCTGACCGCCTTTCTCAAGTGTGTCGAGCGCAAGCGTTATCAGCTGTTCGTCTTTTTTGGGCAAAGACAGCGTTTGACCGTCTTCGAAAAACACGGTGTGTTCGTATAGTATTCCTTGTCTTAATGGCACTGGTCTCCAGTCGCTTTTTACCACTTTTGCGCCAAGCCAAGCCGCCAAGTCTTCAGGATTGCTTATCGTGGCGCTAAGCGCCACTATGCACAACGAAGGGTTGAGCGTTTTGAGTTTTGTGAGCACCACCTCAAGCGTGGCCCCCCTTTGTGCGTCCGCGAGTAGGTGAATTTCATCAGCGACCACCACGTTCACGCATCTCAACCACTTAGCTTCTGTTACCCTGCGTAAAAGCGAATCACACTTTTCGTAGGTGAGCACGATTATGTCGTAATCTTCAAGCCACCGGTCTGCAAGGTCGTAATCTCCAGTCGAAGAAACCACTTTTAATCCGAGTTTTTTCCACTTCGAAAGCTCTTCTTCTTTTTGCGTGGCAAGCGCTCTTAAGGGAACAAGGTAAATCGCCTTTCCACCTTTTTTTAGAAGTTGGTTCACTATCACAAGCTCCGCTATTAGTGTTTTTCCGCTCGAAGTGGTTGCGCTGACCACAAGCGACTCGCCTTGTAGAGCACCGCTTTTTATCGCTTCTATTTGAGGCGGCCAAAGCGCGCTTACACCGTTTTCTGAAAGAATCGCTTTTACTTTTTCGGGAATCTGCAAATCCTCAATCGAGAGTTTGTCCATCTATGTTCAACCAAAACTCAAGACTTAAGCGGGAAAGCGCTTTAAACCAAGATGCGTCGATCCAATCTTGGAAAAGCGAGCGATACCTTTCGAACCAAGCCTTTTCCTCTGGAGTGAGCAACTCTAGAAAGTCGGGTTGGCTTTTGGTCTCCGCAAGCCTTCTAAGCTTTTTTGCTCTAATTCGCAAAAAATCTTGAAGCTTTTGTGTTGTGGCAATCCGTTGTTCATCATTAATCTGAGAGTCTTTGAGGGCTTGGTCAAGCTCTGCGTAAAAAAGCTCATCAAGCTTTTGCGGTGAAGATGACTGCTCTTCTAGCCATATGCTTTTTGACAACCTTTGTTTTACGTTTAAAGCTGAGGTGAGCACTTCCGCATAACCCTTTTTCACAACTTCTCTTGCAAGCCAAAGAGGGAGGCTCACCTCTTGCCCTTCTTCCACAGGTTCTGGAACCCCACGTGCAAACTCCGAAAGTCCGTAAACAGTTCTTTTGAACCTCAGATTAACAGGGGTTTCTTGAAACATTGTGAGCGTCACAAGGTGAGCCATCCTAAAGTCCACAAACTTACACCCAATATCAAAAAACTACTCATCAAATTAAATTTTAGTGTCACGAGCGTCTTAGTGTTACGCTTAACAGTCGGGAATTTTACATTTTGCGCGCTCTTTGGTTTACCGAACGGTAGGACGCCAAAAAGCGTCACCCGTCATCCAGACGTCAATTGCGAGGCGACACAAAGCATTAATACAACTCGTCTAAACTCTTATTATGCAAAAGCAAAAGGGTAAATTGTTTAAACGCTCAGAGAATGGGTGAAACCTGTGAGCGAAGAGCTTGTTTGGACGGAAAAGTACAGACCAAAAAAGCTCGACGATATAGTCGGGCATGATGCTATTGTGCTAAGACTTAAGCAGTTTGTGAGAACGAAAAATATGCCTCACTGTCTTTTTGTTGGACCGCCAGGCGTTGGAAAAACAACCGCGGCGATGTGCCTTGCGCGCGAGATGCTCGGAGAACACTTCGCGGAGGGTTACTTAGAGCTCAACGCAAGTGATGAAAGAGGAATAGACGTCGTAAGAGAACAAGTAAAGGAGTACGCAAGGTCGATAGGCTTCGGAGGAATACCCTTTAAAATCTTGGTTTTGGACGAAGCCGACAGCATGACACCCGAAGCGCAGCACGCTCTTCGAAGAACCATGGAGCTTTTTTCAGACCGCTGTCGCTTTATACTAATCGGAAACTATTCAAGCAGAATAATCGAGCCTATACAAAGTAGGTGCGCGCTTTTCAGGTTTTCAAGGATTTCGAAAGAGGACGTGGTAAAGAGGCTGGAATACATAGCAAAGCAAGAGGGCGTTGAATACGAAAGGGAAGGGCTTGAAATGATTTATGAGGAATCCGAAGGAGATCTCAGGATGTGCATAAACGCTCTGCAAAGCTTGGCATCACTCGGTAAAAGGGTCGACAAAAAGAACGTGTCACAAGTGTTGGGCCTTGCGTATGCTGGTGACGTGTCCGCGATGATCAACATGGCGCTAAGCGGAAAGTTTGAAGAAGCAAGAAAAAGCCTTCAGGACATTCTTTACACAAAGGCGGTTGCACCCGAAGACATTTTAAGACAAATTTACAGGGAAGTCACAAGAAGTGGCTTACCCGACCATATTAAGGCGAGCGTGTTAGAAGTTTTGGGTGATAGCGAATTCAGAATTACGGAAGGTGCGGATCCAGAAATTCAACTCAACGCTTTTCTCGCAAAGGCGGCGCTTCTTAGTAAGGCGTCTGGAAATGAGCAGTGAAGTTTGGGTCAAAAAATACGCGCCAAAAAGGGTTGAAGAAATCGTTGGCAACAAAGACGCAAAAGAGAGCTTTTTGTCTTGGATTAGCAGTTGGTCACCAACAAAACGTCCAAAATGGGCGCTGCTTGTTGGTCCACCAGGAGTTGGAAAGACTTCGCTCGTTTACGCGTACGCTCGCGAAAACGGGTTTGAGCTCATCGAGCTCAACAACGAGAATTTGGGACGAGAAATCACACTAGACAAACTCGCGGAGCTGGTTTCCACCTCTAGCTCTCTTTTTGCGCGTAAAAAAATCGTGCTTGTTGAAAGCGTTGAAGTTTTGCATTTAAGAGACTCGGAAATGGCAAAGCTTTTTGAAACGCTTGAAAAGTCGCGCGTTCCTGTTGTTTTTACCGCAAACGATCAAGACGCGATTTACTCCTCAAGAAGGCTTTATCCCTTGCGCCAACAGGAAAGATGTGCGCACATAGCGTTTAGCAGAATAAGAAAAGACCAGATTAGAGCAAGGCTCAAACAGATATGTGACGCCGAAGAAATAAGCGTTAGCTCGAACGTCTTGGATTTGATAGCGGAAAGCGCGCAAGGCGATCTCAGGGCTGCGATAAACGACCTTCAAGCTTTTTGCTCTGGTGAAGTTTCTGTAAGAGAATCAGACGTGCAAAATGTTTACACGAGAGACACGAGCGTGAACGCGTACAAAGCGGTGCTCGACATTCTGCTTTCCCCCTCAATAGCCACTGCGAAAAACGTTCTCACTTCTGCAAGTGTGGATGAGGAAACCATTCTTGCGTGGCTTATAGAAAACATTCCTGATTATGAGAAGCCGCTTGAGAACATCTACCGCGCTTCGCTTGTGCTATCACGCGCTAGCACATTCGGATATCTGGCGACCAGACTCAACAGGTACGAGCTAAAAAAGTACATGCTAGACCTCATGTGCTACTCCCCTCAACCACTTGGCGAAAAGCGTTATAAAAAGCTCAACTTTCCAGCGCGTTTCAAGTACTCAGCGCGTAGCTGGGAAGTTAGAATGCGTCTTATTGCGCTTGCGCGTGTACTAGGCGCATATCTTCACACCTCGAGAAAAGACGCGCTAAGACAGGCGCCGTTCTTCGCCTTGATGAGCCAAAACCCAAAATTTGGCGAGTGGTTCGCAAAAACCTTTGGCGACGAGGCGCTTGAAAGCTTGACGCTTCTAAAGAAATCGTAAAGCGAGTTCCCACTTTGCGCTCAACGCGCGTATCGTCAAAAGCTTTCTATTTATGTATTTTTTGGCCTTTTCAATTCCGCTTTCTATCTTTTCCCACTCTCCCTCCACGTTCGTTTGAACAAGAATAAGCCAGCGTGAGTCCGCTGAAGGAACACTCTTTAGAGCTTTGAGCTCACATGGCTGAACCTTTTTTTGGTCTACCATTTCAAGAAGCTTTACGATTTTTCTTACTTGCTGGTATCCAAAACCCTTCGCACTCACCTGCACAAGCTCAGCGCCTTTAAAAGAGCTTAAGGCTATTGAGCACGTAGAGCTTGGTTTCGAACCGCCTTTTTTGAAAAGCGCTTCAAACACTTCGTTTTCGACAATTTTCGCGGCTTCCTTTACAAGTTCTGGATTTCTCCAGCGTTCGGGGTAAACGTACAAGTAAGTTTTTGAAAGCACACGTCCTATGTTTTGTGTAGCGTGTGTGACCGCAATGTCTTCTGGTAAGACACGGTTGAGCGCGTCAAGCCTTATCTCGCCTTTGCAAGAGATCTTTACCACTTGCGAAGTGGCGCTCACACCCGCATCCGTTCTGCTTGACGCACGTGTGGCCACGTTTTCGCAGCCAACCTTTTGAAGACACTCTTCGAGTGCCCCCTGAATCGTGCTTCTACTAGGCTGTTTCGCCCAACCGTAATAGCGCTCGCCGTCGTAAAAAAGCTTGACGTAAACAGACTTATCTTGAACCATCGCGAACCACGAGTAGTAATTCTCCCGTGGTCCTCTTAAAATCAAGCTCGCGGTTCAGCTTGTAAAGGGCGGTCACGATCGGATCAGACCTTACAATTTCGTAAACGCGAATTCTACCGAACCTTTTTTCTTTTATGATACCTAAGCGCTTGAGCCAGCTTGCGTTTTTCACGACCGATTTGTGTGGCATTCCAGTAAGGCGCACGAGCTCAGACACGTTGAGCTCCCCTCTTTCAAGTAAGTGTGCCACAATTCTGAGTGCGCACTTTGAGGGAAACAGGTCTTCAAGAAGTGTTCGAGCGTTCACTTCTGCTCAACCCCCTTCTTCTTATCTCCTTTATCACCTCGGTGATCGTAGAATCCAAACTAGCGCCGTTCAAGCTTATGACTGTCGTCTTTCCCCGCTGTCCCTTTCCGCTTATTCTTGTCAAAACTATTTCAAGCTTTTTGAGTTTTTGCAGGTATTCCCATACTTGTGTGTGTTTTCTTGGTTGAATCGATAGCCTTGAGCAAACCTCGGCGTATTCTCTCTCAACCTCTCCTATGATCGCGAAACCCTGTTTGGAAGATCTGATACTTCTACAAATCGAATACAACAAAAGAAGCTCGTGCTCTTCAAGTGTCGGCAAGTGTTCCAAGATGTGTGAGTCAACCATGTTCGCCAAAGCTTCTTCGATGTGTTCAAGCGTAAGCGAATCCGCCTTCTTTTGCTCTGCGATTCTCCCGGCTCTGCGCAGTAGCTCAAGCTTAAACCTTATATCCCCTTCTTTTCCAAGCTTGGTTACGCGCTCAACCACCTCTTGTGGCACGACGCCCTTGTTGAACGCTCTTTCCACTCTATCCGCGATTATTTGCGCAACCTGTTCAGCCGTATAAGGCGCGCACTCGATTAGCTCAAGCTTTAAGCGTTTTTTGTGAAGTGTTATGTTTTTTTCATGAGAAATAACAACAAAATTGAACGGCCTTAATCTCACTTTACCAGTGGTAAAGTGGGCAAAAAAGTCGCTTGCGACATCGCTTTTGAGCGCATGGAAGTCGTCGAGAACGACCGTGAAACTCAGATTTTGTTCGATCGCTTTTGAGTCAACACTCTTTACGATTTGTTCGGTGGGGAGTCCCTTTGTGGTGGAGTAAGGCGAAAGGAACTTTAGAATTTGTGAAAACAACGCGTTAACCGTTCTTGCTGAATAGCAGCTTATGTGAACAAAACCGTTGTTCAGCCTGTTACGCCTTAAACCTATCGAAAAAAGCCTGCACGCGGCTTTTGCAAGCGTGCTTTTACCTACACCGCTTAAACCAAAAAGCGCTACGAGCTTTTTTTCACCTGAAAGAGATTCGCTCAACGAGTCGAGTAGCCTTGTAAGCTCGTTTTCGCGGTATAAAAGCCTTGGTGGAAGGTAGTCGCCACTTAAAACCAGTTCGTCCAAGAAAATTGTGGACTGTTTTCGCCCAAGTGTCAAAGTGTGCCCGCTCAAGACAATGAATTATTCGTCTACATATTTATGCGCTCTGTACCCGAAAGCTCGTGTGCAAAAGAAACACCTAGGAGTACGCTTTAAGACAGCTTTCGCAAACGCAATCTTGTGCGCTTTTGGAAAGCTCTTTAAGCTTCTTGATTTTATAGCGCGCGCACCAACAAAACAAAGAGCCTTTGCACTCGAACACACGCCCACAGAGCTCGCACACAAGCGTTCTTGTCATGCGCAAAATAGCTTGCGCGATGTGTTAAACTTTTCTTACGCTTTTGCTTTTGAAAGTTATGGGCGTGGTTTACGTTCTTGGTCCAGGCGGTCAGTATAACCATCTTATCACAAGGCGAGTGATCGAGCTTGGGTTTGATGTAAGGCTAAGACCCGCCCACTCACCTCTTGAAGAGATGCGTGACGCGCTTGCGTTCATAATAGGAGGTGGACCAGGACGGCTTTCGCTCGGCGAGAGTGTTTCTCAAAACCTTTTAAGGGTTGTGCAAAACGGGAGTGTGCCCGTGCTCGGAATCTGTTACGGTCACCAGTTTATCGCTTTTGCGCTTGGCGGACGAGTAGAGGTCGCAAAAAAGCCCGAGTTTGGACCAGTTGAAGTCGAAGTGGTAGAACGCGACGAGCTTTTTCAAAACGTTCCCGAAAGATTCACGGCTTGGTTGAGTCACAACGACGAAGTCACAGCTTTGCCCCCAAGCTTTCGAGCGCTCGCAAGAAGCGAGCGCTCTCCGTTTCAGGCGATGGCCCACCAAAGCGCGCCGATTTACGGCGTGCTCTTCCATATAGAAGTTGAGCACACACAGTACGGAAGAGAAATCCTTTCAAATTTTTTGCGCACTTCAAAAGGTTAGCAACTCTTATTTTTCCTGCTTTCGTGAGTGGCGTATGGTCAACACGCTTGTGAGCGTAAAATCGTGTGTCGATGTGGATTCGGTGAAAGTGGACAGGGCCACCGGTTTGGTGAGCGTCGAGGGCGTGCCACGAAAGTTCAACGACTTTGACAAAAACGCTCTTGAAGAAGCGCTTAGAATAAAGGAGAAGTTTGGTGGAAAGGTTGTTGTTGTGACAGTTGGCCAAACTGGCGCAAGAGAAGTTCTCAAAGAAGCGCTTTCGATGGGCGCAGATGAGGCGTACTACGTAGCAGACCCATCACTTCAAGAGTTTGACAGTAGAGCGGTCGCAATCGTTCTCTCACGTGTGTTTTCAAAACTTGGACCTTTTGACCTTGTGCTAATGGGAGAAGGTAGCGTGGATCACTACTCCTTACAAGTGGGTCCAAGGCTTGCCGAGCTTCTCAACCTGCCACAGCTCACATACGTAAGAAAACTAGAGCTCAACGCACAAGAGTTAACGGTTGAGCGCGACCTTGAGTACGGAATTCAAATAGTAAAATCGAGCCTTCCCGCTGTGGTCACGGTCGCACAGGAAATAAACCAGCCAAGACTGCCCACACTCAAATCCATACTTGCGGCTTCAAAAAAGGAGATCAAGCAGCTCACACTTTCAGAGCTCAACCTTAAAGCGGATGAGCTAAAACCCGTGGTCACGACAAAAGAAATAAGAGCGCCAAAAAGCGACAGAAAGCGAATCGTGATAGACGGCTCAAAACCCGCTGAGGCAGTTCAAACGCTTCTAAAGTATCTAAAGCAGGAGGGTGTTATATGATGGCTTCTGTTGTGTGCTACTCAGAGGATGTGTCAAGGCTTGCCGAGCTTATCACGTTCGCAAAAGCCACGTCTCAAAGCGTGCTTGCGATAACCACATCGATTGTTCAGGAAGGAATCGCTTCCTTTGGTGAGGACGAGCTGATCGTAGCAGGGCCTGTTGAACCTCAAAAGCTCGATGTGGAAGGAGTGTGCGAGCTTATTAAGAAGCATATCTCGAGCGACACAAAGCTTGTGTTGCTCAGCGCCACAAAGTTCGGAAAAGAAGTGGCGTCAAGACTTGGAGCAAAGCTTGACACAGCGGTGTCAAACGACTGTAAATCCTTTGTTTTGGAGCAAAACTCTGTGAAAGTCGTAAGAATGGTGCTTAGCGGTAACGGTGTGTCAACCGAGGAGCTTTCTAAGTTACCCGCTATTGTGAGCTTGCAAAGCGGTTTGCTTGTACCAAAGCCCTCCGAAAAAAGCGCAAACGTAATAAGAGTGGGCTATACCGCGCTTTCAAAAAGCTTGACGCTTGAAGTAAAGAGTAAAGGTGGGGGCGTAGTAAAGCTGGAAGACGCCGAAAAGATCGTCGCGGTGGGAAGGGGTGTTCAAAAAAGAGAAGATTTGAGCATGATCGAAAAGCTTGCGGCTGTTTTGGGTGCTGCGGTTGGTTGCTCAAGACCGCTAGCCGCGGATTTGGGCTGGCTTTCGGATGATCAGTGGATCGGACTTTCTGGAAAAAAAGTGAAACCAAAGCTTTACATCGCAATAGGTATAAGCGGGCAGGTTCAGCACATCGCCGGAATGAGAGATTCAAAAGTGGTTGTGGCGATAAACAAGGACCCGAACGCGCCAATCTTTGCGAACTCCGACTACTGCATAGTGGGAGACCTCTACTCGATAGTGCCAGAACTTATTAAGGCGCTTTCTGAAAAGGAGTCTGGCTGACACGAAGCGCTATCGAATAGTGCAGCTTTACATACTGCTTGCCGCCCCGCTTACGCTTGGGGTGGCGCTAGTCGCGTATGCGCAGCACACTGGCGCTTGCGCTTACCCTTGTGGCTTGGTTCACCCTTATAGAACTTACGGATATATCGTCGTTTTTTTGTGCGCGCTTTGCTACGCGTTTGTCACGCTTTGGGGTAGAAAGCGTTGAAAATTCAAAAAGATGATGCTTCGGTTTTTGCTCTCGCGTTTCTTGTTGAGCAGGGCTTTAGCATGGTTTCGTTTAGCGTTCCGCTTTACGCGCGTTCGCTTGGCGCAACGCAGGCGCTGGTCGGCGCGATTAGCTCTGGTTTTGGGCTCACGTACATCATAAGCGCGCTTTTTTCCTATTTTCTTTTAAAAAGCCTTTCGGCGATACGCAAAAAGCTTCTTGTTCTTCTTTGCGCGTACGCGTTTGTCGTGCTTTTTTATCTGACGATAAAAACTCCCGCATACCTTTTTTTTGTAAGGGCGCTTGAGGGTTTTGTGCTCGGCCTTCTTTTCCCTCTTACAGACACGCTTCCTGCGCTTTACGGTGAAAAAGAAAGTCACGCCTTCTTTCTTCGTACAACACGGGTTGGAGCGTCGCTTACCTCACTTCTCCCCCGCTCGCAAGCCTTGTGATCGTTGTTTTCGGGTTTTCTTGGGTTTTTGTGCTCGCTTGTGCGCTTGTCGTGCTCAGCGCGCTTTTTGTTCTTTCGTTCAAAACAATCGAGCAAAAGGATCCGATTGTAAAAGTCGAAAAGCGCTCTTACACACCTATAGTTTTTCCGGCGATATCCTCCACTTTTGTAGTTGGAGTTTTGCTTTCGCTTTACCCGGTGTACCTTGTGATTCACGGTTTTAGCTACACCCTCGTAGGCTTTTTGCTTTCGCTTTATGCGCTCAGTAGGACTGTGACCTTTCTCTTTTCCCACAGGATCGTTAGCGTGCTGAGTGTGAACGCTTTCGGCGCTTTGGGCTGTGTCGCGCTTTTTGCGGTGGTCATACCTTATTTTGAGCTTAGCGTGCTTTCACAGCTTGTTATGATGGCGCTTATGGGCTTTGGTGTGGGCGCGCTGTTTTACGCGGGCTTGAGCAACGCCCTTCCAGAAGGCGGTGTCGCAAGAACCAACGTGTTTGAAGTGGCGCTAGGCGCTGGGCTGTTTTTAGGCCCTGCGGTTGGAGGCGCGGTTAGTGTGAGAGAGCCAAAGCTGATTTACTTATTGAGCGCGGTTTTGCCAGCGCTTTATTTGTTGTACCTTGCAATTCGC
>NEXD01000039.1 GCA_003019595.1 Candidatus Marsarchaeota G1 archaeon BE_D
CTTTTGGATACTCCTGCGTGATTACGCTTTGTATACAATCGCCTATAATTCTTCCTGAATTGTGCGCAACAATTGCAACCGTTATTTTAGGAAAATCCATAATGTTCCTTTACCACAGTGTGGAACATGTGTTCGAGTTTTGGTATTATAACTGCCCAGTCAAATCTTTCTGCTGTTTTGCGCGCGTTTTTGCACATTTCCCAGTATTCTTGTGAACCGCTCTTCCAAAGTGAGTAAAGCTTGTTCACCTTTTCAACCATTTCGTCGAGTGATCTGACCAAGAAACCGTTGTAGCCGTTCACCACGTACTCACGGGGACCTGGAATGTCAAACGTGACAACGGGCGTTCCAGAGGCCATAGCTTCAAGACCTGTGAGCATGAAAGTTTCTCGCTTCGAAGGTGCAAGAAACACATGACTTGTGGAGTAAAGTTCTCGCTTATTCGTTTCGTTAACGAACCCTAACCACTTTACATAACCGTTTTCGCTCATCTGCCTTACGACGTGTTCAAGTTCACCCTCGCCTACAACTATCAGCTCAAACTCTTTAATTGTACGCTTGAGTTTGGCAACCGCAAAGGGAAGAAGATTTACACCCTTTCTCTCTTCTAAAGTACCTACATATAGTATCTTAAAAGCGTCCTTCTTTTCTCTAGGCGTGTAACTTTGCGTTGCAACTCCATTTGGTACCTTAAAAACCCTTTTCACACCCTGAGCGACCAAGTCTAGCCTTGCATCTTCGTTTAACACATGATGAGAGCTTATCACTTTTCCAACAGCAACGCCCAGTTTTGCCAAAACACCCGTACGCACACTAAACCAGTCGTGTGGGTTGTGGTGACCCGCAATCACAGGCAGATCATGCGTTAGCTGGGCGCTTGCCACCAAAAAATCAAGAATCAAGCTCATCCTGTTATAAGTAAAGAAAAGCGTATAAAGAAGGTCAACATCTTTGAAAAGCGTATTTAGAACGCGATAGTCTTTCGAAAATCGATTTACAATTGCCCTTTTAAATGAAATTTCATGAATTTGAGCTTTCTCAAAACAACCTTTGGTGTCCCATCGCCTAGGTCCCTTATCCGAAGTGACTATGTAGATTTCGTGGTCATTTAATTTTGAGCTCACATCACTCAACCAGTGCTCGTATCCTTCTCCAGCTTGAAGGTTAAAATAACTCAAAAAACCTATTCTCATTCTCTGCACTTCAAAAACTCGTAGCATGTTGCGCTTTGAGCGCCGATACACTCCAACTCCCTCACTAAATTTGTTACCATCTTCACCATCTGCTTACCGGTGTTTTTAAAAACGTGGTTTGGTACACCTTTAATACTAGGTTTGGGAGTAAACTCCCAAGTGTGCACGCAAAGAACCGCAACACCTTCACTCTTTAGCCTTTTTGCGAGCATGAACTTAACGTAGGAGTAACCAAGGTTTCTCATGTACCACCCTGTTGCCGCCGGTAGCCTTAAATAAGGAAAAACCGTGAGAGGTAGCTCCATCATGCGATTATAAAAGTGAACTTTTGTGTTTGAGAAAGGAGAGCCATAATGACCAGGAATGTGCAACGACGGAACAAGAGAAGAATCATACTCAAAGAAGTTACTAAGAATTTCAAGTTTTTGCTTGTTTATGTTAAAGTAAGGGTGCCTATATCCCAGTGGCTGATAACCCAAAGTGTGAAAAACCTTAAACCCACGATCAAGATCACTCTTAAAAGATATCAAGTCTTCGTGCATATCGTGGCGGTAAGCGTGCATTGCAACTTCGTGTCCCCTCTTTCTGATTTTGCTCAAAATCGTAGGTCGTCTTTCAAGCTCGCAACCTAGAACAAAGAAAGTGCACACGATCCCAAGCCGCGAGAAAAGCTCAAGTGTAGCATCCAAGTCTTCCTCTAAGTCGCTCACCCAAGATTTATAATGATCAGCGGCTTTTGTGTCAAAAAGCCTGCTGTTGTACCAGTTTTCAACATCCACTGTAAGGAGTAGTTTACCCATTTTTGTTACCTTTAAAAATTAAAAACACGCCAAAAGACACTGAGATCACAAGCGCGGGAAGACCAACCAATTCAGGAGTTATGCGTAGGCTACTCATGTCGATAAAGATCGCCCAAATCCCCAAAATCGAAAGGCTTAGCCCGACGCTCATCAGAAACTTTGCAAGAGTGTCTTTTTCCTTAGTAAAAGTCTCCATAATAAAATAACCAGGTGTGAACACGATCGAAGGTATTGAAATAAAAGTTCTAATAGCAACAAACCACGGATCTATCCTTCCAAAATGCGCAAAATAATACGCGAGCACTGAAAACATTAGAAGGATCAAAACTAAGCCTATTCTTCGATTCACTGGATCAAACCTTCAAAAAATTCATAGTATTTCTGAGACACAACCGACCAGTCAAACTGTGTTTTCACCTTAATAAATGCGTTCTTCGCCTTACTTTTCGATTGTTTTTCATTACAATTTGCAAGAATCAAGGTTTCTGCAAGTGAAGTTGGCGAGCCGCGCTTAAAAATCCACGCTTCATTTTCGTTTAACACTTCCGTGTTACCTTGAGCGTCGGAGCAAATTATCGGCACACCACTTGCCATTGCCTCGAGCAACGAAATACTAAAATTTTCTTTAAGCGATGGTAAGACGTAAAAGCTTGAACCCTTTATCCTTTTTATCACTTGGGTGGTTGTAGGTAGCTTTCCGAGGTAAACCAAGTTTGGCTTGAGTTTTTCTGCCGCGTTTTTTACGAGATTTTCGAGTGAACCAGAGCCTGCGACGTAAACGCGTAGTCCTTTCAATTCCTCTCTTGCAATTTGAACCGCTTGAATCAAGTTTTGCACACCCTTAATTGTTTCTAGTCTTCCCGAAAAAAACACGGAAGGCTCACCAGAAAGAGCTTCAGCCTCCAAGCTTTCAATCGCTTTCACATCAACAGCGTTTGGAATAACCTTTACACTTTCTTCTGAAAAACCGTTTCTGAGTGCGATCTCTTTTGAGAAAGAATTAAAAACAACCGCGGCTTTGAACAGCTTTGCCTGCCTCTTAAAGAGAAGACGTCCCAAAAAGTTTTTGCTTTCGTAAAACAGTCCTCCGTGAATCGCTATTGTCATGGGAATTCCTTGTGATGCAAATTTTTTCGGTAACGATAATGCCGCGTCAACTGGAGGTGAGTTAAAATGAACAAGCTCACAGCTTTCGCAGTCCGCTTGTTTCGAAACTTTGGCAATGTAAAAAGGATACCTCAAAAAGGAGAGTGGCGAATAGTTCGCAAAAATCGCTTTGACATTAACACCCATTTCTTTCAACAATTTGGCCTCTGGCGTTAAACTCCACTCTGTTTCCTTCTTCATCGACGGAAATCTTAGCCAAAGGCTTACGTTTACGCCTTTTTCCTGTAAAGTTTTGGCCAAGTAATACGCTACAGATTGCGGACCACCAACATCTAGAGGGTAATTACCAGAAAACGACACTATTGTCAAATTCATGTTAATCTCCCTGTAAACTGTTAATCGTAAAGTTGTACTGGATAGAAGACAAATTCACATTGGAAAAAACCCATACTGTTTGGCTTGAGTAAACAACGTCAAAAAACGGAGAATAAAACTTGTTGGTGTTCACCCTGTAACTTGAAGATGCGAAAGGATAGTCCAAAGTTCTTTGCGAGAGTATTACGTAGTAATGTGTGAGATTCTGTGGCCAAACTGTAGCATTTCCCAAAAGAAGTGCCATTGATTCTTTTTTGGGTGCTTCAAAAAGAGAACCGTTTATCGTAGGTGTAAAGGCGCCAGCAGAATAAACGGTGTAAGGAAGCGTAACGTGGCTTACTAGCCAGTTACTTACGGCAAGCTCGTGTGCGTCTAGTAGCTCGAAATTCTCGCTATCACTTTGAATAAAATGTACGGTAAGTGGTGCTGAAACCGAAAGAACAAAGATCAAGCAAAGCGTACCTAGAACCATAAGCTTTTTACCTCGAGTAAAAAGAGAGCGCACAGTGTACGCAGCGACAATAGATGCGGGAAACATAAGGTAAATCCAAGTCCTGTACCCAAAAAACGGATTGTTTGCACCAAAAAGGGAGTCGCCAAGAACTCCCATTACAAACGTGACTCCCGTGATTATAAGCCAAGCAAAGACGATTGCTTGAAACGGATCCCTGCTAGGCTTTGCCAAGTACTTTAATAGCGCAAAGAGAGCAAGCATTAGCGTAAAAACGGTTATAAGGTGTAGCTCCATAAATGATATTAGGCTCTGCCCTCCACCAGTTTGGTATCCCGCAAGCGGCGAGCCAAAGCCACTACCACTTGTAATTGCTTGGGCGTTTGAAAAAGCCAAAGAGATAAGCTGTGCGTATCTAACGTACGCATTTTGATCGATGCTTGCACCAAGAGGAGTAAAAGCGGTAAACACGCCGGCTATGCTCAGAGGTAGCATAAGCAAATAGCTACTACTTTCCCTACCCACTTTGGATAGAACTGGTGTAACACCGAGTAGAATTAAAAAGAACATAAAGGGGGTGAGGTTGTGCGCTGTGAAAACTCCAAGTAAAAGCACGGAAAACACAAGTAGCCAGCTCGGACTTCTACTCTCAACAAACTTAAAGAGAGCGATTACCATACAAAGCAAAATAGCGGTTGCGATTCCTTCAGGAATGGCGTAGCTTTCTCTCAAAGCTCCTACATCAGAAATCGCAAACAGTAATGCGCCTATTAACCCTATGTCCCTTCTTTTACTTATGCGTGCCGTAAGCCAGTAAATCGCTGGTATGTTTACAACACTTAGTAGCAAGGGTTGCACCCACTTCGTAGTTGAAAGAGCATCAAGACCGCTATAGCTCATGACTAGATAAAGCATATAATCGAGCAAAGGAACTTCACCAGTATAACCGAAAGGAGAAAGTAGAGGATCGGAATGCGTTTTTTGCATCACAAGTATGTCGTGGTAGTAGCCGTGCGGGTCGTAAAATGGTAAACCAACCGTTGTAAGAGGAGGAATTAACCTAAAAAGTGTTCCGCACACTGTTATCGCGATAAGCGAAAGATTTACCATCCTATCTGAATCAATTCTCATTCGCTTCACCAAGCTTTACGATTAGCTCGTCCTCATCATTTTGTACGTGTATTACGCTCACACTCTTTCCCAAATCCTTTGAAACACACGAGCACAAAACACAAAGCAAAGGAGAAAGAGCAACATCGCACGGCTGTGAGACCTTTGTTAGGAGGAGCGGTTCTTTGACTTTTAGTAAAACGTCGTTTTTTCCGTTTTTTACTGAAACTTCGCTCACCAAGCCCTGCCTTGTCAAAAACTGGGAGAATGTGTGTGTCGCGCGAAACTCACCGTCTGAACTCTTAAGAGTATTACAAAGCTTACCAAGTTCACATTGAGACAGTTCAAAAGATAGCTTTTTGCCATTACTCAAAAAAACATACACACTTTCCTTATCAAAGACCACAGATCTATTTTCTGTCTTGTCAAGCGTTTCTCTGAATAGCAATGTGTCAGTAAGAAGAGCATTCAGTACGGCAGGCTCAGGTAATCTTTGTCTTGGTGTCAATGCATAAACCAATGAAACAATCACAAGTGCGGCACCGTCCATGCTAAGCACAACATAGTTACCAAGTAAACCATAGTAAAACATAAAACCGCCAAGTAACGGTCCTAAAAGTGTTACAAGTAGTGTTGAACTAGTTTTCATTTTATTTCACGTTTAACCACAGATTGACCCACTCATGCGTGAAAGTGTAACCACTTCCGCGCACTTTTACAAGTTGAAAGAACACGCCTAGAAGGGAATAGTCTATTTTAATGCTTTCGTTTAAGCTGACTCCATTAACCACAATCTTGTAAACCATTTTTTGCCCGTGCACAACTTTGTACCATATTGTGATGGATATTGGAAAGCTCACGTTGCTCGCTTTTGGAAGACCAAAAATTGCGACCAATTTTCCTATTGGCGCCTGTGCCTCATGTGAAAAATCGCTAGCGTTTGAAACGTACACAGCTATCGCATACTGATTAGAAATCGCATTAGGAAGAGTTATGCTAAGAAGTAAATTTATGCTTGTGCCGTTTGTCAGAACGCTCGGATAGTCTTGCGAAAAACCTTGAGAGTTTAGAAGCGCAATAGAAGGTTGTCCAAACGATGAAAAGTAATTCGCAATGTCAAGCGCTGCGGCGATACTTCCTATGCTAGAAACAACAAGAACCAAAATTATAACCGAAGGATTGACGTCTTTTTTCATTTGTTTACAACTTCCTTGTAAATATCGAGCACGTCTTGTATTACACGCTCCCAATTAAAGCGTTCAAAAACTAGCTCTTTTGCAAGCTCTAATTGAGAATCTTGGGGAGGCTTTTTTAAAACCTCACTCACTTTTTGAGCAAAAGATTTGGCATCCCCTGGTTTTGCAAAAGAGCACACGTTTTCAAAGTAGTCTCTTATATTTGGCAAGTCAGAGCACACAAGAGGTTTACCAAAAAGAATAGCCTCAAGAACAACCGCTGGAATTCCCTCAGAAGTTGACGGAACTATCACGAGCTCACACGCGTTGTAAGCGCTAAATAGTGTCTGAGAATCAACGCGACCAGTTGATATCACGTTTTTAAGTTTTCTCTCTTTAATTTCTTGAAGCAATTTCGCTCTAAGCGGACCATCACCGACGACTGCAAAAACGACATCGTCATTGAAATCACTTGCTATTTTTGGTATAAGCTGAGCGCCTTTCAGAGGAATCAACCTGCCAACAAAAAGAACTATCCTTTTTCCCTTTAAATTGTAGCGCGTTCTAAAAATTTCCGGGTCTGCCTTGAGATTTACTTCATCTGGATTTAGCGCATTGGGTATGATCCTGATATTCTTTGCACCGTAGTTTGCAAGCTGGCGCGCCTCTGTCGGACAAAGCGCAACTGTAGCATCAGCTTTTGAAATAGTGAACTTACCCAAAGTGTGCATATAAAACTCAACGAACATCTTCCATGCGAAGCTTCCTCCGCTGAAACTACCATGACAGTGCATCACAAAGGGCTTTTCCTTTTTCACAAAAGCCACGGCGTTACTCGTGAGCGCGTGTTCGTCATGTGCGTGTAAAATGTCATAACTGTCAAAAGAGAGCTTGAACAAAGAAGGCACCAAGGGATTGCCTAGTAACACAGCTCTTGTCCTCAATTGAACAACGTCCGAAAGATTCGTTCGACCAAAATGATCGCCCGTAAAAACCGTGACTTTAATTCCCCTCGCTCTAAGCCTCTGCGTAAGCTGGTAAACGAATCTCTCCATTCCTCCAGTGCTTGGAGGATAATAGGATGTCACCATTGCCACGTGCATCACAACGCAATACTCCTTATTATTTTAGGTCCAAGCCTCGCTATCACGGAGTCTGGTAAAAATCTCCAGAGAATTGATGACATCCTAAACTTTAATTGAGACGGATCGGGGGAAGACCTTCGTTTTTTAAAAAGCGCTATATGATAAATTTGCTTGTCCTTTCCCTTCCAGTGATGCTTATAGAGCTCAACTCCGCTACCAATTCTTGTGCGACCAAAATCGAAGTACTTTAATCCAAGGTTGTGCGCTAGCGTTATCCCAACCCAGTCAAGCAAATAAATCGCACCGAGCTTCTTGTACTCTTTTAAGCAGTAAATAAGCCAAAGATGTAAACTTTGATTACCAGTAAGAAAAACAGCAGTACCAATGTTCTTTCCGTTGCAACTTGCCAAGTAGGCGTGTGATAGAGGGCGAAGTTCCCTTAGAGCAAAAAAGAAGTTCCTAGAGTGACACGGTGAGCCTAACTGCTTTACCGCCTTGAAATAAGCTTGATATGCGCACTCCCATTCGGAATTTGTGGTAACCTCGGTGATTTCAATTCCCTCTTTTTGCGCTTTTCTCACATAACGCCTTGCGGTTTTGCTTAAGGAGTTTTGCCACAACCACTCTATACCACCTTCCTGTGCGTCAAACAGATGAGTTGCATACTGCGCCAAATCACAAAAGCCCAGGCTGTTAAGAGCCGATTTTAAGTTGTGGTCACTCACTCTGAGTTCCAAATATTCACAGCTAGTTCGCTCAAGAACGTCTTTTGCTAGATCTGTAAGTTCATTAGCGTTAACTTCGCCGATAGGTCCACCATAGTCTGAAAAAGGAGTGGAAATAAGGCGCTTACCAAAAATACCTTCAACCTTTAAAAGCGGTGTTGTCCATGTGTCACTTGAGATGTCGTACCTTTGATAACCGTAGCTCTTTTGAAGAAGGCTAAGCCACTCTTCCCTGTGAAAGAATGTTGGTTCAAGCGTAAAGCTTGATTGCACTACCGTCAAATTTTGCACCGTTTAAACCAAGTAAAGCAAAAATCGTAGGTGCGATGTCAATCACATCCGCTCGTTTGATCTTTTGCGGAACAATCTTATTACCCAAGATCCAAAGTGGCACGTTCATCTCTTTTTGGGTAAACCCACCATGGTCACCTTTGACACCAATTGGCATTTCGACAAAACCAAAGTCATCTTTTAGACTACCGATTATATCACCTGTTCTTTTATTAGAAACGCCTATTTTTTCTATCTCTTCCCCAATTAGCAGTCTATCAAAGAAGCCCTTTTTCAAAAGACACTCGGCAACCTTTTTTGTTTTTGATTTGTCTTTAAGGTAAACCTGAACATGTCGCGAAACTATAACACACACCGCTTCGGTCGAAGCTTGACCGTACTCCAAAATTAGATTGGCGTTTATCACCTTGCTTTTTAAAATCGGCAATCCAATTTCACCAAGATCCATATCTTGTGCGTTCAGTTTGCTATCAACAGTGGTGTGTCCATGATCGGAAGTCACAAAAACCACGTACTGCTCCCCTTTGGAATCAAGCGCATTAATCAAGTCAAGAAGTGTGCACAAACCCTTTTCTATCGCATTGTGGTATTCGCTTGAAAGCGGGCCGTATTTGTGGGATGCCTTATCGGTTGAGTTATCGAGAATATAATGCACAGTCGCGTTAGAATTCACAACCTTATCTTGAACATTTTTAAGCGTACCTGCTACGCTTTTTTTGAGATATCTTTCAACCACAGGCATTGCTTCAAGCGCATTTGTCACAAACGACGCTCTTTCCAGTTTGTTCGCCATCCATTTAAGAAACCTCTTTTTTGCGCCGTCAGAAATTCCTCTTCTAAAATAGTTACCATGGCCTGCGCTCTTAATTCCTTTTTGAGCTAGCAGTTCAAACAGTGTAGAGCTTTGAAAAGCGCTATCCGAGTAAATGTTCTTAAGACCTTTTCTGAAGTCCCAGTACATGTGACTTATAAGACCATGAGAAGAAGGTAGTAAACCCGTAAGGATTGATGCATGTCCTGGGCCTGTGAGACTAGGGTAAATCGTGTTCGCTTGTTCAACCAAAACAGCTCTCTTTTTTAGCTCCAAACTTTCTGGTGTTTCTATGGAGTTTAAAGCGTCCACTTGCAAACCGTCTAAAACGTAAAGCACTATTTTCATTTAGTGCACCAGTCAGAGTGCATATCCAAGTTTTTTCAGAGTTTCCATTCTCAAACCGTGATACCTCAGAAACCATCTGTCTTGTAATAGCTCTTTGGCTTTTTCAGAAGAACCGTAAAAGAACTCTACGAGACGCCTTGCCGACTCTAACCCGAGTTGCTCAAGGCGTAAGAAATACCCTTCTTGAACTATCTTTCTGAGCTTTACCACGATTCCAGAAAGTATAAAGCGTAGCCGCAATCCTATTTTCTCTACACAAAGACTTGCGTTCAGCAAACCACGCTCCGTGTCACTTAATGCGGAAAGCCACAGCCTTAGCCTTATCGCCTTCTTACGTAAAACACGCAAAGAAGCGCGAAGCTCAGAATCGTTAAACTCTACCAAAGTGTCTCTAACGCTAGAATTTTTTTGCATGACCACTCTTACTTGGACTACTTATAAAAGAGTTCAGAAACTTAAAGTAAATTCTTATATATAATAATAGTTTTTTATGATTATAATCAAAAATTGTTATAAAACTGTTTCTGTGTAACAATATATTTAAACTAAATAAAGGATATAATAAAAAAATTATCTGTTACAAATCCCTTTTGATTGTGACAGCTGTCACAAGCGTTATAAGCGCAATAAGGACAATGAGGATGTAGAGATTGAGATAGCTCTGTTTATAGTAGGCCACCTCATGTATTGGTTGCTCAACAGTTACGCGTAAACTTACGGAAGTTATGTTAAAGGTGCCAATCCAGCCGTAGAACGACATTGGCGTAATCGGATTTCCCAAACGTGGAGGTGCGTCCGCCTTTAGTGTCGTACCAGCGTCGTAAAAACCCTGAATGCTTATATTTGGACCTAGAACGCTTACGTAATATTGCATGGTGTAACTAAAGAAAAACGAAATTGGCGCGAACACATAACCAGAAATCCTTGAGTTGTTCGTTGGCAAGCCATTTACTTCTATTGAAGAAAGAACAGCTCTAGCTGTAGAATTTATTTGTAGAACTTGTGGCGCAATTAGCTCAAACATGGTTTTGTTAAAAGGTTCAATCGTAAGAGGTAAACTGAAAACAGCTTTACCGAGCAAGGCTGGTAGTTCGACGATGCCCTGTGGAACCCAGAACTTGGAGTTTGCTATTAATAAGAAAGACGATCTCGAAATATTAAGCTTTACAAAATAGTTGGAAATTGGCCAAAGGTTAATGACTCCCTTTAATTCAGTTGAAAGTATAACCTGAGGAACACCGTTAATAAATACCGGAAACGCCGCCACTCCGCCAACCCCCTCTGCGCTATCGTAGCCATACGCTACGGCTTCGGGCACCGCGGAATAAGAGCTTCCATTTAAGTAGTAAAGCAGCATCTGCGAATCAAGCGAAGTTATTTGAGTAACCCCATGATCGAAGGCACCGCCGAACACACACTGGTACAAATTGTAGTTTACAGGGTTACGGCCACCTGTAACTAATGAAGCTTGCATGCCTTTTAGTGAAATTTGGTAGTCATTAAAAAATGGCGAAAAGTGCTGCTGCAAAAGGTAATCGTAAAAATGTATGGTAATTTGTCCTTGGTTTGCCACAACGAATATCATTGGCTCAAAGCTAAACGGAACGCGAACCAAAAACGGAACGTTTAAAGCGTACACCAAAACCGATCCATTTGGAGTTGACACAATAGTAGCGGAGGGCACAGAAAACTGAGGGGAAAAGGTCGAGCGCTTTGAACTCAAATTCCACACGCTGACCAAGAAGGATGCGTTGAACTCTCCCTGAGTGTTTTCGCTCAAAGCAAGCTCATTTTGTAAATAGTACCAATCTTTGGACATCCTTAATACCGCATCAAGCTGAATAGAAGCTTTTCCACTTCCAGTCACTGTTAGGTTTGTGCTAGACGCAAAATCGAGACCTATATCAAGTGTGTAAACCGTGATGTTACACATTAAAGAGCTAGTGTTCAAAGGTTTCTGAAAACCCAAATCAACAATTCCAGTTGGCCTAAAAAAATCAGACTGATTTAAAGAAAGTGCAGAGTAACTTCTTAGACCGATTGCTTGGAAAGCGAACAAAAGGGTGATCAAAGCAAACAAAAGCATTGGTTTTAGGCTCAATCGTCTTTACCCTTTTTAACGGTTTTCCTGCTTTAAAGCTTGAGAATCGAATACAACGTTAGTGGGCGTTAAATTCAAAACCTTCTTCGCATCACGCACGACTGTTATCATGGTGTAAAGTATAACACCCGTAAATGTTGCAAGCAAACCTACGATAATCAAGGTTACCGCAAGATATGATAGAACAAAGGAAATATAGCGGGAAGTCAAGTATTCGGACGCCGCATACACACCAACCGCTAGTCCCACACCAAAAGTGGCAATTCCAGGTGCACCATACAAAAGTAGAGGATGTCTTATTGTAGCAAGCTTGATTGTGGTGGCGAAAACATCAAGCGCGTGATAAATTGGGTTGTAAGTAGAAGTGTCTTCACCATATGTCACGCTTATAGGCACCTCTTTTATTCTTAAACCAAGTCGAGCTGCCTTAATTGCGATTTCAGAATCTGCTCCCATTCCTCTTTCGCTTGGAATCAATTCTTCTAAAACGCTCACTCTATACGCTCTAAAACCAGACTGAGTGTCACTAAGCTCCATTTTTTTATCTAGTGCGATGTTTGTTGCGCGATTCAAGAGTTTGTTACCAAACCTTCTGTATAGCGGAACACTTGTCTTATTAAGGAAACGTGAGCCTATCACTATATCATATCCCTCCAAAATGGGTGCGACCAACTTTGGTATTTCGTCTGGATCGTGTTGACCATCACCGTCAAGAGTAATCAAAACGTCAGCTTTCCTTTCTATGGCGTATTCAAAAAGCGTTCTTAACGCCTCTCCCTTTCCCAAATTCCTCGCATGCCTTATCACTTTGGCACCCATCTGCATCGCGATCTGAGCAGTCATGTCCTGCGACCCGTCGTCAATCACTACCACCTCGTCGGCATGCTTCTTTGAACGTAAGACAACTTTTGCGATGTATTTTTCTTCGTTAAAAGCCGGAATTCCAACAATTATCAATTTTTCTCCCTCCACTTACACTGATACACAAACCAATCGTTATTTGCATCCATTGGTTTATAATGAGCTAGATGAAACTCTGTTCTTTTGTTTCCATATAATAAAACTAAAAGCGCTATATAAAATCGGAGAGTCAGTTTCTAGTTGCAAGAATCATTCCCAAATCTGGGACAGCACCTTCCACTATTTCCCCGTTTCCCTTTAGGTATTTCACTTTAAATCCACACTGAACGAGCTTTTTTACAAGCATTTCATATCCTTTATAGTGATACTCTACAATTATTTCCGTGAATGCGTAAAGAACATCGCACTCAGAGTGGGCTAACACCTCGTATTCGCAACCTTCACAATCAAGCTTTAGAACCGCATCCTTGAGTTGTAATTCGTTCACAATTGATTTAAGCGTTCTAATAAGTACGGGTTTCCCATGAGCGAACTCTCTTATTGAACTGTTCGTGGAGGATTTGTATTGTGGATCTATTCTTACATATTTTTCTTTAGCACCCAAGCCTTGATTGAAAAGCACAATGTTGGTTATGCCATTTATTTTTATATTTTGTCGTGCGATTTCGAAACACATTGGAAACGGTTCAAAGGCGTACACCTTGCGCGCACCCTTTAAAGAAAAGTAAATCGCTGAATCACCATTGAAAGCGCCGACGTCTATCACATCCTTCCCCCAAACATTCACGTGTCTATAAGGTTCTTCACAAATATGTTCAAGATTGAAGAAACCAGGTATATAGAGAAAGCTTACTCCCTTCCGTGTTTTTAGTATAACACGTTTCTTTAAACCTGCGTGATACAACAATATCTCGTACCAGTTTTTTGTGCTTCTAAGCAACCTGAAAGATTTCGTTAATACATCCAAGCCAAATAAATTGCTCATGCCACATTATTTTAATTTTTTAAATTAATCAATAATTTTTTGACTATCCTGCTCTAAAAAGCTAAGCATCCTCTTAGGCAAACCCTAAAATGGATAATAGCAGAGCATCAAGTAGCATAAGCTTTTGAAAAAGCTTCATTACACGGCGTAAAACAACTCAGGTATAATACAAAACCCTTCGATAAAGTTTTTGGGATTTGTTCGAGCAACCCACCTTAAGAGCTTTGCGCCTTTTTCACATGCACGTCTCTTTTCGAGTTATAAGGCTTCTGTGACTACAGGTCTTCCCGCACACCGCGGGCGCTCGTATTTTTAACCCGAAGCTTTTCGGGTTGCGCACCCTTTTGGGATTTTTGGAGAGCTTAACTTAAGGCTTGGAAATGGTAAATCACCTTTGTTTAGTCAGCGTATAGTACACATGAGAGCTCTTTAGCATAAACACAAGTAAGCTAACGATCACTAAAATTATCAAAGCAGGAATTGCCTCTTTTTTGAGTAAGCCAAAGAGTGGAGTTCCTTCTGTGGCACTAGAACCAAAGATCTTTTGCAAACCAGAAAATTCACTCGATTCGCTACTAGGCGCGACTGAATATGCGTCGCTACTTTGTACGCTTGTTTGTGTCGTTTGAGTCATAAATTGTTTAGAAGAAGTTGAAGTCGAGGAGCTAACCAAACTTGTCGGCGATGTCACACCTTGAGAGGCTTGCGTGTTAGTAGTAGTTGTTTTTGAATCTTTTGTCGTAGTAGAGCTTGTCGTGTGTTGGGTGGTAGTTGATGTTTGCGTTGATGAGGAAGTGGTTTGAGTTGAAGTAATTGTGGTTGTCGTAGAACTTGTTGAAGTTGTGGTAGAGCTTTGAGTTGTCGTAGTGGATGCACTTGTTGTGGTTGTCGTAGAACTTGTTGAAGTTGTGGTAGAGCTTTGAGAACTCGTAATATTTGTAGCACTCGTCGATGGTGAACTTGTAGAAGACTGGGTGTTAGAGCTTGTCGTTGTAGTTGGCTGAACTGCTTTGATCGTCACTGCGTTAAGCGTAGGTAAGTTGATGTAATAGAAGTACAATTGGTTTGACTGTTCCGAATGAATTAAGGTGGTGTTTTTATTTGTCAAAAGCGAAAAAATTTGAAGAGTTGTGTTTGCCACAAAGCTTGCGATGGGTTGGGAAGATACTATTAGAGCGCTCAAGTTTGCACCCTGCGGTGGATTTGCAAGGTAAAGGCTTCCGTTTTGAGCGGAAAAGTTCCAAGCGCTTGTCCAAACCAATGACGTACCCTGAAAGCCACTAGGAACAAGCACTACAAGGGTACCGATATAACCGTTACTCGGTATCAGGGTGTTGTTTTGGATGAGCGTGTGTGATGCTACATCGTACGCGTTATAACCAGGTAAGTGGTAGTAGCTGAAGTTAACGTAGGGTGGTTCGATGATGGGAACGCCACCAAGCGTGTACCCATTCACCTCTCCGCCGTAAGAAGGATTGATCAGCACGTAGTAAAGACCACCACTTTGGAAAACGTAGGTGTTAAAGTTGTTCCTTACGTAAAAAGCCGAGGACTTACCGATTAAAGACGCAAAAAACGGAAGCGCTTTAACAGATTCCTGCGCAATCGCAAGCCCACCACACGCCCATAGCCCTGTGCTCATATCCATAAAGTAACCTTGAGGGGAGCACTGGCTTACCCCTGTTTGGTTAAACGCCGAAATAGACATCCACTTTCCCAAATCACCAAAGTCAAACGCTTGAATCTGCAACGGGGTGGAAAATAGCGGACCGCCTGCACCCCAAGGCCTTCCGCTTGCAAAAGGATAGTTTCCTTGTAAGTAAACCGTTCCTAAAGAGTACCTTTGGGCGCCGATACTAGAAAGATAGCCACCCCAATAAAGAGCCGCGTGAAACCTTTGTATCCAGTAGTTTAAAGCGGAAATGTCCTGCGCCGTGGTCTGATTTGTTGGAAACTGCCAGTCTAACTCTATAAGTGCACCTGTCGGCTGTGCCTCCTCAGCTGCTAGGATTGTCATGTTAAAGTAATCCGCTATTGTTTGAGTAGAAGGAGGGCTTCCTTCCCAGTCCACTATTCCCACGTATCTTGTGAAGTTCATCCCGCTACGCCAGCCTGCGTTGTAAAAGATTCCGAAAACGCTTTCGTAGATTGGAGAACCTGGCCAACTTGCAAAGATGTCCGTAGGCATGAAGTTCACACCAATGCTCATGTCACTCGTTCCTGTTTCCACTAGTATGCCATATTCATGTGCGATATTTAATTTCATTAAAGCGAAGTTCTTGAGAAGATTGTACTGCTCCCACAGCCAAAGCTGGTTGCTTTGAGTTGGAGTTCCCCACCCTTCAAAGCTGAAGTTGAAGTGGTAGGTGTTTTCCAAGTACTGAATTATCGCTGGGTTTGCGTCGTAACTAGGCACACCCGAATTATCCGCCTGCGTAACAGCTATCTTACCCGCCCAAAACTGACAGAACTGAGTCCAAGCGGTCTGCCATGCGCTAAAAGAATCAGAAAAGAAAAGCGACGCCCAGTTCACTCTACCCTGCGCGTCGTTATCGAAGCTGATCCAGTGCAAATTGTACACAATTTTGGGTGTGTAGTGCGTGTTGATTGCCAAATAAAGCCCCGTAGAATTATAGAAAACGTGATAATGACCATAAGGCACTGGGAGCCCATTTTCGATATTACTGTTGTAATTCCTCGATAATATTAAAGAAGTTTCATTATAAAGCCACGTGAAATTTGAAGCAGAGTAAAACTGATACACGTAATACTCAGCATGTTGCAGGAAAACCACAAGGGTTCCATTCGGTAGCTCTTGCGAAGGCTTCGGTAAGCTCGATAAGTTGACAAGCGTGTCTTCAAAAGAGGCCCAGCCTTCGCTTGGGTGTTGCTGCACGTAGTTGTACACATAAGGATTCATGTCGTAAAGTCTGCCCCATCCTCCCTGAAAGTTCCACTCTAAGTTGACAAGAAATCCCGCTTGGTCGTACGCATTAACTTCGTTTACAAGCTGGCTTGAAGGATTTGCGCTATCGTATCACCAAGAAGAATCACCACACCCGTCACACCTTCTTGCCGGAGAATTGGAATGATCTGTTGCGGATTACCAATCACTTGCTCAAAAACCGCGCCATTCAGGTTGTTCACTTTCTTAAGCGTAGATATTGGCAGTGAAGAATATGCGGGTCCACTGCCCATGTGGGAGACAACTGATGAGAGCACAACCGCAGTAGAGAGCATGAACACGAAAAGACTTAATCCTACCGCTATTCCTCTTCGTTTTGGACCAACTCT